>NZ_JAUBRC010000055.1:0-39864 GCF_036701635.1 Microcoleus sp. N9_B4 | reverse complement strand
CGTAAGATTTAAACTCAAAAACGAGCATTGCTCTACCTCCACTCTTATGCTACCGCAATCAGCACAAAACGGAGTATTGCGTAATGAAAAGTTACAATTAAAGCCGTCCTAGAAGGACGGGGTTTTCAACCCAGTTTTTTGATAAGTAACCACACAAAATTAATTACATAAAGACTCCTTACTAGGCAAGGGTTTCAGTAGAAATATTGTGTAATTAATTCGGAACACCTACTTAAACGGCTCAACTTACTGCTAACATCTGTTTGAAAATTTTAAGGATCAGTTTGATTATGTTAAATTTTAGTGCGATGGCGCTGCTGGGATTCCTGATACGCCGCATCACCCTGGCTTTTTCAACTATTCCCGATTTCACTGATTGGCTGGTTGCAGCTATGCTCGCGCTGGTTTACACTTCGATCGCGCTTCCTATCGGTTTTTGGTCGGGATTTCTGAAAGTTGATGTGCAAACCTCCAGGCCTACAATTGTGGGAGTGCTTCTTGGCTGTTTGTTAAGTCCTGGCATCACCGAGGAAGTATATTTCCGCGTGTTAATGCTGCCACACCCGTTCGAGAATGCTTCTGGGTTAATGCTGTGGTTTTGGGGATGCGCGAGTTTGGCGACCTTTGTAGTTTACCACCCGCTGAACGCGCTGACTTTTTACCCGGTTGGTCGATCGACCTTTATGAATCCAGTATTTTTGCTACTGGCGGCAATTTTGGGAGTTGCGTGCTCCCTCGCCTACCTGCAAAGCGGTTCTATCTGGCCTGCGGTGGCGATTCATTGGCTCGCAGTGACAGCCTGGCTGCTGCTATTGGGCGGTTACAGGAGGCTGTATGGTTAAATGTAAAAAGTCCAGCATCACTATTTTGTCGGGAGGATCTCAGTTGTGGGTATCATAGGAGCGATCTTAGGTTTTTTGGCAGGGGTAGCAGTTGCTTACTGGTTAGTGGAAAAGCGCTTAAAGAAGCAAAAGCAAGAATACTTGCAGCAAACTCGCAGAATTACTGAGGAAATAGAAATAGCTCAGATGTCTCGGGTGCAACAAGCTGTCGAATCTCAGCAAGGAGAACGGGAAAATCAGCTTAGAAAAGCTACTGTCGAACACGAAAATTTACTCAGACAAGTTACTAACCAATACGAAAACCAGCTCAAACAAGTTGCGGCTCAATACGAAAATCAACTCCAACAAGTTCGGGCAGAACGCGACAGTCAGCTCCAAAAAGTTGTCAGCGCACAGGAGCCTGAGCTGCGGCGACAAATCAGCGAGGAATTAGAAGCAGCTAACAATGCTAGGATGCAGCAAAATATCCAATCTTTGCAAGCAGAACACGAACATCATTTACTCAGAGTTGCTGACGAATTGCATCTAAATTATCAAGCTCAGATGGAGCAACATTTGCAAAACTTGCAAAATGAACACGAAATTCGCTTGAGGCAAACTGCTGAGGAATATGAGAACCGCGAGGTTGAGATGCAGTTAAATATGGAGGCTTTGCAAGAGCAATACGAGAGTCAGTTGCAAGCGGCTCACGATCAGTTGAGAGCTCACGAAGCTCAGATGCAAGCTACTATCAGGTCTTTGCAAGAGCAGTACGAGAGTAATGTACAACAACAAGAAGTCCCGGAGCAGCAGTTCAGTCAGTTAAATTCAACAGAATTTTCCGAAGGTTTATCACAAGAAGAAGTTTGGCAGGAACTGTCAAGTGAGTTAAATCAAACAGAAGTTGAAGAAGAGTTAAATTACACAGATTTTTCGGAACCACAACCAATTGACTTACATCAACCCGAAGTCGAACAACAGCTTCCAATTGCCAGACAAGCGCCAAGCTATTCCCTACCGCAGTTGATGGGATGTGTTCAAAGTCAAGACAAAGAAACCCGCAAGTTTGCAGCGTCGGCTTTAGGTAAAATGGCTGCTGCTAATGCTCTGAGATCCGAAGGTCAGCGAGCAATAGAAACCTTGGGAAAATTAGCTCAAGATATTCACCCGGATGTGCGCGAAGCTGCTGTGGAAGCACTAGCAATGATTAAGTCGGAAAAAGTGATTCCGCTGCTACAAAAAGCTTTGCGAGATATAGATAGCGGTGTGGCTAAATCGGCAAGTGCTGCGCTCAATAAGTTTAAGTTTTATCCGCGCACTCCGGTGGCTAAGCCGAAAACTGTTGATGTAAAGAAACCAAAGCGTTAAGCATTTACGAGGATAAATATAGCAATTGTCAATTGCCTACAACACAGTAGGGATACAACATTGTTGTGTCCTTACCGAGGTGCTGTATTTCACTCAATTTCGATTACTACTACAAACTTTGGAGGTTGGGCTGAGGAAAGAAATCAAACTCAATTATTCGATCGACAACTTGCCCAATCAGACGCAGCAATCACCGACACCCCGCCAGCCGAGGCCGATAGGGTTGATGATGCCCTGCCAAAGGCTTTGGCGACAATTGAGTCGCGCAAAATCTGTTTAAGACTGTGGTTTAACTGATCGGTTTCACTATTCTTAAAATCGTTGCTTTGTACCGAGTATAAATTTGATGTCGCCGGAGTCGCTAACAGCCATATCTAAGCGAATTAATCCAAAGGACGATCGCACCCTCACACCCACCCCAACACCCGCCCCAGTCCCCGGTTTGTCCCTGACTACGGCCGGTTTTCCGAGTACACTATCTCCCGTTCCCAAATCCGACGCAAAATCAACAAATATCACGCCGCCAACATCTTGACCCACAGGAAACCGATATTCACCCGAAGCCAAAAAATAACTCCGGCCGCTGCCAATGTCCCCGCCGTCGTAACCCCGCACGGAATTGCGGCCGCCGAGACGAAAAGCTTCCGTTGGTGGCAAATCCCCGATTACCGTGCCCGCTTGCAAGTTAAAAGCCAGCATTTCGGGCAAGGCTTCGGACTCGCTGATGCCGAGCAAAGTTACTGGTACATACTGTATATAATTTGCTAACAGCCTGTTACTCACAATGTTGCCTCGACCCAAAGGTATCGACTGCTCGGTGCTGAGGCTGAGAATCGAGCCACTGGTGGGGTTGAAGGGATTGTCCCGCCGATCGAGCATCGCACCAAAAGAAACAGTGTATAACTCGTCAACACCGCTGCCGCTGAATGTGAGAGGATTGCCGAGTTCGTCGCGGCGGGCGATATTTAAGTTGCGATCGCGCGTACTGATGTTTGTATAATTTAGTCCCAAAGTCGATTGCCAATCGCCCAAAGGTCTGGTAAACCTGAGATTTCCCCCCACCCGAATTTCCCGAACTCGGTTCCCGTTGGGCAAATCAATATCTTTATTGAAAATTTCCGATATTCTGCGATCGCCAAAAGCTCTCACACTGTATCCCAAACGGTCTTCGGCGGCAACGTAAGGGCTGACAAACTGGACATCGTACTGGATACCTCGGAGGCTGGGCTGAAGTTCCACCGCCAGCCGCTGTGGGGTTGTTCCGAAAGTTCGATCGGTATAGGAAAGAGGAACCGCAACGCCAACATCATCACTAAGACTGGCACTCACGCTAAAAGATCGAGCCGATCGCTCTTGAACGTTGTAGATTACATTAACATCCGTGCCAACTTCTTCGATCGAAACCGTAACCTTGTCAAACAACCCCAATTGCTGTAACTGCTGTAAATCCGATCGTACAACTTCCCGGCTGTAGTTATCCCCCGCCTTAAGTTTGAGCTCACCTCGGATAAAATCTTCCGAAATTCTGCCCTCAATTGGATTCCCTTTTTTATCAACAGCTTCGCCTCTGGAATTGACAAAGCGAATTTTCACATCAGCAACGTAAACGCCCTCAGCATTGTCCACTTGACTGATTTGTAGAGTACCGCCTAGCTGTCGGGCGTTGCTGTTTACTGCTTCGGGGATTTCGGCTTGTGCCGCTAGCGTCGCCGGAGTTTTTAACAGAGATGTAAAATCTTTATTGTGGCTGGACTTGAGTGATATCAATTCCGGTTGCACCGTCAGGTGATTGTTGACTGTTGACTGTTGACTGTTGACTGTAGAAGGAGGGGTGGAAAAACTCAATGGTTGAGTGTTAACTGTTGACTCGATTGGATTATTTGGATGCAACCGCAAAGGATATGAGGGCGATTCCCTAGGGGATAGCTGCGCCGCGCGTACTTCTGGAGAAGCTGCGAGCTCATCGGATGCCGACAAATCCCGCACAGTTGGGTTCACCTCATCCGATTGGTGACTATTTAAGACTGGAACCGATAACAAATGTCCCTTGTCATCTAGTCTAGATCCCCCTAAATCCCCCTTAAGAAGGGGGACTTTGAGCATATTTCTTGTCCCCCCCTTATTAAGGGGGGTTAGGGGGGATCTAGACTTCGCTACAAACAAGAGAGACGGTCGGTTTAACGTTAAGTGATCACCAATGACCTCATCCTCCTCCCTCTGCGCCCTCTGCGCCTCTGCGGTTCCCTCTCTAAACTCCGCCTCAGTCGGTGCGGCACTCGGATCGATCGCCCGCGCTGCCAATTCGCCACCAGCCAGCGCCGCCAAAGTCAAAAATGCAATAATCGGAATTCGCATAGACATTAAATTTAAAGCATACCCAACGCATATTACCCAAAACCTGGCCCCCTGCATAATTAGCCGAAAAGAAACCCGGTATTGTTGAGGCTACCGGGTTTCTGGGATGCTGAAATGTGGGCAAGTTCGATCGACCGCGGGCGATCGTAAAATTGGTTTAAATAGCTTGTCGAGAAACTCGTTTCTCAAAATGAGCCTGAGTCTGCTGCAACAGTTGTTCGCGACTATCCTTAGCGGTGGTAATGGTAGGGAGCAAGTTGCGAGCTTGTAAAGTCATGTGAAGCTGTAGGTGTGCTACGTACTCACTGACATCTTCGCGAAGAGAGCAAGCCGGGTACTGTTTTAAAGTAGAGTTCAAAGTGTTCTCCTGCTTTGGGTTTGTAGTATTTTCTAATAATCATAGACAATATCATGGTCTATTTCTAACTGTGTACTCCGTAATGAAGTTTAACGTTTGGACTGCTTTTTTGTTACAATTATTTACAAATATTTCTTACCTATCAGGAGTCGAACCCCATGCAGTCTCAAGCACTTGGAGGACAAACGCACACATTAAGTACATTTGTCAATAGCACCACCCAAACAGCCGCCTACCTCGACATCGGGTGCGGCAGACCCTTATTGATGCTGCACGGTTTCTTAGGAGAAAAGACTTGCTGGCTGCCGTTAATTGAGTTATTGCAATCTCAGTTTCGGTGCATCAGTTTAGATATGTTGGGTTTTGGAGAATCCAGCAAACCAGAAATCCGCTACGACGTAGCTGTAGAAGTTGCTTTTGTGCGGCAAGTTGTAGAACAACTAAATATCGAACCCTGCTGCATCATCGGACATTCTTTTGGCGGTTGGGTAGCATCTGCATATTCCCTCAAATATCCTAATTCTGTGAGGAGTTTAGTGTTAGCAGCACCAGCCGGAATTCGGGACGACAGTTTTTGCGGTCAATACGATGCTTTGCGGCCGCTGCTGTGGGAAACCCCAGCCGTGGATTGGGCCTTGCAGTTGGCAAAACCTTTTGCGAGTTTAGCTGGAAAAAGTGAGAAATTGCAGCAAATTTCCGGGTGGCGCAGGGAGTTAATGTCTCAACCAGTAGCAAGGTCATTTTTAATGAGCCGGATGAGGCCGGAAGACGCAGTTGATACAGTAGAAAAAGAAATTCACAAATTGCAAATTCCTACCTTAGTTATCGCAGCAGATAGCGACGAAACAATTCCTCTATGGCACTGTGAAACCTACGCTAACGAGATACCGGGAGCAGAGTTAGCAATTATTCCCAATGCTGCTCACGGGTTGCCGCAAACTCAAGCTCAAATTATGGCGAAGTTGACTTGTAAATTTTTGAATAGTTAAGAAAAACTGTGCAAGAACCAGAATCATAAAAATTGTGATAAGCCACCAATTGAAAATAATTGTGTTTTAGTATACTACTTTATTAGGAAATACAGAATATATTGTTAGTGTCTTGTACAATTTTTTTTATGGCTCTTAAATCTTGTGTCAGCAGGAGCTACAGACATTTAGTGGAGTCGGGGGTATTACCAATGGCAGCACTGAGCAACTACTTTAATCTGGAAGAAATTACGACAGCCAGAAAAATTAGTGCTGCGGTAATTAACATCAGCGGCCGCCAGCGAATGCTTTCCCAACGAACGGCTTTTTTTTGCATGAGGTTAGTTTGCTCTCAGAATGGGCTAGAAAGAGCCAAACTGCGGGTGAATTTGTTAGAGGCGATCGAGCTTATGCAAAAATCGCACCGCGACTTAATGAATATTGGCAGTAGCATCAACTTAGGCAGTCCCCCTTCAGCCACCCTCAAGGCAATGTATTTGGAGCCGCCACTGTATTTAGACAAACAAGTGCGCGCATATATCGATCGAATAAAAGCATTAGTGCAAGTTCCTGATGCCGAACTCATGCTGGAAAATCCCCATCTCCTGTACATTGTCGAAGCAGCGGGCGGCGACTTGCTAGAAGCTTTCGATGCCGTGGTGAGCCAATACCAGCAAGAAAGCGAAATCGAACAATTTGAAATCGACCTTAAACAGGTTGAACTTTATCAAGAAAGTTGTGCTGCTACCTCGAAAGCGGAAGCTCAAGCCGCCCAGCTCGATCGCGCACTTTGCGAACTCAAACAAACTCAAGCTCAACTCCTCCACAGCGAAAAAATGTCTTCGCTGGGGGCGCTAATGGCTAGTATCGTCCACGAAATTAATAACCCAGTTAGTTTTATTTACGGCAACTTGAGCCATGCCGCAATTTATACTCAAGATTTGTTGCACCTGCTGTGTCTCTATCAAGAATGCTATCCCAATCCCTGTCCCGAAATCACAGCTAAAATCGAAGAGATAGATCTTGATTTTCTAGTTGAAGACTTGCCTAAAGTTATCTCTTCCATGCAAATGGGTTCCAATCGCATTCGCGAAATTGTCAAATCTATGGGCAACTTTTCGCGCACCGATAACAGTAACATGACCATGTGCGATTTGCACGACAGCATTGACAGCACCGTGTTAATTTTGCGAAACCGTCTCAATTCTCAAATAGACCGTCGCGACATTCAAGTAATTAAAAATTATGGAAAATTGCCTCCTGTAGAGTGTTATTCGGGACAGCTAAATCAAGTATTTATGAATCTAATTACCAACGCGATCGATGCTTTGGACGATGCATCACAAAATCAGCCCCATGCTGCGCTAAAAATTTTGATCAGCACAGAATTAGCTGGGCCCGATCGCGTGAGAGTGCGGATTGCTGACACGGGTACCGGAATGACACCACAGATAAAAGAGCGAATGTTCGACCAGTTTTTCACCACCAAGGAAATTGGTAAAGGTACTGGTTTAGGATTGTCTATTGTCTACAAAATCTTAGTAGAAAATCACCGAGGATCGCTCCGGTGCGAGTCTGAACCCTGCAAGGGAACCGAGTTTATCATTGAACTGCCGATCCAGCAAACTTAAGCAATTTACTAATCATCGAAATTTATCTATTTTAACGGTGTGTGGCACGGGCGTCCAGCCTGTGTTAACGGTGTGTGGCACGGGCGTCCAGCCTGTGTTAACGGTGTGTGGCATGGGCGTCCCGCCTGTGTTAACAGTAATTAAAATTTCCACATATCCTACGCTAATTCTAGCTTCAAAGTTGGCAACAGCTTTTCTAAATTTCTGAGAGATTTCTGTTGCCAGGGAACATCATTTGAACCCAATACCAAAAGTTGAATCGTTTTCTTTTTCCGAACGGCAATGACAAACTTCGACAGCATACTGATACCAGAACTGTTAACAAATTCCAAATTTTTTAGGTTCAAGGTAATAGTAGGCGGTTCGGGATTGGCGACCTCATCTAACAATTCGACTATTGGCGCATACTCTGCTGGGCCGCTCAGGCTGAGTTCGCCTTGGAAAGTGACAGTGACTGATTCTGGATCGTACTGAATGCTGTAATCTTCACCTTGAATTTCTTGAATGCCCATTGTGATTTTGTTTCCTGACTAAAATAGTGTGATCGCACAAGAGAGTAAATATTGAAATGCTAGCAACTAGACCCTAATTTGAACTACAGTCGTAACAATTATGGTATCACTATCTGGCCTGCGATCTAATTTCCAACCTATCTTAGCTGAATAGTCATTAATCATCGTCAGCAATCCCAATCCCGATGTGTCACTTTCAGATTCCGCATTATTTTCAAGCTGCTGCAAATAAAGTTCATTGGGATCGGAATCCAGAATTTCTTCAATAAACTCCTTCAACTTATTCGCCCTTTCGGGCTTGACACTATTACTGGCAAAAACTACCGCCATCACCTCTGTTTCACCAATAAAATGTATACCAAATCTGACCTTGTAATTGGTATCATCGTTATTAAATTTTATCGCATTTTCTAACAGTTCGTTAGCGACGTAACTCACAGCTCCCTTGCTTTCTTTTATCCGTTTCTCGCTGCTAGTATCCTCTTCATCCAGCGGTAGAAAGCTAGACAAATAATCTGCTACAAAATGAGCCGAAAGCCTGTTATTGCGCCAGCGCTGTTTGATGGGGCGAGAACTAGGGGTAAATGTAAGTTCTAGGGAGTCGTGTTCAGGAGGAAAATCTTCAATGAATTCTCCAAAGATTTGTGTCATTGTTTTTAAGTTTCCAGATGTCATGCTTGTTTTTCCTCCAATTGATGTATTAATGTCACTTCTGGGTGAATTTCCACACGCCATTCCAGTTAGCAGGAATACTCTTTTCTAACAGCGATTGGATGCGTTTTAGGTAAAGTTGGCTGGGTTTGTCAGCGGGATTTAGCGCCACTATCTGTTCAAAACAAACTATGGCATTAGCAAAATTTCCCTGACAATATTCTTCGAGTCCCTCCTCAAATATAGGCAAAGTTTGAATTTTGAGCGATCGCACTGGTTCTACTTCAACATCTAACACCTCACAAACTGTAATGGCTTCTTGTCTACCTTTGACAATAGCCCGATCCAAAAAACGGATATGATACTTTTCGGGTTGACTCAAACGTTGTACCACATCTCCAGAAATTAATAAAGATACGCCATAATACTTAGTCAAACCTTCCAGACGAGCGGTGAGATTCACATGATCTGACAGCGCATCGGCTTGCATCCGATTCGCGTCTCCAATAATCCCAACCATCGTATCACCCACATGGATACCAATGCCAATCTTGAGCGGTATATCCCCATTTATTTTACGGCTTTGATTGTATTTCTGCAACTGCTCCAACTTCACAATTCCTGCCTGAATAGCATCATCCACGCCATCAGGAAAAACTGCCATGACTCCATCTCCAATATACTTGACAATAAAACCATTGTGCTTACGAATTTCGGGACTAATTTGCTGTAAATAGTTATTGATGAAGTCAAAGTTTTCTTGAGGAGTCATTTGCTCCGCCATCGTGGTAAACGAACGCATATCGGAAAACATAATTGCCATCTCTTTGCTCACGTGATCTCCAAGCTGGAAATCAACAATGCTCTGCTTGCCGAGAAATTGGAGAAATTCATCGGGAACAAAACGTCCGTAAGCCTGCAAAAGTTTCTCTAATTCTTGTTCCCGCGCTTTCACCTTTTGCACCATATGCGAAAATACCTGTGCCAGTTCTCCCAGTGCATCGCTGCGCCCTGCCACATCTGACAATATCTGGGGTTCAAAGCTATTGTTTTTTACAGCAATAGCTGCATCTATAACCTTTTTTACCTGCTCAATGTAAGTCTGCATCTCTCGGTTTTTATGATGGATCTGGTTTTCAAGATCCGTGGAGTGTTCCGTGATAATTTCTACTAAAGTTTCATAGCTATTTTTTTCATCTTCGACTTCCTCAAGTTTTTGCATCAAATCCTGTAGCTGGGTATTGAGCTCTTCTGGAGATTTAGAATGTGGTAAATTTAGTTTTGGTTGCATAATGTATACTCCCGAATCTGGGAGCGCAAAATTGTTTTACTCGCTCGCTGTAAATTATTACAACTTACACGGGCGAAGCGATAAATCCGGTTGCTGGTTCAATGCTTGGCGACTCAATCCAAGCTCGATCGTAAAAACCGGGTTGACGAGCGTCAATCATTAATTATGCACAATATGTCCCTGTTGCTTCAATACTAGCAAAGTAATGTCATCAAATACCTTTTGTTCTCCAATAAATTCTCGCAAATCATCGATTGTGGCTTGCTTGATTTGTTCGGCGCTCAAATGCCAGTTTTGAGAAACCACTTCACAGAGTCTTTCGATACCGTAGAATTTTTTGTGCATATTTCTAGCTTCGGGAATGCCGTCAGTATAAAGCACCACCCCATCCCCCGGCTCTAAGTCTACTATAACATGGCTAATCCAATCGGAAATATCCTCATCTAAGCCGAGCGGAAATCCTAAATTTAGGGTGTCTATCCGCTGGATTTGACCACCTTTCCTGACCACAAGAGTTTCCTCATGTTGACCGCTGATACTAATTGTGCGATCCGCATAGTTGAGCAAAGCTAGTGTCATATTTTTGTCGGAGTTCATGCGCTGGACATTTTTATAAAGAGTGCGGTTGAGGGTATCTAAAAAACGCACCGGGTTGGATTCTTGCATTTCCTGAAGAGTGCGGACAGCAGCTTGAGTCATCACCATCAAAATGCCGCTTTCTAATCCGTGTCCGGTGACATCACCAATGCAAATCGTGACAACCCTGTTAGTACAAAGTACGTCGTAGTAATCACCGCCTACTTCCGAGGCTGGCTCCATAAATCCGGCAATATCTAACTCTGTAATTGCTGCGAGTTCAGCAGGTTTTGGCAGAATCAACTGCTGCATTTGTTTGAGCATATCGAGTTCGGAGCTCATGCGGAGGTTTTCCGCTTTCAGGAGCTGGTTGAGAGCAGCAATTTGTTTCGTGGCTGTGGCGAGTTCAGAGGTGCGTTCTTTGACTTTATCTTCTAGAGTTTCAAAGGATTCTTGCTGTTGTCTCGCCATGCTGTTAAAGGAATTTGTTAAGGTTTCAATTTCCCAAATCCGACTGGAAGCAACGTTCTGGTTGAGAGCACCACCTGCTAGATATTCTGAAGCTTGAGCAATTTGGTTCAGGGGGCGAGTAATCCAGCTAGCGGTGAAAATACCCACTCCAACAGAGACAATTAGAGCCACAATACACAGCCAAATAGTCTGCCGAGTGTTAGCATAAATTTGCGCCATAAAGTCGGCTTCAGGAACGACTACTACAATCAGCCAATTGAGACCGTACTTGTCAGTTAGCGGAGAAACTTGGATAAATTGCCGCTCACCGTTTAGCTTAAAGTCAAGTTGAACAGTTTGATGGATGTCTTCCAAACGCTTGAAGCTATCGAGCAGATAAACCACACTTTGACGCATCAGCAGGTTGCTGCTTTCCTGTGCTTTGATCCGCTTTGTATCTTTGCCGGTTCCCACGGAAAGAGGCTGTTCTTTAACCGAGGTGGCTATTAATTCACCCTGGGGTTCAATGATAAATACTTGACCGGAATTACCCACCCTTAAGGTTTGCAGGAAGTGGCGAATTTGATCTAGTCCCATCTGGCAAGTCAGCACGCCAATTAGTTTCCCTTCGGCATCATAATAGGGTAGACTCGCATTAATTTGCAGCGTACCGTAGCCAAAATTAATATAAACTTCACTCCAAGCTGCCTGTTTCTTCTCAACAACAACTCTGTAAAAAGGGCGCGTGCGAACGTCATAATTGGGCGTGTTTTTGTCGATTGTTGTCGGGTTTCCATTATCGTCAAGGTTGTAATATATCAAGTCGCCACCCCCCGGAATCAGTTGCTGGGCAAGCTGAGGTTGTTCAAGTCCAACCAGCCGATTTACCCAACCCACACGCAGGTACTGACCTTTTTCGTTGGCAATTCCCGCGTGACCGATCGACTTAAATTGCAGAACTTGTTTCCAAAAATAGGGTCGAGCTTGCTCCAAATCGTCAAAGTTCAACACCCCCAAAGGTACAGCATCCTGATTGATCTGATTCACCAGTGGCGGAGCTTCCAGATAGGTTTGAACACGTTCGTAAACTCTCGCACTCACTTCGTGCCGCAACTGACTAACAATATTGTTGACTATCTGCTCTCCGTTTCTGTAAGAGAGATAGCCAACGCAGCCAACAGCAGCCAAAATTTGGAGAACAAAGGGAACTACCAAGACATTGCGGAGACGGAATTTGCCCGATCTGGAGACGATCGCACTTTTTTCTGAAACCATTGTTAAAAACGCTCCCAGCAGGCAGTTTTTTGTTACAAGACTTGATAATGGATATATTAAGAGCGACTAACAATGTTATCATATCAAAAACTAAACCAACATCAAAAAATCTGCGTTCATCAGCGCTCATCTGCCTGCATCAGCGGTTAAACTAAAAAAAGAAATTTCCACAAAAATGCAAATTACTAAATCCCTCCACAGCGCCCTACTCATCTCAAACCTAGAAAAATCGCAACACTTTTACAGCACCGTATTAAAACTGCCAAAAATAGAGCGAGACTTAAAATTTCCCGGAATCTGGTATCAAGTGGGCGACTTCCAGCTCCACCTACTTTTAGCTAAAACAATTATCCCAGATGCGGTAGACAATGCCAAATGGGGACGCAACCGACATCTAGCATTTTCTGTTGCTAACTTAGAAGCAGCTAAACAGCAGTTAATCGCTCACAATTGCCAGTTTCAAATGAGCGCGTCAGGTCGAGCGGCATTATTTACCCAAGATCCCGACGGCAACATCATCGAACTCAGCGAGTAAGTAATGAAAATCATCGCTTATTCTTACACCGAACCGCTACTGGAAGCAGCACCCGCACCGGAAATTTGGGGTCAAGAAGTCGATCGCACCTATCAAGACTTAGGAGGGCGACAACAACTGCAACAACTCCTCAAAGACTGCGAAACAGAACCAGTCAAATACCTGTTAATTCAGCGGTTTGAAGAACTCGGCGACACATTGCAGCAAGTGTGTTCGCACCTCGCCCAACTCGAAAACCTCGGCGTCGAAATCATCGTACAAGCAGAAACAGAACCGCGAAGCCGCAAAAACTTGCTGCAAATCCTCGCAGAAATCCAGCGCAGCCAACACAGCCGGAGTATTCGCAAAGGGCACGCGCGCAACCGCATCAAATCGCGGATTCCACCGGGTAAGGCTCCCTACGGCTACCGGCGGGGCAAAGATTGTTATACGATCGATAAAACCACCGCCCCCACCGTCAAAGATTTTTTTGAACACTTTTTAATTTACGGTTCCTTGCGAGGTTCCGTGCGGTATTTAGCCAAGAAATATAACAAGAAAATCTCTGTAAGCACCGGCCGCCGCTGGCTGACAAATCCCGCCTACCGAGGTGATTTGGAATATCAAAACAGCCAAGTAATTTCTAACACCCACGTCCCGATTATTTCCAGAGAAGAAGCCGCCCAAATAGACAGGTTACTGCGCCGCAACCGCTGCCTTTCTCCTCGCAGCGCTAGCGCCCCACGTTCCCTCGCAGGTTTAGCAATTTGTGCAGAATGCCAATCGCCCATGACAGTTGCCAAAGTCACCTCCTACCGCAAGGAAAAAGAATACCTTTATTTGCGACCGATTAACTGTCCAAAACAGCCTAAATGTAGCGGTCTTTCCTACGATGAAGTATTGCAATTAACCATCGCCGGTATTTGTCGGGATTTACCCGATGCTGTTGCTGGGTTGCAAATGCCGAATATGAATGGAATTAAAGCAGGAATTGTCAGGGCGATCGCATCGAAACAAGAAATCATAGAGCAACTTTCCGCCCTAATTGAAAACGGCATATTAGACACCGAAACGGCAGAGTTTAGAGCCTACAAAATCCGCACCGAAATTGCCGAACTGCAAAGCAAATTAGCGCAACTACCCCCAGTAAATTTGCGAGAAACTGCCCAAACAGTTTCCCTGCCGCAATTTTGGCTCGATTTATCAGAATCAGAACGCAGGTTTTACTTTCGAGAATTTATCGATCGCATTGAAATCGTCCGGGAAAATACCAATTGGAAACTGCAAATTATTTTCATTTTTTAAGGATTAGCTCGACATTCATCCAGAGTTCCTAGGTTAGATGCCCGACTTCTTAAGCTGTTGCGGCATTTAAATTGTCTGTCAAAAAACAATCCAAGTCTTGTGGGGAGTAGGGGTTGGGCGTCCCGCCCGCCCTGAATATGCAATTTAAATGCCCGACTTCTTAAAGAAGTGGGGTATTTGGGTACTCTCTTAGTTCGCTAGGAGTAGACTTCGTTTGACAAGCATCGGTTTCAACCGCTGAATCATCTTTTTTAGCTTTTAGCCAATAGGCGCTCATCTCTCCTTTTCCTTTAATCGCGATCGCACCTCTTTCCTCAAATAAATACCGATCTTTTAACAGTTCGTAAATAGCAGTAGTAACTTGAATATATCCCGGTAAGCCTTGACATTCCATCCGAGAAGCAACATTAACAGTATCTCCCCACAAGTCATAGATAAATTTTTTAGTGCCAATTACGCCAGCAACTACGGGCCCTGTATGAATGCCAATCCTAATTTGAAATGGTTCGCCTCTGTCAGTTTGAAAATCAGCGATCGCTTCCTGCATATCCAAGGCCATATTCGCGATCGCTTCTACATGATCTGCCCTCGGCACAGGCAACCCCCCCGCTACCATATAAGCATCTCCAATTGTTTTAATTTTTTCCAAACCGTGTTTTTCAGTTAGTTGGTCAAACCTTGAAAAAATCTGGTTCAGTACATTTACCAATTCTAGAGGTAACATTCTAGCAGCAATAGACGTAAAATCGACAATATCGGCAAAAAGAACTGTTGCTGAATCAAACCTCTGAGCCGGAGAACCCTCGCCCTTTTTCAAATTTTCAACAATCGCTGCGGGTAAAATATTCAACAATAAATGATCCGACTTTTTTTGAGCAAGCCGTAAAGCTACCTCCACCCCCTGCCGTTCTTTAATTTCGTTTTGCAAACGTTCTACAAGTTCTTTGAATTGCTTCGTTTGCGCTTGAAGTAATTGTTGTTGGCTTTGAATAGTTAACTGATTTGCCACTCGTGCCAATACTTCTTTACCATGAAAAGGTTTAGTAATATAGTCAACTGCTCCCACATCAAAGGCTTTCACCTTATCTAAAACGTCATCTAAGGCGCTTAAGAAAATTACCGGAATTGAACTGGTTTTTGGTGAAGCTTTCAACTTTGCACATACCTCATATCCATTCATTTCTGGCATCATCACGTCCAGCAAAATTAGAGTCGGCGGAAACTCTTGCACTGTAGCGATCGCCCTTTGCCCGTTCAGCGCTTTACGAACCTGATACCCTTGTTCGGTCAATATTGTAGATAAAAGCCGCACATTATCGGGCTTATCATCAACTACTAAAATGTTGGCTTGAATTGTAGGATATTGATTGCTGTCCATGGGAGGGTTCACGGTAATTTTTCAGACTAAAATATCTTAACACTTAATAATTCGCTCTCCATCCAAACGAAACAGTATAAATTCCCATTTTATCTTCTAAACACAGATAATAAAAAGAGGCAATTGGGGGGTAATTTTAGGCCTTGTTCACATAGAATAGGCTCCCCAGTTTAGATTCGTTGGAAAGTGGTATTTTCACCGCGATACAACTGCTGACTGCGCTATCTCTATAATATCGTCAAATAGGAAATCCTGCACCAAAGTAGTTAAATATTGTGCTGCCAAAGCAAACTGGCTCGGCATTTCCTCAATCAACTTGACAATTTTATCGTCGCAACATTCATGAGCAGCATGAGATATCTTTTCTACCCACTCAAGAGGCATTTGACAGAGTTGTGACTCGACAGATTGATTGCTAGTCAGTCCGCTAATTTCGCTCTCATTTTCTAGTGGTGCATCAACAGATTCCTCGTAAATGTAACGCACTCCTAAAAGTTCTTCCATTTTCGCAAATAATATCTTTGCCTCGAAGGGTTTACGCATGAAATCATCGCAGCCTGCTCCTAAAATAGTTTGTCGTTCCTCTTCAAAAGCGCTAGCAGTAAGAGCAACTATTACAGTTTGTTTTCCGAGAGGATGAGCTTTAATTTTTCTGGTGGCTTCATAGCCATCCATGACAGGCATCTGCATATCCATCCAGATCAGGTGCGGTTGCCAATCCTCCCATACAGTAATAGCTTCTTGACCATCTCTAGCCGATCGCACGATGAGGCCCAGTGGTGACAATAATCTGTCTATGACTAGGCAGTTATCGGCGCGATCGTCAACAACCAAAATTCGGTATTCTGGTTGATTCGGTGCTAAAGCAATTACTTTTTTCTGCGGTTTAAGGATTTTAATCTCGCTGGCAGGGGCAAGGCTGATTTGAATATCAAATGCAAACTTACTTCCCAACTCAGGTGTACTGCTGACAGTAATATCTCCTCCCATCATTTGTACAAATTTGCGACTAATTGGTAAACCTAATCCAGTCCCCTGTTGAGACTTTTGACCGGTTTTTGTTTGCTCAAAGGGCTCAAATAACTTATTCATCTCTTCTGGGGCAATGCCAAGGCCAGTATCTTCAATTTCAAACTGAAGGCGTAAAAATAATTCCGACTTTTGTAAAAATACCGGGCGAATAGAATTCGCGTCTACACAATCAAATTCCGCCTGCGCGGACTGATTAGAACCCGCGCACCATCCGGGTTTTGTTTGTATAGCTGCGGTTTCAACCGCCAAGCTTTCTTGTGTGTCAGACTCTGCGGTTTCACCTCTCAAACTTTCTTGTACCTGATTTTTCACTCGCAAAGTAACACTACCCCTCTCTGTAAACTTGATCGCATTTCCTACAAGATTAATCAATATTTGCCGCAATTTACCTTCATCTCCCGTAACAAAGTGTGGTACGCCGTCACCCACTTCCAAATTTAGCTGCAATTTCTTAGATTTAGCTTTTAAGCGAAACATTTCTTCTAAGGTTTTTAGCAAGCGCATTAAATTAAAACTGCTTTCATTAAGCTGACTTCTTCCCGCTTCAATTTTGGACATTTCCAAAATGTCATTAATTAGGGCAAGCAAGTGTTCACCCGCGCGATTAATAATTTCTAGGTGCTGCTGGTGTTGATTGTTGAGAGATGAATCGCGCACCATCACCTGACTAAATCCGAGAATGGCATTCAGGGGAGTCCGCAATTCATGGCTCATAGAAGAAAGGAATTCGCTCTTGGCACGGTTAGCTGAATCAGCAGCTACAACAGCTTTTTGTAATGCTATTTCTGCTAATTTGCGATCGGCAATTTCTGTTTTGGCTTGTTCAAAAAGGGTAGATTGCTTGATGGCAATTGCTAGCTGCACGGAAATTTGCTTGAGAGATTCTATCTCAGAAGAGGTCCAATGCCTTTGACTGCGGCAGTGATGAGCAATGAGTAGACCCCATAGTTTTTCACCTTGCAAAATGGGAACCACGAGGTTAGCTTTAATGTCAAACTGGCTCAGTAAATTAACGTGGCACTCTGAAATACCTGCCGTATAAATATTGTCGATCGCGCGCAGGTGTCCCTGCTCGTAAACAGAGACGTAGCGTTCTCGAAAACAAGGGTCATTAATGTCAATTCCCAAAATCGACATCGTACCGACAGCTACCGACTCGACGGCTATAAATCCACTCCAATCTGGATTAAAGCGGTAAATAACTGTTCTATCAGTTGACAAAAACTGCCGGATTTCTTCCACAGCCATTGTCATTACTTCTTCTAGGTTAAGAGAGGAGCGAATCCGCTCTTGAATAGCATTCACGAGCCGCTCCCTTTTTACTTGTTGCTTCAAGGCTATTTCCGCCTGTTTGCGAGCAGTAACATCTACTCCATAACCAACGCACTCCACAGGTATGCCAGCAGCATCTTTGACCAACTTAACCTCATCGTATATCCAGCGATAACTACCGTCTTTGTGCCGTTCGCGGTATTCATAGGAAATCGCTCCTTTTTCCAATATCTGAGCGAATGAACTATTAACAACCTCTCGATCTTCTGGGTGAACGATGCTATGCCAATCAAGAGAACCATCAACAAATTCTCGCGCTTCGTGGCCGATCATTGAAAAAACGTTCTCGCTTACAAATGTTACGTCATAATTTCCTCCTAACTGGCAGCTAAAAATCACCGCCGGAGTAGTCGCCAGCAAATATTGCAAGCGTTCGGTGACAGAGCGCAAATTTAACTCAGCTTGCTTGCGATCGCGAGCTTCCATTGCTAAAGCTGCGATCTGCGCCACATAGCTAGCGAAGCTTTGTTCGTCGAGCGTCCAATTCCTGGTCGTTCCCTGATGTTCTAAACAAATTACACCCGCAATTTGCCCTTTATGGGTAATAGGAACATCTAGCATCGACGAGATGTTTAAAGGCTTCAAATAAGATTCGCTAAATTCTAGGGTGCGCGGATCGGTTTTGGCATCAACCGCTGCGAGTACCTGTTCTGTATTCAAAGCTTGGAAATAGCTAGGATAGTCAGTAACTTTAAGTTCTGCACCGCCGCTGTGTTGATTGGGAGTTAGTTCGTAAAGATCCGCACAGGACATTGCGGATTTATCTTCCTGATAAAACCAAATACTTGCCCGATCGACATTCAGAGTACGGGTTGCCATTTGTGTAATCTCTCTCAAAGCCTCGCCGATATTTCCCTCGTAGATACTAGAATTTTTGGCTAATTCTAGCAAGCCAGTTTGTTGTTCTGTTAACCTAGTTTCTCGTTCACGCAAAGCCGACTCAGCAGCTATTTTTTCTCTAATTTCTGCTTCTAAATAACCATTAATTTCTGTCAACTGTGCGGTGCGCTCTTGGACTTTAATTTCTAAATCATCATAAGCGTGGCGCAACGCTAGTTCAGCATCTTCACGCACCGCAATCTCGGTCTGCAATTTGCGATTTATGGCCTCTAATTCTTGGGGAGTTTTTAAAGATAAAAACTGTGGCAATAGTGTTACCATCGAGGCGGCGGTGTAGCAGGAAACCAGTGCAGTAATTCCTTTTTCAATCCCCGACAGCCAATAAGCGGAATGCCACAGCGTCCAAATGTCTATCAAGTGACCGGTGCCGCAGAGAATAATAAATGCACCAAATAAACCAAATATTCCTAAAAAAGGAACATCGCGCCGCTTGAAGATAAAATAAATTAGCATCGCCGGAATTGAATAGTAGGCGATCGCGATTAAAAAGTCCCCAGTTACGTGCAGCCACACTAAAGGCGTTTGCCAAAGATAGCAATGACCGTGAGGCATATACTGAGTTGGGGAAAAGATATTTTTGAGTAATTCCCACATAATACTTGTTATTGGCAGATAATATGGATTTGATGATGCCTCAGTTAGGCAAAAAATAAAATAAACCGAAAATTGTAGCTGGATTCAGCATTATTTATTAACGCCTCAACCCAGCTTGTTCATAACAGCTTGCTTCTGCACTAGGGGCCGATCGCCACATTGCGATCGCAACGGAATTTCAATGATAAACTCAGTACCTCTCCCCACCTCGGAAGTGCAGCGCAAATAACCTTCATGGGCTTGAATAATCTGATAAGAAATCGCCAAACCCAGCCCGGTACCAGCACCGATAGGTTTCGTTGTATAAAATGGATCGTAAATTTTAGCGATCGCATCATAATCTATGCCAGTGCCATTATCAGCAATGTGAATCTGCACCCACTTTTCATCCACTAAAAGGGTGCGGATGCGAATTTTTAGCAGTGGGCAATAGGGGTTTTGTAACTGATCACATAAATTATTTTCCCAATAGCCGTTGGTCAAATCTCCCTGCTGTGCCATCTGTTCTAAAGCATCAATAGCATTAGAACAAATATTCATAAATACTTGGTTAAGCTGCCCAGCGTAGCATTCTAATTCTGGCAAGTCTCCATACTCTTTAATCAATTGAATCGGCGGACGGTTTGGTTGTTCTTTTAAACGGTGCTGCAAAATCATTAAAGTGCTATCGAGTCCTTCATGGATATTGACTTTTTTCATCTCGGCTTCGTCTAACCGGGAGAAACTTCGTAAAGATTTCACAATCTCCCTAATCCGCTCTGAGCCAATTTTTATCGAACCAAAAAGTTTTTGCAGGTCTTTTAAAACAAAATCGAGTTCGATGGTTTTAATCTTGTCTGCAATTTCCGGCGCAGGAGTGGGGTAATAAACTTGATAAGCCTGAATCAATGCCAAAATATCTTTAATGTATTCCTCCGCAGGAATCAGATTGCCATAAATGAAATTGACAGGGTTATTGATTTCGTGAGCAACGCCAGCTACCATTTGCCCCAAAGACGACATTTTTTCATTTTGTACGAGTTGAGCTTGGGCGCCTTTAAGTTGTTGCAGAGTGTTCTCTAGCTGCTGAGTTTGTTCAAGCAGTTTAGCTTCAGAGCGTCGCAATGAATTTTCAGCCAAGGAGCGATCGCGATTTTCCTGTAGCAAAAGTTCATTAGTGGATTCTAAAGCCAGCGTCCTCTCCAGAACCCGTTTTTCCAATTCTAGCATTAATTCCGAGAGTGCTTCTTGAGCTTGTTTGCGATCGCCAATCTCATTTTGTAAAGCCAAATTTGCTGCCGCCAATTGATCGGGACTGGGGATAGCCAAGATTTTTGGGATTAGTTCCACCAGCACTGCTGCTGTACATAGCGAAATCAGCGCCGTAATCCCTTTAAGAAAGCCAGATAACCAATAATTAGGATGCCACAGCGTCCATATTTCCATAATATGGGTAATCCCGCAGCAGATAATAAAAGAGCCAAACAGCATGAAAACCCAGTCAAAAGGCACGTCTTGCCGCTTTTTGACAATATAAATCAGCGTGATCGGTATCAAAAAATAAGCGACGGCTATCAAACCATCGGACAAAACGTGTAGCCCCACTAATCCAGGCTTCCACAAGTAGCAATGACCGTGAGGAATAAAATAATTTGAAAACATTTCATGAACCATTTGCATCTAATCAACTCGGTTTTTTGCTAATCTTTTTCAGACGTGATTATAGGAGAAATCTCAACTTGGCCGCCACAAAAATAATAATTAGACTTTGGGACTTAACACTTGTGATGAGTAAATGCAGCGATCGGAAACTACTATTAATTAAATTAACATCGATCGACTCAGCTTTAGTAAAGTCAACTGTCACATTTTTAATTCTGCCTTCACTACCAACTGTGACACCGGCATGACATTTTGGCCAAGGATAAAGAAAAACTGAGCGCAGATTCCTTTCCAGTAAGAGCGCCAGCGCCCATTGAAATTTGGTTGTAGCACTCAGTTATCAGTCCGGCAACGGGGAAATCACCAGATTTAACGGATGTCACGGATTCAACTTAACGAAGAGAACCATTCTCAAAAACTTGTAGAGGTTGGTTCACTCTTGTACCCTTGAAGAGTGCAGACAGGTTAAATACACCCGCCCTGCGAGGGAATTCTTTATGATTGACAGTGATACTCTTCGGGGAGATTTAACCGATTTGACCAATTACCCCATGAAAAATGTCGCGACAGTATCGTGTCGCAATCCAATAGGCGATCGCTCTGAGCTGTACACTCAATCATAAGTGATAATATCAACGATACACTTATATGGTTATTGCCAGTTATGACGATAGATGAGGTACTACAGCTAATTCGTGTGCGATTACAAAAAGATTTATATCCAGTACAAGAAATCATACTCCGCCAAGTTTGGGAAGGAAAGACTTATACAAGTATTGCATCTACCTCTCATTACGGAGAGCATTACCTGAGAAACATCGCCTCATCCTTGTGGCAATCTCTCTCTCAAATCTTGCAGACATCTATTAGCAAATCAAATTTTCGCTCTTGTGTAGAATCACGTTCCCTGACCACAGAGGAACGAGAATTAATTGAAGCATTTACCCGCAGCCAATGCCTCGCAACACCTTTAGAATTTCCCGGCTCTCCCGTGCCCCTCGGTTCGCCATTTTATATCCATCACCCGCTAATTGAAGAACTCGCCTACCGAGAGATTGCCAAACCCGGAGGTGTGCTGCGGATTAAAGCTCCCAGGAAGATGGGAAAAAGTTCCCTTCTGCTAAGGATTTTAGATCGTGCGGGTTCTCTGGACTATCAAACTGTAAGTTTAGATTTTCAGCAAGCCGAGGAATCTGTTTTAGACAACCTCGATAAATTTTTACGGTGGTTTTGTGCCAACATCAGCCGTCACCTAGGATTACCACCTCTATTAGATGATTATTGGGATGAAGACATGGGTAGCAAAGTAAGCTGCACCATCTATTTGCAACAATATGTATTAGCAGAAATAAGTACCCCTCTTGTGTTAGCTTTAAATGAAGTAAATAGAATTTTTGAGTATCCCAAAATTGCCCGAGAATTTTTGCCACTGCTGCGAAGCTGGCATGAAGAAGCAAAGCGGATTGAAACTTTGGGAAAACTGCGGTTAATCGTTCTTCACTCCACAGAAATTTATATTCCTTTAAAGCTCACTGAATCGCCTTTTAATGTCGGTTTGCCACTGCAATTGCCTTATTTTACAGAAGAGCAGATACTTGCTTTAGCGCAGCGTCACGGACTGGATTGGACAGATAGCCCCGATGCCGAGCGACTGATGGCAATGGTGGGGGGACATCCTTATCTGGTGCGGCTAGCTCTTTACCACCTCTGTCAAAACAGTGTAAGGCTAGATCAACTACTACAAGAAGCTCCGACAATAGCGGGAATTTATAAAGATTACTTGCGGAGTTTCTGGGCAACATTGCAAGAGTATCCCGAACTTGCGGTTGCACTTAAACAAGTGGTAAAATCGGAACACGGAGTGGAATTAGATCCGATAGTGGCTTCTAAATTATTTAGTATGGGGCTGATTCATATCGATAACAACCGCTGTACGCTAAGCTGCGAGTTGTACCGCATCTATTTTGGTTCGCACAACTTTATTTAGTTATTGCCCACCTGAAAAATCTGTTCGGCCGTTAAGTTTAAATCGGGGAAAGCAAGCGATCGCACCACATCAGCACCTCTAAACTGATTAACTACATACTCACCATCAACCAATTGGTTTACAGAAATAGTTGGTTGCTTGGGGTTGCCAATATATCTTCTTCCCCCCAACCCCAAATAATCGACAATCCAGTATTCAGGAATTGCCAGTTTTTCATATTATGCCAACTTTATCAAATAGTCATCTTGCCAATTCGTACTCACGATTTCGATAACTAAACGGATAGTTTCACCTCTGGTAATAGTCGAGCGCTTTTTCCACATCGGTTCCGTTTCGATTTGTTGCCAATCTAACACCATCACATCTGGGCTGTAGCCAGATTTATCAGAATCAATAGCCTTAATAATTCCTTGGCGGGGAATGAAATAGGGCAAAGACAAACGTTCAATCTGAACCCCTACTTTGAGGGCTAGGAAACCCCCCACCTGTTCGTGTGTTCCAGTTGCTTGCATTTCGATAACGGCTCCATCATGTAGTTCAAAGCGACCTTGACCATCTGGATACCAGTCCAGAAACTCGTCTAGGGTCATTTGTTTAGACTGGGCAGGTTGTTCTTGAATGAGCATCTTGCTTCTCCTTGTTTGCTGTTAATTTCAATATTAATATAACTTTACAAAATTAGGCTGCATTTTATAATAGACCTCTTGCAAAAATAATTAGGACGGGCTCTCCGGCCCATCCCACAAGAAAAAATAACTCTTGTGGGACGGGCCGGAGAGCCCGTCCCATTAATTGATGAAAGGATTTTTGCAAGAGGTCTAATAACTTCCAATTCTTACTTTGTCAATATTATTCTTAAATAAGCTTCTCTGGAAGCGTAAATTTTAAGGAACGATTATAATGAAGTACGGCTGTGAAAAAATAACAATCAGACTGCCTCTTTTTATCATAAACTTTCACCTTTAAACGCACCCATAAACCGCATGACCCAGGTAACATACCAAATTGGTGGCAGTCTCGCCAGTGATGCGCCTACATACGTAGTGCGGCAAGCAGATTCCGAACTTTATGAAGCCTTAAAAGCTGGCGAATTTTGTTACGTGCTTAACTCCCGGCAAATGGGCAAATCTTCTCTCTTAGTCCGTACCCTGCACCGACTGCAAGCAGAAGGATTTCAATGCAGCACGATCGACATGACCCGCATCGGTAGCGAAAATATAACTCCCTTACAGTGGTATAAAGGAATTGTTGGGGATTTGGGGCGCAGCTTCAATTTGTTAGGAAAAGTTAATTTAAAAACATGGTGGCGCGACGAAGAAGAGGTCTCATTTTCGCAAAGATTGAGTCATTTTATTGAAGATATCGTTCTGGTAAATTTTCCTGAAGATCGCATCTTTATATTCATCGATGAAATCGATAGCATTCTCAGTTTGGATTTCGCTGTAGATGATTTTTTTGCTCTGATTCGGTTTTGCTACAATCAGCGAGCGATTAATCCAGAGTATAACCGCATTACTTTTGCAATTTTTGGAGTAGCGACGCCAAGCGATTTAATTGCTGACAAAAAGCGAACTCCTTTTAATATCGGTCATGCTATAGATTTGCAGGGTTTTGAACTGCAGGAAGCCCAACTATTAGTTAAGGGATTAGAGAGTGCCGTCAGTAATCCTCATGCCGTTCTCAAACAAATATTAGCTTGGACTTCAGGACAGCCATTTCTCACCCATAAAATTTGCTATTTGGCGTATATATCCAGCCTTGAAACGGCAGGCGGATTAGTAAATATTCCCCCTGGAAACGAGGCATTTTGGGTAGATAGTTTGGTGCGATCGCAAATCATCGATAAATGGGAATCGCAAGACGAACCGGAGCATTTGAAAACGATAGGCGATCGCATCCTGAGAAACGAACAACGCGCCGGAAGATTGCTCAGTATTTACCAGCGAATATTACAAGGTGTGGAAGTACCAACCGATGACAGCCGAGACCAAATCGAACTATTACTATCCGGTTTAGTGGTAAAAAATGAAGGCTATTTGCAGGTAAAAAACCGAATTTATCAAGAAGTATTTAATATAGAATGGGTAGAAAAAAATTTAGGGCAACTGCGTCCTTATTCCCAATCTTTCGATGCTTGGAGCGCTGCCAAACAAACAGATGATTCGCGCCTTTTGAGGGGACAAGCCTTAAAAGATGCTCAAATCTGGATGCAGGGAAAAAGTTTGAGCGATTTAGACTATCAGTTTTTAGCAGCTAGCGCCGAACTCGACAAGCAAGAAATGCAACTAACCTTAGAAGCAGAAAGGTTAAAAGAAATCGAAAAAAATGCCAGACGGCAAAAGTGGTTTATTGCTGCACTCTCTTTAGCATTAGCGATCGCCCTGTTTCTGGGAACAGCAGCTTTTTGGCAATATCGTCATGCTACCTTGAGCGAAATCGAAGCGATCGCCACCTCCTCTGAAGCCTTGTTTACTACAGAGCAAAAATTAGACAGCCTCATCGCTGCAATCATTGCCAAGCGCAAACTGCAACAACTCGGTATGGCAAATCCCGAACTAGAAAATCGCGTGCAATTATTACTAGAGCAGGCAGTTTATGGAGCGTCGGAGTTCAACCGCTTGTCAGGACATCAGGCGACACTGTATAGATTAGCAATCAGTCCCGACGCTGGGACTATTGCCTCCGCAAGTATGGATAGAACGGTCAAACTCTGGCAGCGAGATGGCACCCTTATTGCCACTCTTCCGCACAACGGTACGGTATGGAGGTTGGCTTTTAGCCCCGACAGTAAACTCCTCGCTTGCGCCCGTGATGATGGCACAGTTAAAGTTTGGCAGCAACAGGGAACGTCTTGGCCCGGCCCCAAACTCTTATACAGCCTTGAGGGACACAGTACCGAGTTTCAGGGTCTGGCGTTCAGCCCAGATGGCGAGATTTTAGCCGCATCCGGTGAGAATAACACCGTTAAACTCTGGGACAAAAATGGGGTTTTATTAACCATTCTCGATCGCACCGATGCGGTTCGGAGTCTTAGCTTTAGCCCCGACGGGGAAATGCTCGTTAGCGGAAGCGGGGAGGGTACGATCCGATTGTGGAAAAAAAACGGCGCATTCTGGGACTCCGTAAAGTTACGGAGAACGTTTCAAGGGCATAGCGCTGCGATATGGGAGGTCAAGTTCAGTCCTGACGGCGAGATATTTGCCTCCGCCAGCATGGATAAGACTGTTAAACTTTGGCGCTCCCATGCCCCGTCAGACGAAGAGTTACAGCACGGCACTTTGCTGATGTCGGGGAACCCGCCAACGCAAGTGCCTCCCCTACGAACCCTTAAGGGTCACGCATCTGGCGTTGAGAGTGTAGATTTCAGCCCCGACGGTCAGATGATCGCCACAACCAGCGACGATGGAACCATCAAATTTTGGAGCAAAGATGGCAAAGAACTCAGAACTTTTACAGGGCATCGCGATGGCGTGTGGGATCTCGATTTCAGTCCTGACGGCACTTTCATTGCTTCGCTGGGTTTAGGAAATGCTGTCAAACTTTGGCAGCCTAAAAACATTTTTCTGTTGCCCCTGCAAGGTCACGACGCTGCTGTTTATGCTGTTGCTTTCGCTCCTGACGGAAAAATCGTCGCCACTGCAAGTACAGACGGCACGGTGAAACTTTGGCGGCAAGATGGCACATTGCTGAAGACGCTTCAGGAGGGCGAAGGAGGGCTTTGGGCTGTGGCATTCAGTCCTGACGGTAAAGTCATGGCCGTGGGGGGCGAAAAAACAGTTAAACTCTGGCACAAGGGTGGCAGATTCCTGGGAGAAATCAACGCCCACAAAGGTATAGTTTACGGAATTGCTTGGAGTCCGGACGGTAAAATTATTGCCACCGCAAGTACAGACGGCACGGTAAAACTCTGGCAGCCAAACGGCGTGTTAGTGCGAACTCTGAAGCTAGATGGCAGCGCCTTCTGGAGTGTGGCCTTTAGCCCTGATGGAAAAGCTTTAGCCGCCGTCGGTAGCAGCGGTACTGTCGCTATCTGGAAGCCCGATGGCACTTTGTTGCAGGCGATTGATGCCCATCAGGCTTTGACTCTAGAGGTCAGTTTCAGTCCCGATGGCAAGACACTCGCCACAGCCAGTACAGATGGCACTGCCAAACTCTGGAAATTAGATACCTCAGATATCTCAGTTCCTCACAAAACACTGCTACGGAGAACGCTTAAAGGTCACGCACAGGCAGTGCTGGGAGTTTCCTTTAGCCCGGATGGTGAAATCGTCGCTACGGCAAGTCTGGATAACACCGTGAAACTCTGGAACTCTAACGGCATCTTGCTGACGACGCTCGCGGGGCATAGAGGTGCGGTGGCAGGAGTTTCCTTTAGTCCCGACGGCACTTTCCTTGTCTCCCCCAGCATGGACCAAACGGCGATTTTGTGGAATGTGAAGCGAATTCTCAATACAGACCCCCTGGCTTTTGGTTGCGACTGGGTGCGGGATTATTTGCGGACAAATGCCGATGTGAAGGAGGAGGACAGACATTTGTGCGATGCAGTGGGCGATCGCTAAATTCTCCGAAACAATTAACTATCAATTATGAAAGATTACTCTTACCAAATTGGTGGCAGTCTCACAACTGATGCGCCTACCTATGTCGAACGACAAGCAGATATCGAACTTTATCAAGCCTTAAAACGAGGCGAGTTTTGCTACATTCTCAATTCGCGGCAAATGGGCAAATCTTCCCTTCTCGTTCGCACCTTCCATCGACTGCAAGCAGAAGGATTTCAATGCAGCACGATCGACATGACCCGCATCGGTAGCGAAAATATAACTCCCTTACAGTGGTATAAAGGAATTGTTGGGGATTTGGGGCGCAGCTTCAATTTGTTAGGAAAAGTTAATTTAAAAACATGGTGGAAAGAACAAGAAGAAGTTTCTCTCCTGCAAAGATTGAGTCATTTTATTGAAGATATTTTATTGAAAAACTTTGTTCAAGACCGAATTTTTATATTTGTCGATGAGATTGATAGTATTTTAAGCTTAGATTTTCCCGTCGATGACTTTTTTGCCTTAATTCGTTATTGTTACAACCAACGAGCCATCAATCCCGAATACAACCGGATTACCTTCGCGATTTTCGGAGTAGCTACACCCAGCGATTTAATCGCCGATAAAAAGCGGACACCTTTTAATATCGGACAAGCAATCGATTTGTCAGGATTTAGCTTAGAAGAAGCGCAACCATTAGCGAAAGGGTTAGAAAATGTCCTAGCCAATCCGCAAGCAGTTCTCAAAGAAATCTTAGCTTGGACTGGAGGGCAGCCATTTTTAACTCAAAAAATATGTGAATTAGTAGTAAGAATAGCGGGCGCATCCCACAGCGGGGATTTAAAAATCCCACCGGGAACCGAGGAATTTTTTGTGGAATCGGTGGTGAGAGAAAACATCATCAATAACTGGGAATCGCAAGATGAACCTGAGCATTTAAAGACAATCCGCGATCGCATCTTGCGAAACGAGCAACGCATGGGTAGATGGCTGGGAATTTACCAGAAAATTTGGCAAGGCGTGCCAGTGCCCACCGATGACAGTCGAGAACAAATAGAATTGCTACTCAGTGGCTTGGTAGAAAAAAAACAAGGTTTCCTGAAAGTAAAAAATCGAATTTATCAAAAAGTTTTTGACAGCGAATGGATCGAAACAAAATTAGGATTACTACGTCCTTACTCGCAAAACTTAGATGCGTGGTGGGCGGCAAAACAACAAGATAAATCGCGCCTATTGCGGGGACAAGCATTGAAAGACGCTCAAAATTGGGCGCGAGGAAAAAGTTTAAGTGACCTAGATTATCAGTTTTTATCCCAAAGTGAAGAATTAGACCGAATCGAAGTGCAACAAGCACTAGAAGCAGCGCGACTAACAGAAGTTGAAGCGCGACTGTTCGAGCAGAAAAAAAATGCCAAACGACAAAAACACTTTATAGTAACACTAAGTATGGCATTAATTTTAGCTTTAGGATTGGGAGCGATCGCCTTTTCACAATATCATCAAGCCTCTCAAAGCCAACGCAACGAAAAAATTGGTAAAATTCAAAGTATAACGCGGTATTCCGAAGCTTTATTTGCCTTAGATAAGCGGTTAGATGCCTTAATAGAAGCCCTCAAAGCCCGAAAAGAACTACAACTATTAAACGGCACAGATCGCCCGACAAAGGGCATGGTTGAATCGGCGCTACGTCGAGCAATTTATGGATCAGTTGAATATAACCGTTTTTCAGGCAATAGTGGTTGGATGAATGCCTTAGCCATTAGTCCTGATGATGAGACGATCGCTGTGGGGACAAGCGACGGGGAGGTGCAAATTTGGCATCAAGATGGCAGATTAATTCGCAGATTTAAAGCACATATAGCACCCGTTCTAGGAATTGCGATCAGTCCCGATCGTCAGCTTATCGTTTCTGGGAGTGGAGACTTAACAATTAAACTCTGGCAGCTTAACAGTAGCATAGATAAAGCAGCACTACCTTTACACACCCTCACAGGACATAAAGCTCCAATTTACAGCGTCAAGTTTAGCCAAGATGGAGAATTAATTGTCTCAGCTTCCCAAGATAGTACGGTGAAACTTTGGCGGCGCAATGGCACATTATTCAAGACATTAACAGGGCATCTTGGCGTAGTCAGGAAAGCAGTTTTTAGCCCAGATGGAGAGTTAATTGCCTCCGCTTCTGAAGATAGCACTGTGAAAATCTGGCGGCGTGATGGCACCTTGCTCAAAACGCTTTCACAAAATGAATCTCCTGTTTTATCCATTACCTTTAGTCCTGATGGTAAGGCGATCGCTGCGGGCACTGGAGACGGTACTATTAAACTCTGGCACCGTGACGGCACTTTGTTAAGAACAATTGCCGCCCATGAGGCAGGAGTTCAGGCAATAGCTTTTAGCCCCGATGGAGAAACGATCGCCTCTGGTTCTGATAACCAAATACTCAAACTCTGGAACATTGACGGCACCTTACTCACCACGATCAAAGCACATGGCAGCGCAATTAGCGATCTTTCATTTAGTCACAATGGCGAATATCTCGCATCGACTTCTTTTGATGGCACTGTTAAACTCTGGAAATTCAGTAATTCCTTGCTGACAATTCTACGGAGACATACTGCTGGCGTTTGGGGAGTAGCTTTAAGCAAAAATCAAAGATTAGTTGTTTCATCAAGTGGAAACGAGGTTTTCCTTTGGCACAGAAACCGTAAGTTACTGAGGCGATTTGAGGGGCGAAACTCTGCGTTTAGTGGTGTTGATATCAGTCCCGATAGCAAAATTATTGCTGTAGCTAGTGCAGACAAATCAGTTAAACTTTGGAGTGCTGATGGCACTTTATTGAAGACTCTCCCAGGAGGAGTTGATATGAGGAGAGTTGTTTTTAGTCCTGACGGCAAAATCATAGCTTCTTCCAGTGGGGATAGAACAGTCAAACTTTGGCAGTTAGACGGAACCAAATTGACTACCCTCAGAGGACATAAAGCTGGGGTTTGGGGGGTAGCTTTTAGTCCTGACGGGAAGGTTATTGCTTCAACAAGTGGAGATAAGACAGTTAAGCTTTGGCGGCTTGATGGTAGGTTAATTAAGACCCTTCAAGGTCACAGTAGTTTAGTTTTTGGTGTAGCTTTCAGCCCGGACGGCGAGGTGATTGTTTCGGCGAGTGATGACAAAACGGCTAAACTTTGGAGTCGTGATGGTAAGTTGCTACACACTCTCAAGGGACATCTTTCTGGAATTTGGAGTGTGGCTTTTAGTCCTGACAATAAAACGATCGCTACAGGGGGTAGTGACGGTATGATTAAACTTTGGCAACGTGACGGCAATGAGATTACTACTTTAATTGGACATAACGGACGGGTGGGGTCTTTAGTTTTTAGTTCTGACGGCAAAACTCTTGCTTCTGCTTCAGAGGATAAAACAGTAATTCTCTGGAATTTAGAGCAGAGTGTAGAGTTAGATCGGGTACTAGCCTCTGGATGCGATCGCGTGCGAGATTATTTGCGGACGAATGCCGATGTGAAGGAGGAGGATAGACATTTGTGCGATGCAGAGGGCGATCGCTAAATTATCCGAAACAATTAACTATCAATTATGAAAGATTACTATTATCAAATTGGTGGCAGTCTCACAACTGATGCGCCTACCTATGTCGAACGACAAGCAGATATCGAACTTTATCAAGCCTTAAAACGAGGCGAGTTTTGCTACATTCTCAATTCGCGGCAAATGGGCAAATCTTCCCTTCTCGTTCGCACCTTCCATCGATTGCAAGCCGAAGGATTTCAATGCAGCACGATCGACATGACCCGCATCGGTAGCGAAAACATTACTCCCTTACAATGGTATAAAGGAATCGTTGGGGATTTGTGGCGCAGTTTCCATCTTGTAGGCAAAGTTAATTTAAAAACCTGGTGGCAAGAACAAGAAGAAGTTTCTCTCCTGCAAAGATTGAGTCAATTTATTGAAGAAATTTTATTAGTCAAATTTCCCAATGAGCGAATTTTTATATTTGTCGATGAGATTGATAGTATTTTAGGCTTAGATTTTCCCGTCGATGACTTTTTCGCCTTGATTCGTTATTGTTACAACCAACGAGCCCTCAATCCCTCATACAACCGGATTACCTTCGTAATTTTCGGAGTAGCTACACCCAGCGATTTAATCGCCGATAAAAATCGGACACCTTTTAATATCGGACAATCGATCGATTTGTCAGGATTTAACTTAGAAGAAGCCCAACCATTAGTGCAAGGGTTAGAAAATGTCCTAGCCAATCCGCAGGCAGTTCTCAAACAAATCTTATATTGGACGGGAGGACAGCCATTTTTAACGCAAAAAATATGTGAATTAGTAGTAAAATTGGCGGGTAAAGCCCACACGGGGGATTTAAAAATTCCACCGGGAACAGAGGGATTTTTTGTGGAATCCTTGGTGACAGAAAACATCATCAATAAATGGGAATCGCAAGATGAGCCTGAGCATTTAAAGACAATTCGCGATCGCATAATTGGCAACAAACAAGTCACTGCACGTAGCTTAGGTATCTATCAAAACCTCTTACAATGTGGTGAAGTTGAAGCGGATGACAGTCGAGAGCAGATCGAACTGCTGCTATCGGGTTTGGTAGTAAAAAAACAAGGTCTGTTGAAGGTAAGAAACCCGATTTATCAAGAAATCTTTAACCTGGAATGGGTAGAAAAACAGTTAGGGCAACTGCGCCCTTATTCCCAAGCTTTCAACGCTTGGATCGCTTCAAAACAAACCGATGAATCGCGATTGTTGCGCGGACAATCGTTAAAAGACGCTTCCTACTGGGCCCAGGGAAAAAGTTTGAGCGATTTGGATTATCACTTTTTAGCCGCTTCTGTTGAATTAGACAGGCTGGAAGTGCAGCAAGCGCTGGAAGCAGCGAGGCTCAGAGAAGTTGAAGCCAGACTCACAGAAGAACGCAAGCGGTTAGTTTTAGAGCGAGAGACAGCAAAACGGCAGCGAAGATTTCTTGGGGCGCTCAGCGGAGCGCTAATAGTTGCGATCGCCTTTGGCATTCTCGCCCTCTGGCAATATCATTACGCCATCACCAGCGAACAGCAAGCCCGCATCAGCGAAGTTCAAGCCCTCACTTCCTCATCCGCAGGGCAATTCGCCTCCCAACAGCGATTAGATGCCCTCGTGAGTGCCATCAAAGCCAGACGCAGGATCGACAGCCTAGCTAATTCCAGCCCCCAGTTGCCATCTCAAGTTCAACAAGTGCTGCAACAAGCCATCTATGGAACGGCAGAATTCAATCGCCTGTTGGGGCATTCCAGCCCGGTTCTGGCAGTTGATGTCAGCCCAGACGGTCAACTCATCGCCACCGGAGGCGGCGACCAAACAGCCAAGGTGTGGCAACGGGATGGTACCTTGCTGCACACTCTCCAACACACAATCAGCAGCGTCTACGCCCTCCGTTTTACTCCCAACAGCCAGCGCCTGGTAACATCCAGCGTGGACGGCAACATTTATCTGTGGAGTCGGGAAGGCAAACTGCTCAAAACCTTTCAGGGACACAAGGCTGCGATCTGGGCGATCGCCGTGAGTCCAGACGGTGAGCGCATCGCCTCCGCGAGTGAAGACAGCACCATTCGCCTGTGGAGCGTTGATGGCAAACCGCTCAAAACCCTGAGCGGACATCAAGGTGCAGTTTGGGGTGTTGCCTTTAGCCCGGATGGAAACCTCCTCGCCTCTAGCAGCACAGATAATACGGTCAAGGTCTGGACTCTAGATGGCGAACTGGTGAACACTCTGGAAGGTCACAGCGCCACCGTTTGGGATGTTGAGTTCGCTTTACTTGCAGACAATAGCGGCACCAAGCGTCCCGCCATTATCTCTGCCAGCGCTGACAACACTGTCAAACTCTGGCAACCAGACGGAAGGGCAGGCACGGGGGCACAGCCCCTACTTACTCTTAGCGGTCACAGTTCGGAAGTGTTTGAAGTCGCTGTCAGTACAGCAGGCGATGTGATTGCTTCCGCCAGCGCCGACCAAAATATCAACCTCTGGAAGCCGGACGGGACGCTGTTGAAAGTCCTCAAAGGGCATCAATCTGGAATTCGAGGCGTGACCTTTATTCCCAACAGTCAAATGGTTGTCTCCGCTAGCGACGACAATACCGCCCGACTCTGGAACCCGACAAACCCCTTCTCGAAAGTTCTTTACGGACATGGCGGCACGATTTGGGATGTGGATTTCTCCCCCGAAGGTCAGATGCTAGCTTCCGCTTCTTCCGATGGCAGTTTCAAATTGTGGGCGCGAGACGGCACGTTGCTGAAGTCTTTTGCCGGAAACGAGACTGCCGTTCGCTCCGTTGCTTTCCTTTCTGGTACTAACTTTGCCAATCCTGCGATCGCACCTTTCCTTGCTACCGCTAGTGAAGATAAAACAATTAAATTCTGGCAGTTCGACGGGACGCTGCTGAAAACCATAACAGGTCATGAAGCTGGAGTTTGGGATATCTCCCCAAGTCCAGATGGTCAGCTAATGGCTTCTGCTAGCAACGATAAAACCGTGAAACTGTGGAACAAGGACGGCACGGCGGGCACGGGGGCACCGCCCCTACGAACTTTCACAGGGCATCGGGCCAGGGTTTACGATGTGGACTTTACCCCTGACGGGCAGAGGCTGCTTTCAGCTAGTAGCGACAGCACTGCTCGGTTGTGGAGTCTTGACGGTAGGTTTTCCAAGACCCTAAAGGGTCATCGCAGCCCTGTTTGGGAAGTTGCCATCAGTCCAGACGGTCGCACTTTGGCAACTGCCAGCAGGGATGACACGATTAAACTCTGGACGAGTGATGGCGCGTTGCTCAAAACCCTCAAGGGAAATACTAGAGGCATGATGGCGGTTGATTTCAGTCCTGACGGTCAAATGCTGGTGGGGGGAGGCTCAACTGGCGCACTCAAACTTTGGAAAACCGACGGGACAGAAATCACGACGCTAACCGGACATGAAGGGAACGTTTGGGGAGTTGCGTTTAGTCCCGATGGTAAACTCATTGCCTCCGCCGGGGACGATCGCACGGTGATTTTATGGGATCTAGAGCGTATTCTCAAACTGGATGAACTGGGTTATGCGTGCGATCGTGTGGGGGATTATTTGCGAACTAATGCTGAAGTCAAGGAGGAGGATAGACATTTGTGCGATCGAGTGGGCGATCGTTAAAGTCTCAGAAACCATGAACTCAAAAACATGAATAATTACCAATACCAAATCGGCGGCAGCCTTGCTAATAATGCACCTACCTACGTAGTAAGACAAGCAGATTCCGAACTATATGAAGCCTTAAAAGCAGGCGAATTTTGTTATGTCCTCAATTCTAGGCAAATGGGCAAATCTTCCCTATTAGTCCGCACCCTGCACCGATTGCAAGCAGAAAATTTCCTCTGCAGCACGATCGATATGACCCGTATTGGCAGTGAAAATATCACTCCTTTACAGTGGTATAAAGGCATGATTGGGGAACTGTGGCGCGGCTTCAATCTTTTAGGGCAAGTTAACTTAAAAACCTGGTGGCGTGATGAAGAAGATGTATCATTTCTGCAAAGATTGAGTCATTTTATTGAAGATATTTTGTTAGCCAAGTTTCCTGAACAAGAAATTATTATATTTATTGATGAAATTGACAGTGTTCTCAGTCTAGATTTCCCGGTTGATGATTTTTTCGCTCTAATTCGCTTTTGCTATAATCAACGCTCAATTAATCCTGAATATAAGCGCATTACTTTTGCAATTTTTGGAGTAGCAACACCGAGCGATTTAACTTTTGATAAAAAACGAACTCCTTTTAATATTGGTCGAGCGATAAATTTACGAGGTTTTGAACTAGAAGAAGCCCAGCCATTAGCGGCGGGATTGGCAAGTGTAGTCAATAATTATCAAGCTATTCTCAAACAGATATTGGCTTGGACTTCTGGGCAGCCATTTTTGACGCAAAAACTCTGCTATATAGCCTACATAGCAACTCAAACTACACCGCCAAAAGTAGTAACAATTCCAGCAGGAACAGAAGAGTTTTGGGTAGAGCGTTTAGTGCGAGAAAATATCATTAATAAATGGGAATCTCAGGATGAGCCGGAACATTTAAAAACCATAAAAGAGCGGATTATTCGCAACGAACAACGCGCGGGCCGATTACTCGGCATCTACCAGCAAATTTTACAATCTAAGCCCCCCTTAGCCAGCGAATATGTTTCTTTGTGGGACTTTGAAGAAATCGACTATAGGGGCAGTACCCCCGTGCCTGACCCAAATCTTTATAGAGCAACTACAGGAAAATTGCCCCTACAAGGAAATGAAAAATTTCTACCTTTGATCACAAAAGCGGGAGGGGTATCAACTGATGATTCACCAGAACAAATTGAACTATTATTATCTGGATTAGTTGTTAAAAAAAATGGTTATTTACAGGTGAGAAACAGGGTTTATGCTGAAGTTTTTAATCTGGAATGGGTAGAGAAGCAATTAGGGCAACTGCGCCCCTACTCGCAAACCTTCGATGCTTGGGTTGCTTCACAACAAACAGATTTTTCCCGACTGTTGCGGGGACAAGCCTTAAAAGATGGTCAAATCTGGGCGCAGGAAAAAAGCTTGAGTAACCTTGACTATCAGTTCTTAGCTGCTAGTGCCGAACTAGATAGGCGAGAAGTTCAACAAGCTTTAGAAGCCGAACGCACCAAAGAAGTGGAAGCGCGACTGGCAGAGGAACAAATGCGATTAATTCAAGAAAAAAAAGCAGCGAAACGACAGAGAAACTTACTATTTTCTGTGAGTATGGCACTGCTGCTTGCCTGTGCTTTAGGAGTAACAAGTTATTTTCAGTATCGCCGAGCCGTTATTAGTGAGCGCGAAGCTCGGGTTAGTGAAATTAAAGCCCTGGTTTCTTCATCTGAGGGATTGTTTGCCTCTAATCGCAGATTGGATGCACTAATAGAAGCAATTAAAGCTAAGCGCCGATTACAAAACTTAGGCAACACAGATAAAAATATTGAAAATCCAGTTATCAATGTATTGCGTCAAGCGGTTTATGAAGGCGATGAATATAACCGTTTATCGGGACATCAAGCGGCTGTTCTCGGAGTTGACATTAGTCCAGACAGTAAGTTTATTGCTTCAACAAGTGTGGATAAAACTATTAAAGTGTGGCGGCGGGACGGAACGGAAATAGCAACACTCAAAGGTCATCAGGCGATCGTTCGATCTGTCAAATTTAGCCCGGACGGTCAGTTTCTTGCTTCTGGAAGTGATGATGGAACTGTAAAACTTTGGAAACTGGATAGGGCAGGCACGGCGGCACTGCCCCTACGAACTTTTCAGGGTCATACTGCTGGTATCTGGACAGTGGCGTTTAGTCCCGATGGTCAAACTATTGCCTCTGCCAGCATGGACAACACGGTGAAACTCTGGAATAAAGACGGGGCAGGCACGGGGGCACTGCCCCTACGAACTCTCCAGGGTCATACTGCTGGGGTACCCTCAGTGGCTTTCAGTCCAGACGGTCAGACTATTGTTACGGCAAGTGGAGACAAAACGGTGAAACTCTGGAACAAAGACGGCAAACTGTTAAGAACTCTCCGGGGTCATACTTCTGTGGTATCTGCAGCAGCGTTTAGTCCAGACGGTCAGATTGTGGCTTCGGGAAGTGGAGACAAAACGGTGAAACTCTGGAACAAAAACGGTACTTTGCTTAGAACGCTTGAAGGTCATTCTGCTGTAATATCGGGAGTTGTTTTCAGTCCAGATGGTCAGACTCTTGCTTCTGCAAGTCGGGATCAAACTGTAAAACTCTGGAATGTTGACGGAACAGAACGGACGAAATTGAGAGGTCACACTGCTGCGATTTGGGGGATAGCTTGGAGCCCGGACGGTAGTTTTATTGCTTCGGCGGGTGCAGAAAACACGGTGAGGCTGTGGCAGAGTCAAAACCCATTGCGGACGATGATTACTGCACATAAAGCGGGGATTTGGGCGATCGCACTGAGTTCGGATAGTTCTACAATTGCTACAGGCAGCGAGGATGGCACGACTAAGCTTTGGAGTCGGCAAGGCAAATTGTTGAGGACTTTCACTGTAGAAAATGCTGCGATTTATGCTGTTTCCCTGAGTGGCGATGGCAAGTTAATTGCTTCTGGCAGAAATGATAATAAGGTGAATATCTGGACTCGAAACGGAAAAGCGATCGCAAATTTGGTAGGTCATAACGCTACGGTTTTTACATTAGCTTTCAGTCCAAACGGTCAAATTATTGCTTCTGGAAGTCAAGATAATACTATCAAGCTTTGGCGGCCAGATGGTACTTTATTGCATACTATGACAGGACATCATGCTCCTGTTTGGCAGGTGGTATTTAGCCCAAACGGTCAGCTAATTGCCTCGGCAGGGGGGGATGGTACTGTGAAGTTGTGGAAGCTTGATGGTACTTTGGTGAGAACTTTTCAAGGTCATACTGCTGCGGTGTGGAGGGTGGCGTTTAGCCCTGACGGTAAATTTCTGGCTTCTGGCAGCGGGGACAATACGATTAAGCTTTGGACTGTGGATGGTAAGTTACTGAGAACTCTGGAAGGTCATCTGGCCGCGGTATGGGGGGTGGCGTTTAGCCCGGATGGTAATATTATTGCTTCTGGTAGTGTAGACAATACGGTGAAATTGTGGAAGCTTGACGGTACGGAATTAACAACGCTTAGAGGTAACTCTGCGGCGATTCGGGGGGTAGCTTATAGTGGGGATGGGTTATTTGTGGCTTCTGTTAGTGAGGATAATACGCTGATTTTGTGGGATGTGGAGCGAGTTTTGAAAGTGGATTTGTTGGCTGATGGTTGCGATCGCGTGCGCGATTATCTGCGGACGAATGCGATGGTGGAGAATGGCGATCGTTTGTTGTGCGATGGTATTGGAAGGAAATAATATCAAGTCCGCTTTATAGCAATCCTAAATGATTCGTAAATTTTTTACCCCTCCCCAACCCTCCCCGAAGCCCCGGGGAGGGAGTAAGAAATTCACAAATGATGCGCGACAGCTTAATAACTACAGAGTAATAAAATCGCTAGCGGTGAGAATACCGGGGGTAATATTGTTAAGCTTCGCCAACAATTGATTGGTATCCGTCACAGTAATCAAAGTTTGATTGTTGCTGGAAGTAATACTGAGTTGATTAAAACTCAAACCAGAATTCAACCCAATTAAATCCTCTCCCTTGCGGAAATCATTAATGGTGTCGCTACCCGAACTTTGATTGAGGAAAAACACATCATTTCCCGAACCACCAGTCAAAGTATCGTCCCCAACATCCCCGGAAAGGAAATCGGCACCGCTGCCACCACTGAGGATATCATTACCTTTGCCGCCGTACAGGGTATCGTTACCAATGTCGCCACAGATCACATCGTTTTCATTGCCTCCTAACAGCAAGTCGTTGCCCTCACCGCCATCGAGACTGTCGTTTTCTTTGCCGCCGTACAGGGTATCGTTACCGATGTCGCCAAAAATCAGGTCTGCACCTTCATTGCCAAAGGCAATATCGTTGCCGTTTCCAGCATTAATTGTGTCATTTCCTAAGTTGCCTAAAATGTAGTCGTCGCCATCTTCACCGAGTAAGATATCGTCATCTTTGCCGCCGAAAATGCTGTCGTTGCCAAGGCCGCCGGCAACTGTATCATTTCCTAAATCTCCCCTCAACAAGTCGTCGCCCTCACCACCGACAACAGTGTCATTATCCTTGCCAGCGTAGATGGTATCGTTGCCAGCGTCGCCAGAGATGAAATCGCTGCCTTCATTGCCGAAGATGGAGTCGTTATCGGCGCCGCCGTCAATGTTGTCATTGCCGCCCATGCCGTAGAGAGTATCGTTGCCGATAAGTCCGTTAATTGAATCGTTGATGACACCGCCCATGATGAAGTCGGTAGTGTCGCCGCCGTTGATAGTTTGTTGGACGGGGTTGGGGGTGATGGTGGCCGGATCTAGTTGCGGAGGGTTGAGGCTATCGAGTAGGCAATCATCTAATACCGGAGTTGGCGTGGGAGTTGGTGTCGGTTCGGGTGTGGGCGTGGGAGTCGGTTCGGGTGTGGGCGTGGGAGTTGGTTCGGGTGTGGGAGTCGGAGTTGGTTCGGGTGTGGGAGTCGGAGTCGGTTCGGGTGTGGGCGTGGGAGTCGGTTCCGGTGTGGGAGTCGGAGTTGGAGTCGGAGTGGGAGTTGGAGTCGGCGTCGGAGTCGGTGTGGGAGTTGGGGTGGGAGTTGGGGTGGGCGTGACTGTAGGGTTAAATTCATAAGCGCCAATATCAACGATCGCACTTCCGTTATTATCACCATCTTGAGGGCGACTCACACCGCGCTGATCTGCCGCCGGCGCGCCCGCACCAGTACC
>NZ_JAUBRC010000054.1:0-40063 GCF_036701635.1 Microcoleus sp. N9_B4 | reverse complement strand
CAACTGTCAACTGTCAACTGTCAACTGTCAACTGTCAACTGTCAACTGTCAACTGTCAACTGTCAACTGTCAACTGTCAACTGTCAACTGTCAACTGTCAACTGTCAACTGTCAGTTAATTTCTTAATTTCTCAGGCGAAAGAGCGATCGCCACCAAGTCTTCGATTTTCTTAATATTCGGATCGCCGGCCAAATAACCAATCCCTCGGTGCAAGTGCAGGCGAAACTGTTTCGCTAGAGTTTCTTTTTCTGTGCCTAAATTGTCTTGGTGACAGCGCTGTTTGAGGGCCATTATCAGGATATCGGCCATGTCGCCGCCGAAGACATCCCAGCTTAATTCGACGTTGCTGTCGCTGGGAATTGGTACTGGGGATGGGATGCTGGGCTCGGCGAGCGATCGGCAAAATCCCCACCTGCATAGAATATTCCACTGATCGATTTTGGTCGATCGTTTCAGTTTTGATAGTTGGTCTTTGCCTGTTTGGGATAGGCGGATGCGATCGACTGGTGGTTCCATGAGTTTGAGATTTTTTGGTATATTGTAAAAAGTGTTAATGTTGGGGAAGCAAAGCCTCTAGATAACCCGAAATAATTAACATTTTTTTACACGGCGCGACTTGATTAAATCGGTTTTTTTTGGTATTGTGATTGTAGTAGGATTTATCCTTAATAATGGGATGGTGGCAAAAATAAAATTTTCGCAACCATCCCATTATAATATATATAGTACCGCAACTCCCCAGCAAAGTCAAGGGGGTTGCGGCTATTTTTTAGCGCGAATTTTTATTCCCAGAAGTAACCTTTTTCGACGGTGGTTTGGTGTTTGGCGGAGTCGTATTTGAGGAGGTAGCTGTGGGCGATCGCCTCTAATTCTTGGAGTTTTTCGTATTCTACTTTTCTAATTTCCGTGTCGGTAGAAAGCAGGATGACTTGGTGGCTGGCAGAGGGGAAATAGCGTTCCACTAGGTTGTTTCTGTGGGAGGAGTCGAGGCGGCCCAAGGGAGTGTCGATCGCCACTGGCAATTGTCTCCCGGATACTCTGGCTAATCCCCACAAAAAGGCGATCGCCAGCAATTGTTTTTCCCCGGCAGAAAGTCGGTGTTTGGGTACCGGTTTGCCTTCTGGATCGTAAATGGAGAGGCTAAATGTTTGAGTATCGATCGCAACTCTGTGCACGAGGTCGGTTTTGTGCAACAGGTAGCGGAAACAGTCGGTAATTTCTATTTCGAGTTTGTTGAGTTTTTTGAGGGTGAGTTTTTCTTTAAATAGTTTCAGGGTGGCTTGGGCTTTGGCGATGGAGGCGATGACGTGTTGGCTGTTTCTGATGGTGATGAATTCGCTGCTGTAGTTTTCTAGTTCTTTTTGGTTTTTGGCTAATTCTTTCTCTAATTCATCGACGCGGCGGTTGGCTGATTCCAAGGCTGCGGCTGCGATAGCGACTGCTTTTTGGGCTTTCCTGACTTCTTCTTCTAGTTTTTCGTAGGCTTCGGGGGAAGCTGCGGCTGCGAGTTGTCTGTCTGTAAAGTCGATTTCGGATTCGATGTTTTTGATTTCTTCTATTTGTTCGCCCGCTAGAATTTGCTGGGCTTTGATTTGGTAGTTAAGAAGGTTTTCTAGTTGCTGGATGCTGTTGTTGTCGGCGTTCATCCAGGGCGGGGCGTCTGTTCCGGCTTGCTGTTCGAGTTCTTGGTTTTCTTGGCGGATGAAGTCTTGAATTTTATCTAGCTGTTGGGGATTTAACGAGATTTCCGCGATATAGTTGAGAAGGCGATCGCTTCTTTGTTTGATCACATTTTGGGCAATCTTTGCTTGCTGCTGGCTGGCTTCTGTTTCGGCTTGAATTTTTGCTTCACTTAGCAAGGGCGAAATTAGGGCTAGTGGTAGCGTATTTGATGCCAATTCCATCATGGCTTGACGGCTTTTGTCTGCCTGATTTCTGTAGTCGTTTAGCTGTCTGTCTAGTTGACTGCGATCGGCCGCAATTTTCCCGCCTTCAGAAATAAACTTGTCTGATGCTTGTTTCTGATTTTTTTGAGCTTTCTCTAACTCATTTTTAAAGCTGGCTTGTTCTTGCTTCGCTAAGTCTATTTCATCAGTAATTGTCTTAAAAGTTTCTTCGATTTTCTCTAAAGCAGCCAAGTCTTTTTTGCCAGCAATTTCTTTCCGCTTGCGGCCGGCTAAAATTTCTAAATCGACGGCGAGGCGTTCTGCTAATTCTAAACCTAAAAGAGATTTAATCGCCCCGACGACAAACTCTGGCGGTGTTTCGAGTTCGGCGAGTTCTTTTACTTGTTCGCCGTCAAACAGAAATAGGTTGGATATTCCGACGGGTAAAAGGGTTTCGATGTATTCGTCCCAGGTGTTAGTAATTGCTTTGTCTGACCACCAATCGCTGACAATTTCGCTGTATATGAGAATGCTTAAGTTATCTTTGATATCTAGTTTTTTCCAGTATCTAACTATTTTGAATTGAGCTAATTTGTCATCTTGGACTTGTTCAAATGTTAGTTCGACGCGGGTATCTTCTAATGAGGGTGTGTGGCGGTTGACGCATTGATTGAGAAAGTCGCTGTAGCTTAAATTCCCTCTGGTGGAACATTGGGCTCTGCCACCGTAGAGGGCGAGGCGAATGGCGTCCATGAGGGTGGTTTTGCCGCCGCCATTCATGCCGCCAAATAAAATGACTGGGCAGGGATTTCCGTCTTTTTCGGGGCGGAGATTGATGGTTTGGGTGCCTGCATAGGGGCCGAAGTTTTTGAGGACGAGTTCGAGGAATTGCATTGTAGATGTAGATGTGGTTGGTTGGTGGGGGGGCGGTTAGCCACGGATTTTGTAGCGGATTTAACGGATGGGTGGTTGGTGGGGGGCGGTTAGCAGCGGATTTAACGGATGGGTTGTTGGTGGGGGGGCGGTTAGCCACGGATTTGGTAGCGGATTTAACGGATGGGTTGTTAGTTGGTGGTGGTTATTGGCGAGGGATTTGGTAGCGGATTTAACGGATGGGTGGTTGGTGGGGGGCGATTAGCAGCGGATTTAACGGATGGGTGGTTGGTGGGGGCGATTAGCAGCGGATTTGGTAATCACCCACCAATCATCCGTTACATCCGTTACAAAATCCGTTGCTAACCGTCCCCCCCCTTGCTACCAATCAATCACATCGTTTGACTCTTCCTCCTGCTTCCGGGGCTGAATCCTGGAAGGTAAGGGGAGTTCGGCATCTGTTTCTTCATAGGTTCCTGAACTTCCTCTTGTCCAACCCCGGCCACTTGTTTTCGGCGTCCACAAGTATGGTTGAATGTGTTTCTGCCAACCTTGTACAGATTTTGGTGGGAGGATGCGGTGATATTCTAATTTGCTGCGTCCAAAGTTTATAAATAAACCTACTTGCGCTCCTGTAGCTGCTACGTAAGCTATTATTTGAGCTTTATCTTTATCGGTCATTGGATAATTTACGGCTTTATCCTCTACTACAATACCTTCATTCACCCAATGGTCTAGATAGAGGATTCCCATCCAAACTTCACCGTCGTAAAGTTGTCTGGGATACTCCATTTCTGTTGTTAAACCGGCTTCTATCATTTCTGCATCAAAGGCTCTTTGGTAATGTTTTTCTCTTAAACCTTTTTGCGTCCTCCGGTGTACTCTCATTGCACAGCCGATGATGCTGTATGTAAGATCCTGATGGGGAATATTAGGATTAATCATGGTCGTAAAAATTTTGTAATTTCAACGATGAGGGTTGGGTAATAATGAGGTTAATTGACAGCCTATTGTATCCGATCGCTCGACGGGGTGGCTGTCAACAAGTTTGGGTTTAACCGCAGGCTAGCGCGTGCTAATCGCTAGGTTTTTCCTCTCCTGAATTTGGCGGTGAAAATTTAATATCCGCCCAAGATAGCTGTCTGCTTTGATTGCTGTTGCTTTCGAGTTCTTCTTTAAGTTTGGCAATATCAACGGTATCGTTTTTTGCGGAACTGTTGGTTTGGGCGATCGCATCTTTGAATTGCTGAATGTTTTCGGTCGGATTTGCTTTAATATCTTCCACCGCTTTTTTTAAATTGCGTTGATAGTGGGCGTTGCCAATCGCTTCTTCCTTCGATCGCGAACTGGTTTCAAAGCATTTGTCCAAATCGCCGTAAATGCCTGTACGGCGGGGTTTTGTGTAGTATTGGCGTTCTGTATCCAGGAGTTTTGCCATCAATTCGAGGTGCATTTTGTCCTCGCTGCAAATCTCTTCGATCGCAGTCCATTCATCGCTACCAAGGAGTTTTCTTTCGGCGGCCGGACGGGAATCTTCAAAAGGTTCGCCCGTGACTTCTTCGTAAATCCGGGGCAAAGAGTCGTCGAATTCGTGCTTTTCTTCCAGCCAAATGCGGCGGATTTCGCTAAGTTCTTCTGGGGTAATTAAGGTGATGTCGCGCATTTCTAGGGGTGCGGTTTTGCGGATTTGGGTTTGTGCTTCCAAGACTCGTCTCAGCCAGTGTTCCCGCCAGAATTTGGTGTAGGGCCCTGGGATGGGTTCGACGGAGGTTGTATCGTCGCCCATGTTGCGTTCAAACAGTTCTACTCTACCGTAAATGCGTCGGAAGTCTCTTTTTGGGCGATCGTCTTTTATATCTAATTCGTTGCGAATATCGAGAAGAGGCTGCATCCATTCTTTTTCCTCATCGTTTTGAATCATTGCCTCCATAGATTTATCTTGGCTTACCATTGTGCAAACCCAGCAGCCAAAGCGAGAACTGCCGCAGCTAGGGGTAGAAGTATCAACAACTAAAGGACATTCATTGTCTGCTGTTGCACCTCGATACATGGTAAATAAATCTTTGTTGCTATTTTCCCAAGGATTAGCCCACTGATTCAGATAAATCCAGACTTCATCAGTTCGCCAATCTTCTATCGGACTATAAATTAGGGAATTAGGCAGACTAGGACTCTGATAAAGCAAAGACTTAATGGAACTAGAATTATTATTTAGACGGTCACTCATGCGACCTATTTCATGTTTCTCCATTGAAACAGCGCGTTTAATACTTTCAGCTTTGCGAGTACCCAATATAAGAATTACTTCTCCATTGATTCTCACCATATCACGAACAAACCGATTAGAAGGAAGGATTTTCAGGCGTTCAGTACACCAGCGAAATCCATGTCTCGGTGCTGGGTAGCCTTTTCCCATCAAGTTTACCCAGAAAGTATCTTTGACATCTGGATAAAGCATATAAGGTTCTATAGGTAGCTGTTGCTCTATAGCAGCAGACTTCATCTGTTTTAATGACTGACGTACCCAAGTAGAAACTATCGGGTTTTCTACAAGTGTATCTGTGGTGATTACATAGATTTTTTTCGTTCTTTTTTCAGGTGGCAATTCTGCTATCGCATACCAGATAAGCTGCACTACCGTAGTGCTGTCTTTTCCGCCGGAATATCCTAAAACCCAAGGTATATCATCTAAACAATATAACTCTTTAATTTCTTTACTTAATTTTTCTATTTCTGCCACTAACTCACTTACACTACGGGGTGGAAAGAGTGGTATTTGCATTGTTTCTGTCATGTCTTCAACCTCAGTTACTTCATTAAGCTCTAAATACATTCAGCCGATGCCATTCTAGCGATTCAAGTCTTGGTAAATCTTGGCCTGAAGTGGGCAGGAGAATAGTTTCACTATGAAAATCTTTCATACATCTGGCATTGGGGGATTCCTCTTCTAAGTCATTAGCGACGATAATTCTGTAATTATCATCTATAGCAAACCAACCCTGGTCAAAAGCCCAATGATGATTTTTACACAATGATATCCCATTATTAATTTGATTATCATAAAACTTTGAAAACGGCTTAATGTGTGAGCCATCTACAATAGTTTGAGTGAGATTCCTGATGACTTTCAATCGACAAAATGCACACTTGTAATCATATGTATGTACTACTGCTTTCCTAAAAAAAGCATTTCTAACAGCAGATTTTGTTAAATAAAATTTCGGTTCTCCGTCAGGAATTCCTGCTGAGTCTGATAGTTCCGTTTCTGTCTGAGTAACTTTTTCAAAGTCTTGATTAACTTGCAAAATATCTCCAATATCCTCCCTATTTAATGAAAACCATGTCGCAATCAGTGTATCTATTAATTCAGATCTCGAATTTTGGTCTTGAAGTAAATTGAATAATTCATTATCCCAACTACCGTATTCTACAGCTTCTCTTAGCTTGTTAGTCGTCTTAGGCTTTGAACCATTAAATCCCGACTTTAATGTTTTATGCCAGAAACCATCGCCTTCCAAATGCCAAAATGGATAGTGCAAACCACGATTGTGAGATTCAGAACCTAAGATATCCCAATATTTATTAAAGGTTTTAATTAAGTCGTCTGAAACATAAATTCGATTATCCCTAATTATTCCTTGAGCAATTAGATCGATGATTGATAATAGTAATATTGGCTTATGATTAGCTTGACCACGTTGACGTGTATTGCTGACATTAAGAGCGGCAAAACGTTGGCGATAGTATGCTAAATTCTTATTTTCGGACTCTTCTCCTGTAGTCATTTTGTTTTCCCGCTATGATTAAATACAATCCAACCTAAAATTTTACACTCTTTTCAACAAAAAGTTAAGCACCGCAAGGCACAACCATAACGCAGAAACTAGACAATTTAAGCAGTGTCAGCCGACTAAAAAGTAATTTTCTAGCCTAAACAGGAGATAATTATATCACTGTCTGCGTGCCTCTGCGGTTTCCAAACCCAACCGCTTTTTCAAATAATCAGTCATCCAACTAACACTCGCCCTCGACTTAGAAATCCCCCCTTTCAACAAAATCCCACCCTCCCAATCAGGATTAGAAATCGACCAATCAACCTGCTGCAAAAGGCTCAAACGTTCCTCCCAACTCTCAGGAAAAACCGATCGCAAAGCCGCCCCAACTTCCCCCAAACTCTCAAGCACAACACTTTGACAGTGTAGGCAATCCCGGCGCATTTCCCCCGCCGCAACTTGCTTGTGCAGAACTAATTGCCAATCTGGAATAAAACTGCAAACCGCATTCCAATAACTAACCGCCAGTTGTATTTTTTGAGCAAGTTCTTCCTCTTTATGTTCTTTTTTGGTGCGAGAACCAGAGGGTTTTGCCTGTTCGCTGCCGTGAATATTAGACAGCAAAGCCATGATAGCACGATCGATCGCACTCAGCGTAAACAATTTGTGCGATCGCCCGTTCAAACTTCCCCTCTCCATCTCAGTCAAACACCGGAAAACCTCAACCTGCTTAACAACCGCCTTCACCACAAAAGCGCGATCGTCCCGGTGGTTGTAAAGTAGACTGAGTGACGCCTCCAAAGGAACTTGAAAACCGTTCAAATCAGCAAACATCTGCTGCGATTTTTCCAACCCAATATCGAGAAACAAAATCAGCGCCACCGTCTCATATCCCAACTGCGGATTTTCCCTCAAAGCCATCTCAAAAGCTGCGCGCCGATGCTGTCCGTCATTAATAGTAAACTTAGCATCCATCGGCACTCGCAAGCGACCGATTTTTCGTTCTTCGGCCTCATTTCCCACTGCTTCAAAAGTAATATCCGCATCAATCGAAGCAGCAATTGCCCCACAAGTATAATTTGTAGGATTCTTAACAAAATAATCAGCTATTTCGGGAATCCTAGCTTTGTTAAGCGCGCGTTTCGCCCGCATAGACGGCGGCAAATCTTCAGATTCAAAGGGAAACAATTTCGGCAAAAAACGCACCGGACACATCGACACGTAATATTCGCGGCCCGCTTGAATGCCCCGAATTACCGGCAAAATGTATTCAAAGGAAGGAGTAGACATATTTTAGAATGGGGCATTGGGAATGGGGCATGGGGCATGGGGAATGGGGCATGGGGCATGGGGCATGGGGCATGAAAATTAGGCATTAATAGCTATTGACTTTTTGCCAATTTTATGAATCCAAGGTGGTCTAGTAGGACATGAATTAAGTATTTCACAAGGTTTTTTTAAAAACAAGTGTTGACATAAACTTTAATATATGATATTTTTTGAAAAAATACCCTAATTATATAAAAACCGCCGATGACTACCAACCCAGCGGATGACCTCGCTAGTAAAATTTTAGAAAAAGAAAATAGCGACAGACAGGAAATCGCACTTTTATTAGATAATTATTTAGGAAAGGACGATCGCATTTTCGTACAAAAAACCCAGATGGGAAACAGCGAAGCATACATCGGTTCAGTCACCCTAGAATGGTTAGACTCTCGCGTCCGTTTCGCCTCGCAAATGCCGCTTTTCCGCCAAAAATTCGACCTCCAAACCAACAACATCGTCCGCGACGACGAAACCATTGACGAAATTATCCAGCGTCCCTTAGATTGGTCGCGCCAAGCCGCCCTAACTCAATATTTAGCAGCCCGAAAATCGCACAAATTCCCCGCAGTTTTAGTAGTCGTCAGTCCCCCGTGGGTAGACAATCCTCTAGCCGAGGAATGGGATAAAAATGGCGTAGCAACTAAATCGGCGGCTGAATTTACATCCTTTGATAAAAACGAGAACTTAGGGCTTTTGAATGTCTCTCAAAAAGTATCAATTTTTGCCTTAGACGGCCAGCATCGGCTGATGGGAGTTCAAGGTTTAATGAGTTTAATTAAAACCGGAATCCTGCAAAGATACAACAAAAATAAAAAACCTGTCGGCGCTGCAATTACTCTGGAAGATTTAGCAGAAGAGTATCAAATCGACCCCGAAACAGTGTATAAATTAGCGCACGAAAAAATCGGAATTGAGTTTATCCCGGCGGCGGTGGCGGGCGAAACGCGACAGCAAGCACAACGGCGCGTGCGATCGATCTTTGTGCACGTTAACCTAATGGCCGTAACGCTGAGTCAGGGCCAGCTAGCATTATTGAACGAGGATAACGGATTTGCGATTTGCGCCCGCAAAATTGCCGTCACCCATCCCTTATTAAAAGAACAAGAAGACAGAAACCCCCGCGTCAATTGGGACAGCGCCACAGTCGCAGCCAAATCAACTGTCTTAACCACATTGCAAGCGCTGCAAGATATGTCCGAACGGTATTTAGAATACAAATTTCCTCATTGGAAGCCGGAACGAAAAGGTTTAATTCCCATGCGTCCCGAAGATGAAGAACTGAAAGAGGGAATTGAAGAGTTTAAAAAATTGTTCGATCATTTAGCAACTTTACCCAGCTATCAAAGAATTGAAAGCGGCGAAGAAACGGCAGAATTGCGCCGATTTAGTTTTGAAAAGCCAGGGGGCGAGGGAAATATTTTGTTCCGTCCAGTCGGTCAAATTGCTTTAGCTAATGCTTTGGGAATTCTAGTATTTAGAAAGAAACTTTCCCTGAAATCTATTTTCGACAAACTCCGCAGATTCGATGTGGATGAAGGATTTAGCCACATGGACAATCCTGAGTCTGCGTGGTACGGGATTTTGTACGATCCGAACAAAAAGCGAATGCTAGTTTCTGGAAAGGATTTAGCGACGAAGTTAATTGTATATTTGGTGGGGGGAATTCAGGACGATATGGATCGAGCTCATTTGCGGCAAGCGGTAGCGGAAGCGAGGACTTTTGAGGATAAAGCTGTTAGTTTTAATGGCAGGTTTGTGCAGCCGCAAGAGGTAGGATTGCCGCCGGTGCTTAGCTAAGTTTTTATTGGATCAAGTATGATGAAATACAGGATACGGCAGTGCCGTATCCCTAGCTTCATTCAAGTGCTGCGATTTCTTGTCGCTTCTAACTTGCGGCGAATTGCGGCTTGAACTTTCTCATCAAAATCTGGATCACTGGGACTTGCAATAATCCTCAGCGGATGCTGATTGATTCTGTCCAAGTACGCCTGAAAAGCGGCTCGATTTCCACGATGTTTAAGAAAATACTGTTTCAATTCAGTATTCGACATGGCGTTATAGTTAACTTGGCTCATCAGCAAACTCCCCAGTGGGTAAAATTTGGAACTCAAGCTCTTCATCGTACCCAGCCAATATCTATACGTTACGAGTGCGATCGTCAACACAAATCAGATGTATAGGCTGAAGCATCGTGTAGGTCAGTTGATAACTGATGCGATATAAACTCTCTAGCTGGGCAGCAGTAGGCATTTGTCAATCACTCAACCTAATACTTGTTTTAACATATAGCTCAAGGAAAGTTGTATATTTATATTATCACTTTTAGCAATTTTTGTCGCTATAACAATACTACAGAGCGCGATCGCAGCCAAGTTTACCTTCCCATTGAGATAGCTTGATATTGATCTGCAAACAGAACCTGGATGCTGGGTGGTTCAGACATCAATACCATCCCAAAGTTCTGCGATCGGGTGAACTTTGCCGTCTTCTACTTCCTGAAGCGCAATCCGAAGGCTGTTGAGGATATCTTCTTTAGATAGCTCGTCTTCGTCTTCTTGAAATAGTTGACCCAGGGATTGCAAAATCAGGGTTTCGATCGGCAAGTTGAGTTGGCTAGCTTTCTGAAGAAGCTGGTGTTCTAAGTGATCGGGGATGGTGAGGGTAATTTGCATGGGGTTTGCCTCTGGCTTTTAATAGTATAGATTAATTCTCACAATCTGGCTTCCTTTAACAAAATTAATTCTGCTCCTACAGGCAAATGATCGGACTCGGTTGCCTCCAAAACCGAACTAGATTTAGCACCCCAATGCTTTGAATACCAAATATAATCAATTCTGAAAACCGGATAATTTAATCTCCAATTCGACCTTTTTATCAAGAATTTAAGTTCCCAACCGTGAGGCCAGGTAAAACCAAACGCCCATCCCGATTTTCGGAAAGCATCTTGCAAGACTTTCTGCACCCTGTCATAGTCTTGAGTTTCGTCTGTCATATTAAAATCCCCCGCGACAATTACTGGCAGAGTTTCTCGCTCAACTCGCTGCACTAAGTCTTGAATTTCAGGCGATCGTTTGTCATATTTGTAAACGGGAATTTTGATAAAACTCAATTTTTTAGATATCTTCAACCACGGCCCGGTAGCTTGCATATTGTAAATCACTACTTCTTGTCCGTTAAATTTAATAATTGCCCGCTGCTGCGTTTCTGGATGATCCGCTAAGTGCAGTATTTCGCTGGATACAATTGGATATTTACTGAGAATTCCTACAGGGTGAGTTCCAATTTGATAGGGGTAGTCTGCTTTTAACCAGGTGAAAGCTCTTTCGGTATGTTTCTTAACGATTTCTTGTAAAAAGATAATATCGGGTTTTTGCTGGTTAATCAGTTTTAGTAAAGTAGGTGACTGAGTTTTATGCCAACTGAGGTTATGAGATAAAACTTTGATGCTATGCTGCGAATTTGTGATATTTATTGGTTTGGGGCTAAAGTATTTAATGTGCAGCCAACTTATTAGGATAATGCAGGCGATCGCAGAAATAATAGTGAACCATCTTTTTTTGATAATTAACAATCCGATGATCGGAAGCAAGAAAGTTGGGAATAAAATTAAGGGGCTAAAAGTGCTAATTAAGGCAATAATTCCTATTCTATCCCAAAAAAATAGTTTGAAAAGGAAATAGCAGATAATAAATGCTGAGTAACTGTAAGCAAGAAATTTTGCAGATTGCTTTAAGCATCTCTTGATAATATCTTTTGGGATGTGTTTCATTGGGAACCTATTAAAATAAAAACTTGCTTAAATCGAATTCTTCATTTGACCGATGTTGATTGTCTCTTTCAGAAATCAAAACCAACAACAGGCGATCTGTATAATCCGCCGCACCCCGCAACTCTTCTCGCAAAATTTCCAGTCCACCATTAGCATATTCTTCAAAAATTTGCAAGCGTTCTGCTTCCAATTGTTCGTCGAGATGGGAGAGAATTTGAGGATTTTTGGTTTCGGCGATCGCAATTAACTTAATCGCCATATCGTAACCCCTAGATACAAAAATATCAACATCGATCGCACCCGGTTCTCGTTTAGAAATTTCCCCTAAAGGCGATCGTTTTTTCCGCTGCTTTCCCAAGGATGCGGCGAAGGCGATGACATCGGCGTAAGTCTGGAAAGGGCCAGTGTTGTTATCCGATACAGTTAATGATTTGACTAACTCCGCTTTATCTTTAGCAATTCTAATTTTGTTAGCAGCCATTGCCATAATATCTAGTTTCTAACTATTATAAATCTCGCAAATATCCAACAGTCCGCGCAGGCGCACTTGATTTGTGTAGCGCCCGGTTGAAACCGATCGCACTTCACAATGTCCGCAACAACATAATTTTTTGTGCAAAACCTCCTCTTGCTTCCCGCCGCTTCCTTTGTTCTGCCAAAAGTCGATCGCCCGAAATGCCAAAACTCGCCATCACCGCATCTATCACCTCATACAAATCCGCCAATTCCGCCACCAAATCTTCCTCGTGGGCCTGGGCCGCTTCCCCCGCTTCTTCAATCAATTTCTGCCGCAAAGCTTGACGGTATTCTGCATCCGACAAAATTACAACCTCGCATTCATTCCCACTTTGGCGAATAATTTCAGGAATGCGATCGCGCACCAACTTATGATACTCTTTTTTCACGTCAAACTCCCTTCAACCTTGACTAAAAGTTTGAATCAACCAGCGATTAATTTCCCCGTCATCTTCTGTTTGACTCCGATTCAAAGCTTCCTCAACTAACGCTATTTCTAAGCCAGGTAAAACCAGTGAATTTTGAATTGTCCCACTCCCTCCAGCAGTAATAGCAAAGGCAAATACTGCATTCGTATTTGCATTGGCTGCCCAATATTCTTGGACTTCAGAATGTTCGTAAATTAAACGCTTTACTCCCAAATCATCGGCACTAGAAGATGCTCCTATTTCCACCACTAAAGCGGGAGGTGCAAACCCATTCAAATTAATGGGCGTATTCGTGCGAGGAGGTAATTCAAAATCTGCACCTATATAATAAGACAAATCAGGTTGAAATTCCCGAATACCTGTTTTGCGAAAACTGGCATTAATTAACTCAACTATTCGGATATTCCTAAAAGCTGTATAAAAATTGACTACTCTCGAAACTACTGAATTATGACGACTGTGCAATGGCCCTACTGGTGACATTTCTACCCTCATGTGTTCTTGATAGTAATAAAACTTACCCTTCTCCCATGCTGAATCCTCAGCAAAATTCAGATATTCTTCCCATGTCGCTTTCACCCAAATATCCGTTTCCAAAGCCTGCGTAATTGCCGAATTAGAAGTCATACTCCACCTCTACAATTTCCGTATATTCAAATTCATTTGGACTGCGCTTAACTAAAGGATAGCGCATCCCGCCCAGTTCGATCGCATCTTCTTCGCAATCAGCTTTCGGAGAATTGTACACCAGCACGTATTCCCTGCCGGTGCAACTTTCCATCTCTTGAGCAACTTCTCCGCGCCACTGAGTTTTTGTTACCAAAACTACCAATTGATTCGCCAACTTCGGCAGCTTATTCGCGATTTGCTTGCGATAAATCTCGTCCAAACTCCCAAAAGGAGAATCCATCACAATTGGAAACGTACTGCTATCCGGGCCCATCAAAGTATTTTTTTGACTCCACTCCCGCACGCCCTCAATAATTCCGCCGATAAACGATAAACTGAGAATTTGATTTTCTCCTGTAGAACCTGCAACCAAAGATTCTTTACCCGACGTATTTTCTACTAGCGTCAGTTCGTATTTATCGCTCAACTTGGGAATATAAGGAGTAAAAGAAATTTGACTAAAAATATCTTGCACCCGCTTTTCCAACTGAGAACAAAACTGTTTTTCTAAGCGCGATCGCACTTCAGTTAGGCGATCGATCGCATCTTGAGTCGCAGCAATCCGGCGCTGGGCTAATACTTGCCTTTGCTCATTCAGTTGCTGCTTATCGATTTGCTTGTCCAGATTGGCGATCGACGCATTCAAACTCTCAATCTGCTGCTGGTTAGAGCCTGTTTCGCGGTGCAAATCGCCAATTTTTGCCTCAATTTCATCCAAGCGCTTTTGCAAGCGGCTGACATCGCCGTCAGGAAAATTTCGCAGCTTGCTATGAATATCATCTAACTGCGTTTCCACCCGATAAAGTTCAGTTCTGTCGCGGCTGATATTGCCTTGCTGTCGGTCAATTTCCTCCCAAAACTCAGCCACTTGCCTATCAATTTCATTTACCCGATCGCTAATCCGAATAGTTGTTTCTTCCACATCGCCAACACCCGCCTTATCCATCCAACCGCTAACCTGTTGGTGAGATTCAGAACCCTCCACTAATTCCGCACCGCAGATACACCGCTGCTGCGCTAATAACTCTTCCAAAAACGGCCGCTGAATCCCCGAAAGCAACGAGCCACATTCTCGTAAACCCCCGACAATAACTTCAAATTCAGCCGCCGCATCTGACAGAAATACCGAGTAACCGCGCATAGATATTGAGCGTTTTAGAGCATCTGTAGCTTCTGAAATTTGTTGCTTAAATAAATGGCGCTGCTTTTCCAATTCGTCTCGCAAATTTTGCAATTCGGCGGCACCGCCCAGTAGCAGCAAATCACCGTTAACTGCTTTTCTTAACTCGCCTTGATGAATCAATTCTTGCTCAATTTCTAATTTTTTTTGCAAACATTGTTCTGCCTCTTTTTGAGATTTTTGCTTCTCTTTCAAAAGTTTCTTAATTTCGGAACTGCCAATCATTCTTAAATCTGTTTCTAGAGACTTTCTGGCATCTCCCAAATGTCTAATCGAGCGATTCAGCACCTCTACTCCCAGCAATTCCTTAGTAGCTTCAGCAATTTCTGCTTTCTTATCGTGGCGGACAATTTGCTCGATTCGCTCCCCGTCAAAAAAGAAATATTGATGCAAACTTTCCGGCAAAATTCGTCCGATAATATCATCAGGATGCTGGGGCGGTAGCATCCAGCGGCCGTCATCTTTTGCTACCTGCATAAACAATTCGCCTTTGCTGTGTTCGACACTATTTTGACTTTTGTAAGCATGGCAACTGCGCCTTACTTGGTAGCGCTTGCTGTCGTGTTCAAACACGATTTCCACCCAACAAGGTACTCGTTTGCCCGGTTTTGCTTCCGCAATAGCGCGTTTATTTACTGATTGTTCTTCCGTAAAACCCGCGCTCAGATTTCCGTAAAGTCCCCAAGTAAAGGCATTCATCAAAGCTGTTTTTCCAGCACCGTTATTGCCGTGAATTACTGTAATATTTTGCGCGCCCCAGGCTAGCTTAATTTCGGGTGTTTGGCCGAAAAACTGCCGAAAATTGCACAGACTAATTGAAATCAGCTTCATACAATTGCTTCCTTAATAACTTTCAAAATGTCATCGCTAATATAGCGGGGAGCCCTCATGTACAGTTTATCTTTTTCAATTTCTAATACCCGTTCGATAATTTGTCGGACTTCGGGCGGCGCGCTAGTAATTGGTTCCTGTACGTCGCTCAATTCCTGATGAGTTTGATAAGAAGAACGATTTTCTGCTAAAATACTTGTCGGTACGGCTGCGATCGCACTATCTTCATATCTAAATGCCATAATCAGATTTTCATTCAGATTTTCAGTCATATTCTTTTGACAAATATTAAAACTAGCAACTAAAACTACGATCAAATAATTCTCTCTTCTCAAACATAAACCGAACCTTAATAAATGTCAAATGTCTAATAGCCCGTAACGCCTCTGAATTTGCAGCAATTTCACTCTAGCTTCCCCAGCATTGTCGGCTAAATCGGCAAATTCCAAGAACCGCTTCAACTCTTTTCGCAGCAAATTGCGCTCCACTTCTAAGGTTTCACGACCTAAATCTGGAGGCAAAACTATCATGTCAAATAAAGTTGCCCTTTCCTTCCCCGGATGTGGCCGCAAAATCCGTCCCCGGCGCTGAATAAACTGGCGCGGATTGCTGCTGCTTGCTAAAATTACAGCATTGCGAATTGCTGGAATATCAACGCCTTCATCCAAACAGCGAATCGCGACTAAACCTTGCAATTCTCCACTCTCAAATTGTCGGCGCAATCGTTCTCTTTCTGCTAAAGGAGTTGCCGCAGTATAAGTGTTAACTCGGTAGCCTAATTCTGAACCCAATAACTTCGCGGTTTCTGTTAGTTGGCGGTTGTTATTTCGGCGGGCACCTCCTTCGATCGCACCGTCGCCGCAGTAAAATAAAGTATGGCTTGTGTCGAGACGGTGAATCATTAATTCTCGCAAAGCTATTAATTTATTAGCCGCCGCTCCAATTAACCGGGCCCGCTGCATTAATAAAGTTGTTAAAGCATCGTTTTCTTCTACTTTTTCATCACCCCAAAGCGCCCAGCCAATTTTTTGAGTTAAGCGGGAATATTTGCGGGTTTCGGCTTCGGTCAATTCTACTAAAATTGGATAGTATAAATAATGTACTAATGCTTTTTGGCGGATGGCGTCGGCTAAGGTGAGTTCCGGCTGCAAAACCGGGCCGAAATAATCTAAAATAGCTTCGGTTCCTTGTTCGTCGAAATGCCTTTCTGGGGTGGCGGAAAGGGCGAGTCGCAGTCCAATATTGCGCGGCAAACTTTGTCCTAAACGGGGCGCGCCTAAGTTGTGAACTTCGTCTCCAATAATCAGGGTTTTGTCTGGGAAATAGCGCAGTTGCGATCGCAAACTATCTCCCATTAAGGTAGCATTGGTAGTGATGATTGTGAGAAATGCTCGATCGCCAGATCGCACTTCATACAAACCCCCAGCCAGCTTATTCTGCCAACTGCGGGCGCTATCAAAAGCCAAAATAGGTTTTAAACCAAATTTCTCCGATTCGCGCGCCCACTGATTCACCAGGTGGCAGTAAGGGCAAATTACGAGCAGGACTTGCAGTCTAATTTTATTGTATAATTCAGTGGCGATCGCCAGCGCAGTAATCGTCTTGCCGCTACCCGTCGCCATTTTCAGCGTACCGCGTCCCTGATTCGCAAACCAATTAGCAACCGCCACTCGCTGATACTGTCGCAATTGCAGCGATGGCGGCATCTTCGGAAACCCAAATTGCGAATTATTAGCCGTTGAGCGATTCACCTTTAAATGCCGTTAGATGCAAAATTCCCTATACTCAACTGTAACTCACGGGCGATCGAAACTTAACAGCCCAAACAAATCATCCGCCGACAGTTGCAAATCCGACAGCACATCGAGCACAGGTAAAATATCCTGATTCTCTTTCGCCTCTGGTTGCTGCTGCGGTTTAAAAACAAGAACTAATTTTTCTGCCGGGTCAATCAACCAACCCAATTTAGTTTTATTTTTGAGGCAAAACAGAATCTTATTAATCACACGAGTTGAACTTTGATCCGGCGATAAAATCTCAATTATCCAATCTGGAGCAATTTCAAACCTATTTTCAATTTCTCCCTGAGAATTTAGAGGAATGCGCGACCACTCAAATACTGCTAAATCTGGAACAACAGCACCTCCCCCAAAAGTGCAGCGCAATTGGGGAAAAGCAAAAGCTAACTTTTGCGGTTTGCCAACTTGATTAATAGCTGATGAAAATTTGATTTGTAACGTGCTGTGTTTTCCTTGTGGCATAGCTTTTTGATAAATTTGACCGTCAACATACTCGCTAGCCGGCTTAGTCTCTGGCAATAGCAGAAACTCTTCCAGAGAAATCTTTGACGGAGACTGAATTGACGTTACCATAAGCCATTAACCCCTCAACAACTCAACTGCAGTCTTAAAAATTCATATCACTGTCAGTTTCCCAATCAGCACAACTTTCCGATTCCACACCAGTAGGGTGCATCGCACAAACCAACAAATTGCCACCGTAAACTTGACCGTGATAGTTGCGACAACCGCGACAAGCCGGCTGCTGCGTCGGAGAAGGGTCTACATAAGTAACCATCGACAAATCTATCTCATCAAACTCCGGGTCGAAGTCGCGGCAAATTTCAATTATCGGTTCGATAAATTCATTAAATAAACCGTCAAATTCATTGAAATAACCGTCAATGTCATTAATCAGATTATTTTGTACTTGTTCTGTAAACTCTTCCGACATTTTTGCCAAAACGTCCAGCATTTCGACAAACTCTTCGCCCACTTCGCTGAAAAACTGCTCTACTTCAGAAACAGCATTTTCCATCACTCCAAAAAAATCTTTAGACCAATCTTCCATGAATTTGACAGCTTGCTATTACAAAATATTTTACAGAGAGGTGGAGCCAGCCTCATGCGAAGCGATCGCACCTACTCTCAATTCTATTACCTATTGCCTGATATCCGTCCACATCTGACAGGGGAGATATTCAAAAAGGGAACTCAAGATTATTATCCTGAGTTCCCTTCCTGCTGTGCTGAGCGAGCTTTTTCCTGCTTAATCCCGCTTCAGCCGCCGCAATTCCTCTTGTAAATTCTGCACTTGTTCGCGGAGCTTGTCTACGCCGCCTGTCTCTTTAGCATCTTTTGCCGAGACATCTTCTTCCTCAGAAACAATTTCAATCCGCCGAGGTTCAGTGGGTTTTTCGTTCCCAGCCGAGGTTACGGGGGGCTGCTGCTGAGCCTGTTGCACCATATCATCAACAAAGCGGCGAGCTTCTTCCGTGGACATCTCGCCCCGCTTCACCAATTCGTCTGCCAGCTTTTGGGCTTCAGTGCGTAATTCAGTTAACTTGCTGCCTGCTTTTTCACCTGCGTAGGAAGCTAGCCCGACACCAAGGTAAACTGCTTTCTGTAAAATATCTCCAAAACCAGGCATAGGAGCTACACCTCAAAAAACTGGGTGAACCGGAGACCACGCCTATTACAAGCATCCCGTGTTGCTGCTACCTTCCGGTCCTGACAAGATTTGGGCGTTGGAATCGCGTGGGTCCAGTTCATTTATGAGTATAACACAGTTATTTATTCTTCAACCACACACCAGTGATAAATTTCATAAATAACGCAACCGTTCTTCACCAGTGGGTCTTCAGCGACGATCGCCTTCGCCTCATCCATCGAACCCGCCTCAAACAGCAACATACCGCCGCCCCGTCGCCCCCAGTAGCCAGTTTTCGCTCGGTGTCCTTTAGAAATCAACTCTCGGACATAAGCTCTGTGAGCTGGCACGTATTGGTCAAAGACAGGCTTTTCGACAATTCCTTGCTCAATTTTGACAAACCAAGGCATTTTTATTTGGGATTTTAGATTTTATATTTTAGATTGGGAATGGGTGATCAGCAATGGGATCTAGGGCAAATGCTCTATATTCCATTTTGCACCATCCTTTCTTAACTGCGATGTTATCCGATGAACCAGTCAAAACAGCGATTTTTTATTGCCCTAGTGCCACCTCCCGATATTGAACACCAGATTACTGAGATTCAACAGTATTTTGCGGAACACTACAACAGCCGCGGTGCTTTGAATTCGCCGCCGCACATCACCCTGCAACCTCCTTTTCACTCGTTAGCGGAGGATGTTCCCAAATTAGAGGAAAGTTTGAACCAGTTTTCTGTAAACCGGCGGCCAATTCCCGTTACTCTATACGGTTTTGCTGCTTTCGCGCCCCGCGTCATTTACGCTGATGTTGTCAAATCACCCGAATTGCTGGAGATTCACAAAGATTTGATGAGTTATATCGAGGCCACTTTGGGAATAGTCGATCGAGTTTCTCAGACTCGCCCATTTGTACCGCACATGACAGTAGCCTTTCGTGATTTAACTAAAGAGAATTTTCAAACAGCTTGGTTGGAATTCTCCGGGCGATCGCTCCACTTTGAGTTTACCGCTTCGGCGTTAACCTTGCTGCTTCATAACGGCAGCCGGTGGAACATCAGCAACCAATTCCCGCTTTCGACCTAAACTCTCTCTCTCCCTTCTCTTTCTTCGCGGACTTCGCGTCTTCGCGGTTCGTTTTCCCAAAAAAATCTTATTAGCAAATCCTGATTAATATCATGTCCTCACTACAAACCTGTTTAAAATTAAAGCCAGTCACAGCTTACCGATCGCTCTTATTCGGAGTTGCCAGTGCCACAGTTCCATAAACCGAAATTCCCGACTGTTCCAAAATTTTAATTGCCGACTTAACCGTAGTACCGCTAGTGTAAATATCATCAACTAACAGCACTCGATCGCGCGGGAGCCGACGACGAAAATCTTTCCCCAAACCTAAAGCATTTTTCATTTCCGCTTGTCGCTGCTGTGGCGTCAGAGCGAATAAAGCCTGAGTATTTTTCACCCGCTCCAAACCGTGCCGCTGCAAAGGCAAACCAGTCAGCTCACAAAAACTTTCAGCCAAAAGTTCCGCCTGGTTAAAACCGCGCTCCTTGAGCTTTTCTTTGTGCAGGGGAATCGGTACAACGGTTAAATTGTCTATAGCTAATTGGGGAAAACTCAGCCAAGCTTCCGCCAGCCAGCCACCTAGAGGTTTCGCTAATTGCGGATTGCCGTCATATTTCAAAGCTGCGATCGCCCGTTTGAGAGTCCCGCCATACTCACCCCACACAAAAACACGCTGCTCTGAATGCCAAAATCGACCAGGATCGCTTAACTGACATCGCTGAAGTTGCTTGTGACAGTACAAACAAAACTCTCCGGCGGCTGGTCGCTGACAAAGAGGACAGTTAGACTTAAGAAATAGATTGAGAAAAGATTTGACTAATCCCGTCCATTGTCGCTTGTTCATCCTAAAATTGTCGTAAGTGATTAATGGGAAAAATTTTCAACTTCAATCAGTTTCCACCGACAGGCTCGCAGCGTGAAAAACCTCTACTGGTTAGACAAAATTCAACCTTCAGACCGAGATGCAGTGGGAGAAAAAGCATTTTACTTGAGCTATTTGCTCCAGAAAAATCATCCCGTTGTACCGGGTTTTGTCGTGCCGGCTACCACATTCTGGCAGTTTTTAGAGTCGATCGAGTGCCTAGAACCGCTGTTTGCTGACTGGCCACACTCTTCCCTGCACTTGAATGTCGATGAACCCAGACAACTGCAATCGATCGCCCGCAGCATCCGCCACCAAATCCTCGCCGGCAAACTTCCAGATTCACTGCTCTCCACCCTAGAGTCTGCTGTTTCTCAACTCAACTCACAGTCAAACTTAAACTCCACAGCCTTAATTTTTCGCCCTTCCCTGACTTCCTGGAACCCGAAAACAGTCGGCATTCTGGAATCTCAGGCAGTACGGGCAGAACCCGAAGCCATTGGGGCAGGACTCAAACGAGCTTGGGCAGAAATGTTCAGAGCCCGAAGTCTATTTTACTGGCAGCGGTGCGGCCTGCGGGTACAGCAAATCAATCCCGCAGTTTTGGTGCAGCCACTTCAAGAAGCCATCGCCGCAGGCGAGGTGAAAACAAAGGCGGGTGCACAGTGGGAAATCCAAGCCACCAGCGGTTTGGGATTGTCCCTCGCTAGGGGAGAAACCATCCCCGATTACTATCAAGTGCAGCCAGAAACAAGCGCGGTTGAATTCCAGAGGATCGGTTACAAAACATTAGCCTACAATCTCAAAGTCGGCGATGGTGAACCGAAAAAAAAACTGCTGCTGGGCAAGTTTGCTGCTTTCCCTATTCCCGATTCTCCATTTATAATTCCTGATTGTGCTGACTGTTGCGTGCAAGTTTTAGCGCTTGGAGAGGAAGCACAAACAGAATACGTTTTAGAGGAATCGCAACTGCAAGAAATCATTGAATTGAGTAAAAAAGCGATCGCAGAATTTGACTCAGATTTAATTTTAGAGTGGACGCTAAACCAGACAGCAAACAGCGGCGAATCGCAGTTTTATTTCACTCAAGTTCGTCTGGTGAAAGGGGAAAAAGTCGCGCCACTAGAGGAAAATTCGATCGCCCTCCGGCAGCCAAACTCGATCGCCCCAGCCCGAACTCCTGCCATACTCAGAGGTGTGGCAGCAGCATCAGGAAAAGCCGAAGCAATTGCCCAAGTTATGACTAATTCCCACCCAGAAAACGCGGAATTTTTAGCCGGAGGCATTTTAGTAGCCCGGACAATCGATCCGAATTGGCTGCCTTGGCTGAAGGTTGCTGCTGGGGTGGTTGCGGAACAAGGAGGTATGACAGGCCACGGCGCCATTTTAGCGAGAGAATTGGGGATTCCCGCCGTTGTGGGAGTGACCGGGGCCACGCGGGCGATCGCCTCGGGCGATTCCGTGTTGGTAGACGGCGATAGCGGAGAAGTTTTTGCCCTCGCCCAACCCGATGCGATCGAGACAGGAGACAGCGACCGACTTCGGGACACAGCAAAAAAGGCAGATATATACAGTACAGCAGCCAAAATGTCAATAGCCAAGCACCAATCTTCTACCTCTGATCGATCGTCCAATTGGGCGCCTAAATCTCGACAATCTGAGTCTACTCAATATGTTTGGGGCCCACCAACGGCGACTCAACTGCTAGTTAATGTCAGCCAAACAAGTTCGATTGACCGCCTCAAAAATCTGCCAATAGACGGCATCGGATTGCTGCGATCGGAATTAATGGCATTAGAAGCTTTGGACTGTGAAAACCCCAAAGTTTGGCTACAAGACGGCCGCCAATCGGAATTTGTCGATCGCATGGCGGATTGCCTCAGCTTATTTGCGGCGGCCGTTTCGCCGCGGCCAATATTTTATCGATCTCTCGATTTACGGGAGTCAGGCACCGACGGCAGTTTCAGTTATACCTTTGAACCAGAATTATTTGATTGGGAACTATGCGTACTTCAAAAAGTCTGCCAGTCCGGCTATACAAATGTTAATTTAATTTTGCCTTTCGTGCGCTCAGTTGACGAGTTTATATACTGTCGCCAGCGCTTAGAAACAGTTTGGAAAAACCGCTCAACCGACTTTCAAATGTGGATTATGGCGGAAGTTCCTTCAGTGTTATTTTTATTGCCAGATTACGTACAAGCCGGAGTTCAAGGAATTTCTATCGGCACTAACGATTTAACCCAATTGCTATTAGGAATTCACCGCCACTCCGACCAGGTAGCAGGTGCTTTCAACGGGCACGATCGAGCAGTGATGAGGGCGATCGAACAATTAATCAAACAGGCCCGGGCCGCCGGCATTCCTTGCTCAATCTGCGGCGACGCTCCCGCATTGTATCCCGATACAGTTGAATCCTTCGTGCGGTGGGGGATTTCGTCTATTTCGGTCAATGTCGATGCTGCAGAACAAACTAGCAGGGCGATCGTCCGCGCCGAACAGCGCCTACTCCTAGAACTCGCTCGATCGATAATTAACAATTAACCAGTCCCCGACGCACTTTACCTCAGAAACCCGGTTGCTACTCTAAATCATACCTTTGGCAAGCAGCAACCCGATCGGAAATCGGATTTCTAGACAACCCGTGCGTCCAGGAATATTAACAACTACAGAAACCCGGTTTCTGAGTAGATCTAGCAACCGCCCTGACGGTTAGGAAATTCTTAATTTCTCAAACCCTTGCTTTTATTCCTTTTATTGCTTCTTCCTTCTTCCTTCTTCCTTCTTCCCTCTTCCTTCTTCCTTCTTCCCTCTTCCTTCTTCCTTCTTCCTTCCACTAACATCCGATTTTAAAGCTAGGATAGAAATATCACCAATTCTTGACCCGGAGGTACAAACAGTGAAATCAAAAATTATTGCAACCGCAGCAATACTTGCCGCCCTCGGCTGTCTGCATCCCCACCCAGCATTATCTCAACCTGCAACTGACGGCGGGACAAAACCCGGATTCTGGCAACCTCAAGCGCAGGTTGACAATACTCGCAACATTACCCTCAGACTGTTAAATGAAACAGGATTAAACCTAGAATACGGTCAATCAGGTGGCAGCTTGTCATCCTTGCCCGTCGGAACCAGCAAAAACATCATTGTTAGTATCAGCAATCGCACCGGCGACATTGCCAATATTCCGATTAATACCACAGGAGGAACCGCAACTTTGAAATACGACTATAACGTTGACTCGCAGACAAACATTTTGACGATTCGCATCACCAGATCAGATCCCCGCACTACGCAAGACCGCTCAGTTTATATTGATGAAAAAGGGCGAGTTTACTCTTTCTAAGACTCACGCTCATCAACCCGGTTTCTCCTGATAAATTTTGCTTTTAGCAGCGAGGTATCGCGGAAGAAATCGGGTTTCTAGAGTAGCGTGCATAAATTCTGTCTTTCTCAAAAAGTTATGAATCGAGTGCAGCCCACAAAAAATCGATGTTTTTGTGCAGCGGATTTGACATTGCATCCCCAAAATCAACTGCTGTTTGCAATTCGGCGCTACTGGCGCACAGGTGCATCAGGTGGGTTTCGAGAGGATTTCAACCGTCGCATCGCAGACTAATATCCGTTGTTTCTCTTGATACCTGTGCCTCGATTTCCCTCTTCTTTGGGTTTAGCTTTGTTCACTCGCAAGGGGCGCCCCATCCACTCTGCGCCGTCTAATTCGGCAATTGCAGCGTCTTCTTGGGCATCCTCCATCATCTCAACAAATGCAAAACCGCGCATCCGACCAGTTTCCCTGTCGGTAGGCAAGACAACTCGCTTGACTGTGCCGTGTTCTGCAAATACTGCTTTCAGGTCTTCTTCGGTGGCGCGGTAAGACAGATTTCCAATGTAGATAGTCATGTCGCTCGAACTGAACTTGTTGTGCTATACATAATAACCTGTTAATTTAACTGTCCAGTGCTATGTAGTATACAACTGGGCGATCGACTCGGACTAAAAGGGTTTGCCACACTGACAAACCTTTGGTACTGGCTGCAATAGTTAGCTTAATCAAAACTCATATCCTCACTCGCCCTGCGGATGACTGAGGATATGAGTTTTGGGGTGGCGAGGAATCTCACCCCTGAACAATAGTTGATTTTAATCAGATCACTTATGGGTGGGCGACGAATCACCAAGCATCTTCGGAAACAAAGCGACTAACAAGGTATAGCATTCCTAAATCATTTGTGAATTTCTTACTCCCTCAGAGCGGCTAAGGGGAGGGTTGGGGTGGGGTAAAAAATTTACGACTCCTGCAAGGATTGCTATATAACGGTTCATAAAGTTCTAATATAAGTTAATTTAACAAGACAATGATACAATTACATTTGATACTTTTATGCTCCGGCAACCTACCAAAACTATGGACAAATGCTTTGGTAGTGATGGAAAATAGTCATATAAATAGACAAAATAATATCATTTCCGGTTACACTCCTTATGATGTTGACTGTTGACGGATGACTGTTGACTGTTGACTGTTGACGCCGTGAACAGTCAACTCGAATTTACTATTCCGATGCTAACGGATTTGATATAAGTCAAGAAAATAATCAAAAAAAAGGCACAAGTAATATAATTGTCGCCCCTTCGCGCCATTTATCAAAAATCTGAGAATTGATAGTCAAAACATCAATATATTTTCAGTTTTATCAACACAACAAATTATCAATAATTAGGAAAGGCGATCGAGTTTGCATTCCGTCAACTTTCTCAGCAAAATATTTGGAACTGGTTTACACACTGCTGTTATTGTACTTCATCTATCTGAGAAAGGCTCTGCGGGAATCGCTTGTGTCTGTGCAGACTTTCTAGCGGGGACTGAGCAATTCAATCTACCCCAGTGTGAAATCCCGTAAGGGAAAAACGCGAAAAGCCAAACTGTGAAGTTTGGAAGCCCACGCCATAACTGTAATCAGTTTGGCGTTGGGAGGATGTTACTGTTTTTCCTTAGTCGATCGAGATTGACTGAGGCCCCGTGCTTTTACCATTAGTGGGTTCGGCTGGGGGAGTAGTGTAGGAAGTTGAACCAGCTTGCTCGTCGATCCAGCTTTTAACGGGATCTTCGTGAAGGTTGAGTCGAAGCAGGCCAGATAAAAATCCGCCCGCGAAGGCGATCGGCTGTTCGATCAATTCTTTCGCCATTGGGATGAGTTCGTCGATGAACATTCAAGAGTCTCCTTGTGTTGCAGGGGTTCTACCTTAACTGTATCGTTTGTACTGCGATGCTGGCAGCGGGCTACAAAAAACCTTCCAGCGCTGAAGATGCGCGATCCTCTTCGTTGGCGTAGCCCCCGTAGGGGCGGGCTTCGCTAACGGGCAATTTTTCGGCTCATGACTTACAATGCTAATCAAATTGCTGCAAAAATTTTATGTGCCGTTTGCTGGGCTACCTCGGGGAGCCGATTTTACTTGATGCTATTCTGTACAAGCCGGAACATTCCCTAATTGTGCAGAGTTACCAGCCCCGCGAAATGACTTCTGGCCTACTCAATGCTGACGGTTTTGGTATTGGTTGGTATCACCCGCACCTCGATACTGACCCGTTTACCTATAAAAATGTACAGCCAATTTGGAGCGACGTTAACCTTCCGAGTATCAGTCGATACGTTGAATCCGGATGCGCGATCGGATACGTTCGCAGTGCTACTTCAGGACAAGCTGTAGATTTGAGCAACTGTCAGCCGTTTCAGAACGATCGCCTGCTGTTCGTACACAACGGCTTCGTGAAGAATTTTCGGCAAACTCTTTACAGACCAATTCGCGATCGACTCAGCGATACCATTTATCAATCAATTAATGGTACTACAGATTCAGAGCATATCTTCGGCTTGTTTGTCAATGAATTGACAGCAACCAATCTAACTCTAGAAGCTGCTTTGGAAAACTCGCTGAAAACTTTGGCAGAGCTAGCAAACTTTCACCAAGTAGAATTTTCAGCTAATATAATTATCAGCGACGGACACCGGCTCGTGGCCTCTCGCTTTGCTTCCCAAAAAACCCCTCCTTCCCTCTATTGGCTGCGAGACGATTTAAATTTCCCGAATTCTGTCATCATTGCTTCTGAACCTTTATTTGCTGGCAATTGGCACGAGTGCCCAGTCCAGAGCATTATCAGTACCGGAGTAGAGCGTGATATCGAAATCTATCCAATCTTGTAGAGAGGCAATTTATCGCGATTTGCAGCAGTGTCGCCGCGGCACTTTCAAGCTATTTGCAGACATCGATTATGATACTTTTTGCCGTCAAGCTCATCCTGATTTCAGTCCAGTTGGCTGGCACTTAGGTCACATTGCTTATACTGAGGATTTGTGGCTGTTGCAGCGATGTTCTGGCTTGGAACCAGTCTTTCCTCAGTATCACCAACTGTTTGCTGCTGATATTTTGCCGAAAAAACAACGGGTTTTTCTGCCGACGTTACCTGAAGTTGAATTATATCTGGACGCGGTGAGAAAAAAGGTGTTAGATTATTTGGAAGTAGCGCCCATCAACGAGCAAGAACGTCTCTGGCGGTTTATTATTCAGCACGAAAGCCAGCACTGCGAAACTGTTGCTTTCGTGTTGCAAATGCAGAGGAAGAAGGAAGAAGGAAGAGGGAAGAAGGAAGAAGGAAGAGGGAATGAGGAAGGAAGATTAATTACCAATTACCAATTACCAATTACCGATTCCCCGGCGATTGAAATTCCGGGCGGGGAATTTTACATGGGAAGCGATGCTGCTGAGGCTTTGGATAACGAGCGATCGCGCCACCTGTGTTATTTAGAAGCATACTCGATCGATCGCTATCCCGTCACTTGCGGTCAATACCGAGATTTCATGGAATCCGGCGGCTATCAAAACCCGGATTGGTGGTCAGCGGACGGCTGGAAATGGCTGCAAGTCGAAGCCGTCTCTCAACCGCTTTACTGGTCAGAAAATCCTGCTTTCAACAACCATCCAGTTTGCGGTGTCAGTTGGTACGAAGCCGAAGCTTACTGCAACTTTATCGGCAAGCGTTTGCCATCGGAAGCCGAATGGGAAAAAGCTGCGAGTTGGGATGCCACAAATCAAACATATCGCATCTATCCTTGGGGAGAAGAACCGCCCAACGGCAGCCTGTGCAATCACGGCAATAATATTGCCAATACCTCGCCAGTTGATGCCTTTCCCAAAGGAGCAAGTGCGATCGGCTGCTATGATATGTTGGGGAATGTTTGGGAGTGGACTGCTTCAACCTTTGACGCCTATCCGGGATTTGAAAGTTATCCTTACAGGGGATATTCTCAAGTTTATTTTGATGGAGAACACCGGGTTTTGAAAGGCGGGAGTTGGGCAACTTTTCCGCAGGCACTGCGATCGAGCTTTCGGAATTGGTATTATCCGGGCGTGCGGCAAATTATTGCTGGTTTTCGCTGCGCTAAGTAGTTCGCTAAATAATTATAATGACCATCAATTTTGTTCAGAGTGAGGAATTTATTCATCGGACTTTTCCGATGAACAAATTCCTTAATACTTGCATTATAAAGCTTATTTGACGAACATCAGATAAATGGCTGGAGAGGGAATTGGGAAAAAAAATGTTTGCGAAAAGGCCAACTTTTTTCCATGTAACAAGCTCAAAAAAAACAAGTTTGGTTAAGTATTTAATAAATTTTGTGGATAAATTTTAACTTTTTATTGTTGATGCGATCGCCATCGGGTGAGACAATACAGAACGGAGAGTGGCATGAAAAATCTGACTTGAGCGCGATATTTGGCAACGCGGCTGCGTGCTATACCCATATGTGCATCTAAAAATTACTTTATGAAATCCCCAAGACTGTCCGACACGACAAACTCAGCCTCAACCAAAGAAAACAGGCTGCACTTAGAGCGGCTGGTGAGCGCTGCGGCACTGACACCCGCAGAAATCAATGCTGGCAGCGATGCAGTTAGCGGGTTGACTCAAACCCCCAAATCCCTGCCTCCAAAGTATTTCTACGACGATCGCGGCTCGAAGCTGTTTGAGTTGATTTGCCAGTTGCCGGAATACTACCTGACACGCACTGAGACGGCTATTTTGCAGCGGTGCGCGGGGGCGATCGCAAATTTAACGGGCCCCTGCGAAATTGTGGAACTCGGCAGCGGCAGTTCCACCAAAACTCGGATTCTCCTCGATGCTTACAGTCAACTGGAATATCCCCTGCACTATTTGCCGATCGACATCAGTCCTACTATCCTAGAAAGCAGCGCTTGTCAACTGTTGGCAGATTATCCATCGCTCCAGATTCACGGACTTGTCAGCACTTACGAATTAGCCTTAGCTAAAATTGCACCGTCGCCGTTGCCAACCCGAATGATTTGCTTTCTCGGCAGTACCCTCGGCAATCTCAACGCTCAAGAATGCGATTTATTCTTCTCGCAAATTGTCGGTGCATTGCAGCCGGGAGAGTATTTTTTGCTAGGAATTGACTTGGACAAATCTAAGGATATTTTAGAGCCGGCCTACGATGACAGTCAAGGAGTAACGGCAGCATTTAACTTGAATATGCTGCGACATTTAAATCGAAAATATGAGGGAAATTTTGATTTAGCACAATTCGAGCATTGGGCTTTTTACAATCAAGAGGAATGTCAAATTGAAATGCACTTAAAAAGTAAAAAAGCGCAAACAGTGCAGTTGCATTCTCTCAATTTAACGGTTGAATTTGCAGCGGGAGAAACTATCCGCAGCGAAATATCGCGCAAGTTTAATCTCAATACTGTAAAAAAAGAACTTTCGCAGCGTGGTTTAATGCCTGTGCAGGTTTGGACAGATCCAAATCAATGGTTTGGCTTGATGCTTTGCCAGATGTCAGTTGACAGTTGACAGTTGACAGTTGACAGTTGACAGTTGGCAATTGCCAACTGCAAACTGTTATTTGTTATTTGTTTTGAATATCTCCCAATAATCAGTAAGTACTGACTACTGACTGCTGACTACTGACGTTCGCGAGCGGGGACAGCACTATGACTACTGACTACTGACTACTGACTACTGACTACTGACTAATTAACAAATCGGCCGCTGTCCGGGTTTGACGGCGTGAATGTACTCGCTGCCCGAGGTCGGCCATCCCCGCTTATAATAAGCTTCCTCCGGCTTCCCCCAGCCCAACTGCAACAAAATTTCTAGAAAATCCAACTTTTCCCACTTCGAGAGACTGGCCCATTCTGTGCGCTGGGCTATAGCCTCTACATCAACCGGCTCGATCGAGCGAAAATCCTTTCCGCTGTTAATGCTTAAATACAAATCCATCCCGGCAGTTACCTGCTGCCAGAATTCCAACATAGCAATCTTAGCTGCCTTCAGCGTAATCAAATCAACCGGTAGAGCTATTAATTGGTCATCCACTGCCGGATAGCGTAGAGTATTGCCTTTAACAGCCATTTCCCGCCAGACAATCCCAGAAACTTGATGTTCTCGCTGATATTCGTGCACGGCAGCCTTAAAATTTTGATATGCAGTGAACTTCTGAACTCCCTCAGATTTGAGAAAGCGGTCAATCACGGGGTTGCCTGTAGCAGGAGTTTCAGTCAAATTGAGACGCCGCCCATGCAAGCAGGCTTGGCGCTCTTCTTCGAGGATTTTAATGAGTTCCGCCGTGCTGTAGACCTTGGACATCTTTATTGAGGCAAAATCAAGATATTGGCTGATATTCGGCTGGTTTTCTCGACTAATCTTCGGTAAAGATAGTTTGGCTGTTCTGGGCAATATTCAGTTTTGCCGTTATTCTAACTTTTCTTGCTGCTTAATTCTAGTTTGATAGTTTACAGGCGTCGAGCCACGAAATCCCGACAGCCTCTTAAAAAAAGCAGTTAAGAGGGTACCGAATCACGAACTAGAGTGGGAACTGCACCGCAGACGTACCTCCCGGGATTTTTCGCCAAAAACAAAGCCCCCTCCAAGGAGGGGGCAAAACTGATTTAGAGGTTTGGGAGTTTTATTTGATGGGTCGATCGAACAACCCGAAAAAAAAGCAGCATTCGCACCTGCCGTCAACTACCACAACTCAAATTTTCAGTCTCAAAGCTTAGTAGCGTCGTGAAGAGCGATCTTTGTCGCCCCAGCCGCCACCACCCGATGAGCGTTTGTTGTCTTCGCGAGGTTTGGCTTTGTTGACTTTCAAGTCACGGCCCATCCACTCAGCACCGTCTAAAGCTGCGATGGCTGCTGCTTCTTCTGCCTCGCTTGCCATTTCCACAAAAGCAAAACCCCGCATCCTGCCTGTTTCCCGGTCCATTGGCACTTGGACGCGGCTTACAGTACCGTACTCGGCAAATACTTCGTTGAGGTCATCTGATGTTACCTCATATGAAAGATTACCCACGTAAATCGACATAAAATCTCCAGAATCATTAGGGTGCAGAGACTTAGATTCGGAGAGACGCTTGTAAATAAACACCAACAAACTACGCAACCGAATTTAATTCTTGGAAAACCACTATAACATGAAGCCAGCATAATCAGCAATTGGCTGTCATAATTTTCCATTTTGGGTGCCGTCGGGAAATCGCCAACAGAAAGTATTCGTGATAACTGACATCTTACACTCTTGGCGTCCTCCGCTGGGTTTCTTGCTGCTGGATCAAGCCCAGAGCAGAGATTTTTTGTCGCTGTTACCGGTTAATTGAGTCTTATTGAGAACAGTGCCTGAACTCAGTTATAACTGACATCAGGCATTTTTCTGGAACAGGCAGGATGCCTGGGTGTTCCACCAGATATCAATGTTTTTAGTCGCAGATTCATCTTCTGATTAGTTAATGTTTGCCGACCATTCATATTATTTCCTATCGAAAAACCTCCCTACCAACCTACTCAGGGGTTTTTTGCTGGGCAGGATATTATGACTTTGTTGATCTAATTTCATCGGAATATAGCAATACTATTTAATTTGTGAATTAGATTTGTTTATGCACCGCTACGCAGGTGCAGAGAACGCAGAGGAAGAGAAAAGAGGGAATGTTTTAGGAGTGTTGGCTGTCCGATCACAGCAGAGCTTATATCCCACAGCGAGCCTCCTGCGAGGGAGCAAGATATATCTCGCTTCGTAATCTGAGAGCGAACACTACGAAAGAAAGCTATCATTGGGATGCTCCCATTACCACTTTCCTGACATCGCGCCTTTGAGTCTCAATTCTTCTCGACTGACTAAAGCTTCGTAGTAATCGGGTTTGATTTCGAGGGCGACTCCGTAAGAGCTAATGGCATCTTGAGTTCGCTGCAATTTTTGCAAAACGTCACCCCGCTGTGCCCAAGCTTCCCAGTTGTCTGGCTTGAGTTGAATCACTTGGTCAAAAGCGACGAGTGCTTGGGAATAGTTTTGCATTTCCCCTAGGATCAGACCTCGCTGCACCCAGCCTTGATAGTTATCTGGCCAGACAGTAATTGCTCGATCGTATGATGCTAGAGCTTGTTCGTACTGCTGCAATTGTGACAAAGCGTTGCCGCGTTTCAACCAAGCTTCAAAATTATCGGGCACGATTTTAATTACGCGATTGTAAGCTGCGACGGCTTCTTCGTAACGCTGCAATTTTTCCAGCGCTGCGCCTTGCTGCAACCCTACTTTTGATGTAATTTCTGCTTCTGAAGTCAGAGAGATTACTTTATCAAAACAGGCGATCGCTTCTTCGTATTGCTGCAATTTTTCCAAAGCTTCGCCTCGCAAGTTCCAAGCTTCTAGAAAATTACCTTCAATTTGTAGGGCATTGCTGTAAGCGATAATTGCCTCTTTGTAGCGTTCCAATCCGGCCAGGGCGATGCCTCTACCCAGCCAAGCTTCGGGAAAATTCGGATTAATTTGAACGGCTTGGTCAAAAGCAGCGATCGCCCCTTCAAAATCTCTCGATTCTGACAATGTTTGACCGCGCCCGATCCATGCTTCGGGATAAAAAGAATTAATTTGAATTGCCCGATCGAAACAAGCAATTGCCGCGTCGGCCCACTGGTGTTTGAGGGCCATTCCTTTATAAAACCAAGCTTCGCAGTCGTTGGGCTGCATTTGCAGTACGCGATCGTAAGCTGTCACGGCTTCTGCATATTTGTGCAATTTTGCTGAAGCAATGCCCCGATTGAACCAAGCCAGACTATTTTGTGGTTGCAGTTGAATGGCGCGATCGTAAGAAGTTACAGCTTCAGCGTAGCGTTCCGCTTTCATCAAAGCCAAACCTCGGTTCAGCCAAGCTTCCCAATTAGTCGGGACGAGTTTCAGCGCGCGCTCAAAAGCTGCCACAGCTTCAGGATAGCGCTCTGCTTGAACCAACACGTTGCCTTGCCGATACCACATGGCGGGCAAATTCGGATGAAGTTGGGTTGCTCTTTTGTAACAGGTTGCGGCTGCATCCCACTGCTGCAATTCCTCTAAAACTCTGCCGCGCTGATACCAAGCTTCGTGCTTTTCTGAATTGATTTGAATTGCGGTGTCGAAAGCAGCGATCGCTTCTGAGTGATTTTGCAAACTTAACAGCCCTGTGCCGCGCAGCATCCAAGCCCAGTATTCTTCGGGATTAATTGCTGTAGCTCGATCGGCGCAGGCTACGGTTTCTGCGTAGGAATGCAGTTGCTTGTAAGCTTTGCCCAGATTCAGCCACGCCCTGGCCCAGTCCGGCTTAATTTGAACCGCTTTTCCGTAGCAAATGACTGCCGCTTCGTACCTTCCTGCGGCGTACAATCTATTGCCCCGATCGTAATCTGGAAATGCTGCAAAAATTCTTAAAATCGGCGGCAGCAGAGCTGGTTGGGGGTTTGAGGAGTTTTCGGGAGCCGAAGTCGAGAGGTCTGGCATACGCCTTTCACATAAAAAATTTAGTGGGATAACAAGCTTGCGGTCTTATATATTAACTTATGCTTTTCTTAATCTCGCTGCTGTTTTGAAACAAATTTAGCATATCAGGCTTGGTGCGACACATCATTTTTACTTAATTAGAGTAGGTATAAAATTATGCCCCGTTCCCGCTTTCGGTACACCGCGGTAAAATACCGTCAAGACACAAGCAGATAGGTTCTAATTCAGGTTTCAAACCAAATTTAAGATGCTAGAGTTGCACGGGCTTTTAGATTTCACGGACTGTCATTGGGAGTCGATCGATTCCCACCCGAATTATTGTTACGAAGGCCGTTGTCCTCAAAGTGGCGAACTGCTGAGACTCCCGCGCACTCGAATGTCCGAGGATCTCGCGCGGGGTTTGATGCAGTACCTGGCGGCTGACGATGCCTACGATCGCGAGGGCAAGATGTACGGCATATTACTGGTGGAGATGCCTTCGGGGGAACAGGGGATACTCAAAGCATTTTCCGGGCTGCTGAACGGTTGCAGCATTGTTGAGGGCTGGGTGCCACCGATTCCCGGACGAGATCGAGTTGCTTTCGATGAAGCCCGCACCTTAACTCAATTGGAGGCGATGAAACAGGAACTTATTGCACTCAATCAACTCCCGCAGCGACAAGAGTATGAAGCTTTATTTCGGGAGTTTGAAGTGCAAATGCAAGTTTTGAGCGAACGGCACCGCAATTGCAAGCAGCAGCGAGACGAAAAACGCCAGTTACTGTGTCAAACTCTCACAGCAGAAACACTAGCAATTGCCCTGGAACAACTGAATAAAGAAAGCCGTTTGGAGAAAATTGAACGCAGGCAATTGAAACGACAGCGGGATGAAATATTGCAGCCGCTCAAACAATTAATTGAAGCTGCTGATCGACGGATGCGGGCGCTAAAACAGCAGCGAAAAGAACTTTCCCGCGAACTTCAGACGCAAATGCACGCGGCTTACACTCTGATGAATTTTTTGGGGAAATCGCGATCGCTCTCCTCATTGATGCCAACTAATTCTATTCCCACTGGCACCGGCGACTGTTGCGCGCCAAAATTGCTCCACTACGCGGCAGTAAACAATCTGAAACCGCTGGCAATGGCTGAGTTTTGGTGGGGGCCACCATCGGGCGATAAGATACAGGGAGAATTTTATGGCGCTTGTGGCGATCGGTGTCAGCCGTTGATGGGTTTTTTGCTGTCAGGATTGGCTCAAAATCCGATTGTTTCTAATATAAATCAGGGTTTGACGAGCGGGCTAGAAGCCCAACCCCTACTCCCCACAAGCAATAATTTTTCTTGTGGAACGGGCATCTTGCCCGTTGCGGGCGGGCTAGAAGCCCAGCCCCTACTCCCAACCAATCATCATATTTCTTGTGGAACGGGCATCTTGCCCGTTGCGGGCGGGCTAGAAGCCAGCCCTAAAAACCATAATATTTCTTGTGGAACGGGCATCTTGCCCGTTACCCAAATGCTACCGATTATCTATGAAGACAAATGGTTGATTGCGGTCAATAAACCTTCGGGGTTACTGTCAGTTCCAGGTCGTTATATGCAAAATCAAGATAGTGTTTTCAGTCGTTTGCGTAACTTGTTGCAGGATAGTTTTAATTTGACAGTTGTGCATCGTTTGGATTTGGAAACATCGGGAATTTTGCTATTGGCGCGGGACAAAGAAACTAGCAGTCAACTCAGACAGCAATTTGCACAAAAGCAGGTTCACAAAGTTTATGAAGCGGTGCTTTCGGGTACTGTAAAAATTGATGCGGGGACGATCGATCTTCCACTTTGGGGCGATCCAGAAAATCGCCCTTACCAGCAAGTCAATTGGAAGTGCGGAAAGCCCAGCGTTACTCGCTTTCAGGTAATGGCGAGGGAGGGAAATTGCGATCGCGTCGAGTTTTTGCCGCTGACGGGACGCACGCATCAATTGAGGGTTCATGCAGCGGATGTTCGAGGGTTGGGGATACCGATTTTGGGCGATCGACTTTACGGATGTCGGGCTGCTGCGAACCGGCTACACTTGCACGCGCGGGAACTTTCATTTGAGCATCCGCAGTTGGGAGAAAAGCTATACCTAAAGGCAGAAACACCATTTTAAGCTAAGGGTGGCAACGAGCGATAGTTGAGCAGTAGGAATTACAGATTGAGGCAACAAATATTTATTTTTGAGTAATACAAAGCAACCTGAATTCTGAGCAAATTTACAGATTAGCAGCCACCTGGAAACAATCAGAATGCTTGAGGATTGCGTATTAGATGAAGAAAAAGTTTCGGGAAATATACGAAATTCCTATAGCAATCCTTGCAGCAGTCGTAAACTTTTTACTTTTTTTATATCGCATTACTCGGAAATCTCTGCTTCAAAACAGGCATTACCGGACAAGGTTTTTGCTCCTGCAAATTCTCTGGTTTGTTCCAAGTAAAAGGCCCTTTCTTCTCCGCCGCCATCCACAGCAAGCTTTTTGCTCGCGTCATCGCCACATACAGCAGTCTAAACTCTTCTGCTGTTTTCAAATAACCTGCTTGTTCCCACGCTTCGCCTAGATTTGGTAAAGGATATTTTTCGTGCAAACTTGCTCTAATTTGTGCTCTCGCTACCTCTGCTAAAGTGAAATCTCCTAAAAATCGGGCTTGTGGCAAAACTCGCAAATTTCCGGGGATGGTTTGTTCGTGCAGAAACGGCAAAAATACGCAATCCCAATCCAATCCTTTGGCTTTGTGCATGGTAATAATTGTTAGTTGACCTTTGCTGGTATAACGTTCTTCTATTTTGTCGTCTGCATCCACAGGTTCAAATCTTTCGGAACTGACAATTTCGCTTAGTACATCCAAAATATTCCGCATTGAATTGTTGCCGGCTGTTTGGATTGCTACCCGTTCTGCTAATTTGTCGGCGGTGGCTAATTCTGTTTGGTCGTATTGCAGCGCTAAGGCTAAGAAGGAAATGATTTGGTAGGGTGGGAGTTCTAAGCTAGCTTGCAGCAAACCGCAGCAAAAATAGCGACATTTGCGAACGGGGTCTGACTGCTGCGGGTCTAGGGGGCCTGGGTAAAGGAATTGCTCGGGGCTGGTAGCAAAAGCATTGTAGTCTTGTTTGGGGATGAGTTGCCGATCGCTCAAAATTTTTAATGCTGCTTTCAGGTAGTCGGGAGAGTGCGGGCGATCGAGGAATTGCAGTAATGTTAAGATTTCCCAAGGTACTTGAGAATGTCTGTCGCGTTCTCCCACATCCTCAATTTTAATCCCATATTTACGCAAGTCAAAGCTTAATCCGTGTTTTTGAGGATTTTCCAGCACTTCTTTGATAAACTTACCTTGTTTGTTTTCCCGCACTAAAATAGCCATCGATTTCAGATTTTCTAACGGCAATTTTGCACTATTTTCCTCATCGCTAGCTTCATCGCCTGATTCGATATTTTTGCCATTTATTCCAAATTCAAACTCTGCAGGTAAAAATTCTTCTACTAACTCAATGACCCGCTTGCCAATCAACTCAACTGTATGGTAAATATCGCGGGGAGTATGCAATTCTAAGCCTCGACCAATGGGAGCCGGATTTGCATTCTGCTGCGGATCATCACTGGGTACTGGCTTAATAGTTTGGTCGCGAAAAGGCTTTTCATTTTTCGCTAATTCCGAACCATTTACCCATTGCAACATAAAGTTAGCGGCATCGATAATTACCTGGGTGCTGCGGCCTGCACCGTCCATTGTCGCTAACTTATTCTCTACTTCGCACTCATCACAAAATTGGTTAAAATAAATCGGGTCGGCGGGAGTGAAAGTAGAATTAATTGCTTGATTTGGGTCGCCAACTCGGATAAAATTGGGAGGTAAAGTAGGATAATCGGGATCGATCGCCAATGTTTCCAAAAGCCGAGTCTGCAAAGGTGTCGAATCCTGCGCTTCGTCCTCAAAAACAGCAAATACTTGCTTTTGCTCGATCGCCCTCGCCTTCGGATTGTCCAACACCCGCAAAGCTGCTAAAATCATCTCGTCGTAATCGATGAATTCCCGACTCCTCAACAAAGCCTGATATTTTTGATATAAACCCCCAGCTACTGCTAAAATCTCATAACCGTCCCCAGTATCAAGAGCGCTCATTTCTAACAACTGTTCGGGAAACAAACCAGAAGATTTCGCCTCGTGAATCACTGTTTTAGCTACCTGCGGCAAAATTTCCGTCCGCAAAACCGATTGTCGCCGCAATCTCTCCGTTTCCTCTCCGTCGAATTGCTGTCCTTCCAACAAAACTTGATATCGGCGGGGATTTTCGGCAATCCAAAGTTCTACACAGGTGCGAATTAATCGATGACTTTGAGTTGGAGTAACTAAGGTTGAATTTTCTAAATTTAAACCCGACAAATCAGGATGGCGCATCGCAATATTCAAAGCTAAACCGTGCAAAGTGTGCACGGCAAAACCGCCTTGAGATAAAGACAATTGGGTCAATCTTTCCCGAATTTTAGCTTTAATATTAGCAGCAGCCGATCGCGTAAATGTCACGACAATTAACTGGCGGCGGCTGTGAAGCAGGTTGCGGGCGATCGCAATTGCCGACGCAGCAGCCATTCCCGTAGACTTCCCGGCCCCCGGAACCGCCGAAACAGCAAGGGGGCCACCTTGCCAATCCGCCATGTCCTGCTGGCCCGCACGCAAGCTTTCACGAATTTTAAGGCAAGCTTGTTCTCGCAAAACTGCGGCAACCCCTGCTTCTGAAAGCGCTGAGGCTACATCCGGGCGATCGATACTGGTTGTCGATCGTATAAAATCAGTATCAAATTCATCTGTCATTCGATTTTAGATTTTAGATTTTAGATTTTAGATTAGAAAAATATTTGTGGCGTTTAGCCTTTTTAAACGGTATCAGAAACCGAGTTGCTTTAGTTGCGATCGCCTATGCCCAGAGCCCGAACCGTCATTCGATTTTAGATTTTAGATTTTAGATTTTAGATTGAATAAAGCGACCTCGCTCAGAAATCCGAGGGCTGGCGATGGGGAGCGAGGAGCTTTTTTCGGGCTCCACAGATAAATTCGGGGACTTGTGACCAAATTGTTTTCGGTCATCACACCGACATTTATTGGCGTTCATCTGCGTTCATCTGCGGTTAAAAATCCCAAATTATTCAACCTCTACCGTTTCCATTTCGGTATCGGCTAAACTAATGCTATCTATTCGAGCTTAAATTAAAACCAGCATAAAATTCAATACCCAAGAATTTTTTAGAGGAGTCTCCCAAATGAAAACTCACCTCACAATCAATTCCCCCCCGCACCAGCCAAACCCAAACCCAGCCACCAACAGCACAACTCGTTTTGCTGTGGCGGTATTCTTAACTTTATCTTCAGCCATTGCTTTGCCTAGCTGCGGAGGAGATTCAACCAGCAGCGCTCCAGGCGGTGCAGCTTCACCCAGCAGCCGTGAAAACCAAGTTGCCGCATCGGCTCCACAATCGGCACCAGCACCGGATCCAGCAGCCCAGAGGTCAAAAACTCCTGGTGCATCAAAAAAAGCAGCAGAAACGACCGCAACCCGTCCTCAACTGATTAAAAAAGCCCAACTCAGTGTAGTGGTCAAATCTATTGACGCCAGCACTAAATCTGTTACTAATATTGTCGAAACACAGCAAGGCGATATCTTGGGTTTCCAAAATCAGAAGCCGCCGGATTCGAGTGTCCGCCAAACGGCGTCTGTGGAGATTCGCGTACCTCAACAACGGTTAGAAACTACTTTAGACACTTTGGCAAAACTCGGAACTGTAGAGAACCGTTCTCTGACGGCTGAGGATGTTACCGATCAATTAGTTGACAGCGAGGCTAGACTGCGGAACCTCCGCAAATCGGAGGAAATGGTGTTAAAAATTATGGAGCGATCGGGTTCTGTCGGCGATGTGCTCAAAGCTTCTCAAGAGTTGAGCAATATTCGGGAGTCGATAGAACGCATTGACGCTCAGTTAAAAAGTTTGCGAAATCAAGTAGCCTATTCAACTATTAGCTTAACTCTAGAAGCTGCTGTATCGGCTCAACAAACTCCCGAACCTTCTCTAGGTTTGCGGGTACAGGAAACTTGGGGGAAAGCGACTCATTCTGTGGGTGAATTGACGCTGGGTTTGTTTGGTTTGGGTATTTGGCTGCTGGCTTACAGTCCTTATTTGCTGTTAATTGGGGCTGCGGTTTACGGCTTTAATCGATTTAAGAAACAGCATTCTGTTCCGCAAATTCAAGAACCGAAACCGCCTCAGTAGTCAGTAGTCAGTAGTCAGTAGTCAGTAGTCAGTAGTCAGTAGTCAGTAGTCAGTAGTCAGTAGTCATTAGTCAGTAGTCATTAGTCATTAGTCATTCCACCCACGTAAAATTTATGTATTGTGGAACGGCCGGAGAACCCGTTCTTAAAACCAACGACAACTAACAACTGACAACTAACAACTAAGGAATGAAAAATAAATAACTTGCACAATTAAACCCCAGAAGCCTCGATCCAAGGTAAACTATTGCTCTATTAGTCACCTTATTTATTTTTCATTCCAACAACTAACAACTAACAACTAACAACTAACAACTAACAACTAACAACTAACAACTAACAACTAACAACTAACAAC
>NZ_JAUBRC010000053.1:0-44595 GCF_036701635.1 Microcoleus sp. N9_B4 | reverse complement strand
GCTGGTGTCGGAGAAGGTGTTGTCCCCGTTGCTGGTGTCGGAGAAGGTGTTGTCCCCGTTGCTGGTGTCGGAGAAGGACTTGTCCCCTCAATGGTGAAGGGATTGTCGTTTACGCGCGGTATTTGAGCTGTAGTGAACCTAGATTCATCTAGCGAGTTCGATCGAACATCAATCAACACCGCCAAAAATTCCCCAGTTCGCCTGTCCCTAATAATCGTGTTGCTAGAATTCGAGCCTTGGCCCTGAAAAATTTCTAACTCTGTAAAGTTTAGACCTCCAGCCAGACCGATCGAATCTCCCGCATTAAAATCTCTAATTACATCAGCATCACCGATTTCGCGGCCGCCAGTAGTGAGAAACCCGTTGCTACCAGGCGACGTGCCCACCCTACCGAGAACAAAGATATCCGATCCGTCGCCTCCTGTCAGAGTATCCGATCCGCGATCGCCCGAAAGAATATCATCCCCAGGCCCCCCAGACAAAGAATCATTGCCGTCACCCCCGAAGATCAGGTCATCACCCTCGCCGCCATCACCAGTATCGTTACCAACGCCCCCGGTGATGACATCCCCGCCCTCCTGGCCCAACAAAATATCATTGCCAGCGCCGCCGATGAGGCAGTCATTACCCGTGTCGCCAAAAACAGTGTCACTGCCCTTGTCGCCAAAAATCAGGTCGTCCTCGCCACCTCCGCGCAGACAGTCATTGCCTTTACCGCCGTACAGCGTGTCGTTACCCTCAGCACCCAAGACAAGATCGTTGCCCTGGTCGCCAAAAGCTACGTCACCGCCCTCGTCGCCAGAAACCAAGTCATCGCCTTTGCCGCCCCGCGCCGTGTCATTACCGCGCCCGCCCTCAACGATATCTTTACCAGCGCCACCGTTGAGAGAATCGTTACCGTCTTCGCCCCTGAGTAGATCGTCTCCGTCCCGACTCAGAAGCGTGTCGTCGCCGGCCCCCCCGGAAATAGTGTCATTGAACAAGCTGCCGATTAAATAGTTATCCCCATCATTTCCGACAACTAAGCCATCGACAAAAACTGGCTGTGGGGGAGGCGTGGGAACTGTCAGAGGTGGTCGCGGCACCGGGGTGATCGAAATGTCCGGGCCCGTCCCCGTCATCGTTGTCGAAGTCCCCGTCATCGTTGTCGAAGTCCCCGTCATCGTTGTCGAAGTCCCCGTCATTGTTGTCGAAGTCCCCGTCATCGTTGTCGAAGTCCCCGTCATCGTTGTCGAAGTCCCCGTCATCGTTGTCGAAGTCCCCGACGACGGCGTAGGCGACGGCACCGTGCCGCTATCCAAACTATCCCCGTTCTCATCGGGTAGCCGCCCTTCGAGAAAAATTAGTGGTACTGCACTTGCCATTGTTCCGACTCCTTGCGACGCTACTCAAAAACTACTAAATAAACTTAAAGTCAGATGCAGTAATGACGGTGCTGAGAGCTCCCGGCACTGTAGGAATAGAATTCAACACTGCCAAATCGAAAGCTGGGAGACTGTCATCTGCCACATTCGGGTCAAAGCCGAGAACGTACTTGTTAAAAGTATTGTTCAGGTACACGAAGAAAGCTCCCGTTTGGCTCGAACCCTTTTGATTCTTCAACACTGCATTTATTGCTTGAGCGTTATCAAATTTAGATTCAAACAAAATGACTGATTGCTTGCTGATGTCGTCGCCGCTAGACCCGATATTCCTGACGATAAAACTGGTGAAATCGAGAGTAGTTCCAGAGTTGGTTAAACCTGCGAAATTTGATGACCTGAACAAAAATCTGTCGGTCTCGCTGCCGTTAGCGTTAAAGTCAGCAATCACGTCCACGCCTTCGCTGGGAGTTTCGTAGTAGAAGAAATCATTGCCAGCATCGCCCGTGAGCAAGTCAGAACCGTTGCCACCGCCCAAAATGTCATTGCCTGCACCGCCGGAAAGCGAGTCGTTGTCATCGCCGCCCAATACCAAGTCATTGCCGAAGGCGCCGCTGAGACAGTCGCTGCCGGCACCGCCGTCGAGAGTGTCGTCGCCAGCTTGGCCGTCGAGGGAGTCGGTGCCGGCCTCGCCCAACACGTAGTCATTGCCCGAACCTCCGAGTCCCGTGTCGTTGCCTTGTCCACCCAAAATCGTGTCATCGTTGTCGCCGCCGGATATGGAATCGTTATTGATACCGCCGTCGAGCAAGTTTCTGCCCAGTCCACCGTCGAGGATGTCGTCGCCTGCACCGCCGTCGAGGGAGTCGTCGCCAATGCCACCAAGTAAGGTGTCGGTCCCAGTGCCACCAAGTATCGAGTCGTCGCCGGATTCTCCCAACATCGAGTCATTGCCTGTTCCGCCGTCAATGGTGTCGTTGTTGTCTCCGCCCAAGAGGTTGTCATTGTCATTGCCGCCGAACATCAGGTCGTTGCCCAGTCCGCCGATCAGCGAGTCTATGCCGTCTTGGCCGTCAACAGTATCGTTGCCCAGTCCGCCGTCAAGGGTGTCGTTGCCGATCGCACCTACCACCGAGTCGTTGCCTGCTTCACCGAATTCGAGGTCGTTGCCGCCACTGCCATCGATGATGTCGTTGCCGTCGCCCCCAGCGAGGGTATCGTCGCCGGCCCCGCCGAGGATGAAGTCGCTGAGGTTGCTGCCTGTAAAGCTGCTGGCCGGGAGTGCGCTGCGATCGACAATATTATCTACCACCGTGATGCTGAAGGATGCCGGCCCAACAGTTGCAGACCCGTCGGAGGCTGTAAACGTGAAACTGTCGCTGCCACCTGTCGCCAGCAAGTTGTATTTGACGATGTTGTTGTTGATATCGTCTTGTGTGAATTTGCCACCGACGTTGAGAAAGGTGGTGCCCCTTTGGACAAAACCTCTGGTAGCATCGGGGGCTTTAGTAATCGTGTAAACGATTTCCAAAGGGGTGTTGTCGGGATCTGTGACTAACAAATCGGCCGCAGTAATCGTCTGGGTAGGATTACTTTTGGCAACCACCACACCGTCGTTAATTACTAGCTGTGGCGGGTTGCTAACGTTGATGGTTGCTACCGCCTGACTTGTGCCGCCGTTGCCATCTGAGATCGAGTAGCTGAAGCTGTCACTACCCGAAAAGCCCGGATTCGGCGTGTATTTGAATGCGCCGCCGCCCACAGGAACCAGGCTGCCCTTGCCTGTTGGAGTAAAAGTCGTGACAGTCAGAGCGCTTTTTTCCGCGTCAGTGTCGTTCAACAGAACGTTGAAACTGAGTGTTTGACCGGCAACAGTGGTGAAGTTGTCGTTAACTGCTTTTGGAGGTTGGTTAAGGATGGGCGTCGGACTTGCTGTCGGCGTCGGACTTGCTGTCGGCGTCGGACTTGCTGTCGGCGTCGGCGACCCCGGGAATATCGGCACCGGCTCTGTCGGCGTTGGTGTCGGGCTGGCTGTCGGCGTCGGTGTCGGACTGTCTGTCGGCGTCGGCGTTGGTGTCGGTGTCGGACTGTCTGTCGGCGTCGGCGTTGGTGTCGGCGTCGGCGTTGGTGTCGGCGTCGGTAGGGGAAGCGGAGTTGCGCTGCCGGGAACTGTGGGGGCAATTACAAATGAGCTTCGCCCTAGGGTTCTGCTGTCTACTCCGGGCAATACTGCTAAAAAGTCGCCGCTGACGCCGTTGCGAATAATCGTACTGCCGGCTTTGGTCTCAGTGCTTTGGAAGATTACCAAATCTTCAAACTTGAGGTCGCCGGTTAACCCGATTAAATCTTCGCCTTGGCGAAAGTCTGTGAAAATGTCGGCATCGGCGATATCGGGGCCGCCTGTGGTGAGAAATGCCGGGTTAGTGCCGTCGCTGCTGCCGCTGGGGGAACTGAAGGCACCGATGACGAAGACATCTCTGCCTTCGCCTCCTGCCATTATGTCTTTGCCTCCTTCGCCCCAAAGAACGTCGTTGCCAGCACCGCCGTCCACGATGTCATCACCGTCGCCACCGAATACTATGTCGTCGCCGTCGCCGGAAAAAAATGTGTCCCCGCCGGCGTTTCCGTATAGCCAGTCGCCTCCTTCGTTGCCAAATAGCAAGTCTTCGCCGTCGCCGCCGAAGAGCGAGTCGTTGCCTTGGTCGCCCCACAGGATGTCGTCGCCTCGATCGCCCAAAAAGCTATCGTCGCCAGAGCCCCCACGCAAGCTGTCGCTGCCTTTGCCACCGTAAGCCGTGTCTCTGCCTTCGCCTCCGATTACCGTGTCGTTGCCGTCATTGCCATACAACAGGTCGGGGTTATTTCCCCCGTCGAGGGAGTCGTTGTCTTTGCCTCCGTACAGGGTATCGAGTCCTGAACCGCCATCAAGAACGTCGTTGCCCTCATTGCCGAACAGCACGTCGTCATCATCGGCCCCGAATAGTAAATCGTCGCCTCCGACTCCTTGCAAGGTGTCGTTGCCTTGCAGCCCGGAAATCACGTCGGGGCCGGGACTGCCAGCTAAGGAGTCGTTGCTTTCTGTGCCGCGGACTACGCCGCCGATGACTGCGGGCGAGGTACCTTGGCCTCCGCCCAATGTGTCGTCTATGCCGCCAAATGTGTCGTCCCCGGAGGGAGTTGGAGTTCCCGTCGGCGTCGGAGTGGGTGTTGGAGTGGGTGTTGGAGTGGGTGTTGGTGTTGGTGTTGGCGTCGGTTCTGGAGTGGGTGTTGGTTCTGGTGTTGGTTCTGGAGTGGGTGTTGGTATAATTACTAATGGCACTGCACTTGGCATTATTTTGGCTCCTTTAAACGACGATCCCGATTAACTTTAAGAACTGATTAGTATCAGTTTGTTGCCACAAATCTGGCTTAAAATTGATTAATAACCCCATCATTTCTAACATACTAAATCAAAACTGCCACGGCTATAGATATTTTTTAAGCGGGGCATCTTTTGATCTCAAAATATTAATGATTGCACGTTTTGCTGCCTATGTTGGGTATACTTTAATATCGCGCCATTTCGATAGAACGTAGAAGTCGGGCTTGGAGTCAGCCCGGTGTATTTATCCAGAATCAGAAAAAATAAAAATCTTCGCCGTCATAATTTTTTCTTTCCGAATGTCGAATGCTAAATACAGATGTGCCTCTTGCCTCCAGAAGCGAATGCCTTATGCTGACTGCTGACAAGAAACAGAGCTGTTAATTAGGGGCAGAAGCGGCCCGGTTTGTTCTTGTCCACTGACGGATAGTTCGCTGTGGCACAGGTAAAGCAGGGAACAGCGACTTAACAAATCTAGCAGAATTCGCCGCAGTCGCTGTTGGTCGGCCGCCGTTTCCTCTTCGGTTTCCCAGGGACGCCCCAGTTGCGATCGCAAAAATAAGGGAGCACCAAACAATGTCGCCGCACCACCACTCAGCCACAGGGGCGAGCCGGCATCCAGCCAAAAGTGCCATTTGTGGGCGCGCCGGCTGCTGCGGTACTGGAAGATGTTGGCGAGGGTGACGGCTCTGGCTGCTGGGCCTTCTGGACGAACTGGAAAGGGGTTGGCGGTGACGGTTCCTTGGCGCAACAACTGGATGAACCGGGCGATCGTTTCTGAGTCGTCGCCGTTTGTTGGTTCTACGCGCTGCATTCGCCCGTTGATTTCCCAGTAGTGGGTGGCGGTTTCCATTAACTCGCGCAGGGCTGCTAGCCGATCGTAGGGCAGGTATCTGTCGTTCATGAGAAATTTCTGGATGGCTCGATCGAGTAGGGCAATTGGACTCGGCAACAGCCGCTCCTGCTGTTGCGATCGCTGTTGTTCGATCCACTCGACAATGTGCTCGTAGGCCCGGGCGGCTCGGTGTCCCAGTCGGTCCCACCGGGGAAAGGCTGTAATTGGCAGCAATTGAGGTCGATCAATATCTGGGCAAAAACAGTGATCGGCGATTAAACCTGCTCTCACTTGGTCGATCGATTTTTGATTGTGAATTTGAGATTTTAGATTGAACGTCGAGTTGGCATCTTCTGTTTCCAATGAACGGTGTTTCTGGCTGCCCAACACCACCAGCATTTCGGCTGCGCCGTCTCGATCGACTAAACGGCCGAGTCCCGGATAAACTAACGCTAACAAAGTGAGTAAAGCTCGAATCTCTGGGGTAGTCGAGAGGGGACGCTGATCGTTGAGAGATACGGCTGCGATACCATCTCGCGCGAGAATTTCCGTTAAACTGTAACGGGCGATCGCATCCATCCCAGGGGCAATTACGGCGATTTCCTGCGGTTCCACGGCTTGTGACTTCACCGCATCGACGATGATTTCGGCGGTTTCTCGCAGCAGTTGAGCCCGGGAAGTGGTTTGGAGCGATCGAACTTTACCGGGCAAACTCAAGCCTAAAGGATAAAAACCCTCAGTATTAACTGCTAAACTTACCGCTAAATCTCCAATCTCTGGGGCTAAACCTGCTGTTGCGTCCAAATTTTCCACGCTTTGACAGCGGCTTTCGAGTTGGGCTAGGTATTCCGTGTCAGCCCCCAAGCCCAAACGCACTCCTCCATCCCGATTGTAGGAGAACGCCCCCGCCGCACCTTGGTCGAGCATTCGATCGAACAAATGGCGACTTATCGCCGGATAATCGTCAACATCGTCTGCGATCACAGCTTGGTATCTAGAGGCCAAATGCTGCTGATAACTGACATCCGGCAACAAATAGCGCCAGTAGAGTTCGCAAACAATCCCGTAAGTCAGGAGCCCCCGCATCAAGCACCATTCCCGCCACCTTTCCAGCAACTCTCCCATGCTAGTCCACAGGTTGGTCGAGCCGCCGTCACCAGCAAATCCCTGTTCCAGAATGCTGGGAATCTCTTCTCTCGGTGTACCGCTGACAGCAGCAAGTTGTAATAAGTCTAGTGTTCGACGCACCATTCGATTTGGACTTACCCCTGTTTTTTGCAAAATGCCTTCGTCTAGTTCGCGACGCCAGAGTCTCGCGGCAAGTTCCAGTTCTGTTTCAGGTTGCAGCCGCAGGGGAAATTGAGCCCTCAAATCCAGCGACTGAACTAGCAGGGGCCAAAATAACAATACCTCCTGCTCAAAAAAACCGAAGGGCGTTGTGGAGTGGAAGGTATATTTTCCTTCGGTAGCGACGGCGATGCGATCGGCCAATTCTAGCCGGTTGTCTCCATTAGCTGCTAAGACTAAAATTGCTGGGGCAGTTTGTCCCGCCCGCCGCCGCCCGGAACTCGATCGCCCTGAAACTGTTGCAGGCAGAGGCTTGACAGTTTTGCTCCAAATGCAGAACTGCTCGACTAAACGAGTGGTTTTACCGCTGCGGGCAGATCCGACAATCCAAATTGAATCCTCCGTGGCAGTTCTCAATTTATGTAAATTTGTTACCATACCGTGAATACTTTAATCACTAATGTCTACAGCCAACTAACCAGCTTTAGCTATGAATACTTCTCCCTGGAACAGGATTGTAAAATATCTCTACAGCCTTCACCAATGGTATCGAGAAACCCCTGAGAGGGCTCTAGAACAGGCCTACGATGCTGCGTTAGCAATTAAGGCGATCGAAGACGAGCATTTTGGCGGTCAAGGAATCTCTGAGCGATCGGGAGATTACGGACAAAGCACCCTGTCTTTCTTTAAATCCGAACTGCAAAAATACCTCAAGGTCATCCAAACCAGAATGGTTGAGTTTAATGCTAGCCGTTCTTTTTTGGAACTGCCGGAGCGAGTGGGGGCCAAACCGAAAACGGGGCACAGCGCTGAGCCTCACCAGCACGGATTAAATCTCAACAATAAAGATAGAGCTTCCCTTATATTTGAGAAGCTAGAGTTTATTGATGGAGTCATCGACAAGTATATTAATAATAGTAGATCGACGGCAATTGTTCCGGTTGTCAGTTCAGTAAATCTGCAAGCCAAATCTACAACAAATAGCAGCTCTCCACCTGACCAAAATAAAGGTTCAGCTAATTCTGTGAAAATTCACGATGGTGAGGTTGACACTAACTATGAAGAAGTGAATTTATTACCGCGATCGCTTTTGGGGACTTTGAACCGAATCACTAAAGATTTAGACCCTGGAGCTGAAAAAGAAGTAGTCAAGAACTTTCGCAATTCCAAAGTAAAAACAATTATTTCCCTCAGATTTATTTTGCTTTTGATTTTAGTTCCCCTGTTGACGAATCAAATCTCCAAAAACTTTTTAGTCGGCCCGATAGTTGACCATTTTAGAGGTCAAGAAAATGCTCCACTTTTCATAAATGTTAACCTGGAAGAAGAAGCATTCCAAGAACTGGAGAGATTTGAGCAGCGCCTCAAATTTGAAAGGTTAATAGGCACGGCTCCCTCGCTTTCTTTAGAGGAAACGGAAAATAAGATTGCCGAAAAAGCAGTTGAACTAGCGGAGGAATACCGCGCTGAAAGTGGGGGAGCTATTAAAAATATTTTTGCCGATTTGATTTCCTTGATTGCCTTTGCCGCGATTATCGTCACTAACAAGAAAGAGATTGAGATTTTAAAGTCTTTCATGGACGATGTGATTTACGGCCTCAGTGACAGTGCGAAAGCTTTCGTAATTATTTTGTTTACAGATGTGTTTGTCGGATTCCACTCCCCTCACGGTTGGGAAGTAGTTCTCGAAGGTGTATCGAGGCATTTGGGACTGCCAGAAAATAGGCAGTTCATATTTTTGTTCATTGCAACGTTTCCAGTGATCTTGGATACGGTATTTAAGTATTGGATCTTCCGTTATTTAAACCGGAGTTCGCCTTCGGCTGTTGCTACGTACAAGAATATGAACGAGTAATCAGAGGCGAAGGAAGTTCGGCAACGAGCAATGTACGGGATGTAGCGGATGTCAGGAAGAAGGAAGTTCGGCAACGAGCAATGTACGGGATGTAGCGGATGTAAAGGATAGAAGGAAGAAGGAAGAAGGAAGAAGGAAGAAGGAAGGAAGAAGAAAAAAAATGTAATAATAGCAAGATTTTCAGGCATTGATAACGTCCTCATTAGGGCGTCCACTGCACAGATAGTGGCTTACCCATAGCGCATAAAACCATTTATTTTTTGCGTCAGGAGTGGTTTAATTAAGTTGATCTACTTAAGCTGTTAGGACTCTAAATTTTATTGTTGGGCGGGTTCTCGCGCGCGCCAGACAATAATTGTATCAAACTTGACACTCATCAAGGCTCCGCTCAGGAAGCGTAAAATTTAGATGCGCCTTGGTCGATCGACAAAAAATGCGATCGCCCGCAGCATCTCTCGAAAGAAATCAAAAGGGCGATCGCATTCCCAAAACCCATTACCAATTACCAATGACCTAATTCCAACGCTTATGGCGCTGTCGCTGGCTTGCTACAGCCTCCACCAGTCCCAGGCCGAGAAAATTACTCAGCAGCGACGCATTCCCGTAACTTAGGAAAGGCAGCGGAATGCCCGTAACCGGAGCCAAGCCAATGTTCATCCCAATATTTACGAACACCTGAAAAATCAACATTGACAGTACGCCGATTGCCAGCAAAGAACCAAAATTATCGTTAGCAGTTTGAGCGATCGTCACCAACCGGAAACAAATTATCCAGAACACCAACAACACGCTAATACAGCCAATAAAACCCAATTCTTCGCCAATAGCTGAAAAGATAAAGTCCGTATGCTGTTCGGGAATAAAGTTAAGCTGAGTTTGCGTTCCCTGAAACAAACCCCGGCCCTTCAGTTCCCCAGCGCCAATAGCAATCCGAGATTGAATCAAGTGATATCCGCTGCCTAAAGGGTCTTTCTCGGGGTTTAAAAACCCTGTCAGGCGCATTTTTTGATAATCCTTGAGCACATTCCAAAAAAGATGTCCGAGGTGTCCAGAAACAACGTTCACCAACACAGCACCGAAAGTCCCCAACCAGGGCCAAGGCAGGGTTCGCCAAGCGATAATACCCGCAACAACTACCCAGGCTATCCAAATCGGTGTAGACAGGTTATTGAAGAGAACAGAGATGAGAGGAGAGAATAGCAATATTAGCCAGCCGGGATTGACATTTCCCCAGTAAAACATCCCCATTGTGATCGCGCCGAACACTAAGGAAGTACCTAAATTGGGTTCAGCAAAAATCAATCCCCAGGGTACAGCCATAATCGCCAGCATCCTCAACATATCCCGGACTGTGGGGACACTCTTCTCGTGCAGGAGAGCTGCTAAAGTGACAATCATGCCTACTTTGGCAAATTCTGATGGTTGCAGGTAAAAGCCGCCGATGTTGATCCACCGCTGGGCACCGAGCCCTGTAGTACCGATAAAGCGGACTGCGATCAGGGACAAATTGATTAATATATAAATCGGCCATTTCCACTCAAGCAGTATTTGGTAGCGACAGCGGGAAATGATGATGGCGAGGAACAAACCGACTGCCCCAGTTACCCAGTGTCGCCACCAGTCGATCAGCCCCTGGTTGATTTCGACGCTGCGGATCATGATTCCGCCGAAGATGGTGAGGGCGATGCAAGCGCCAAACAGCCAAGGGTCTGCTTCTTCCCAGGGTTTGAAGATTGATTTCCAGCGGTTTCTGACTTGTATTCTCTGCAACATGAGGATTTTAGATTTTAGATTTTAGATTTTAGATTATCGAGCCGATTTTCGGAAGTTGTGGATATATTTCGGATTCACAGCCTGCACCTTACTTGAGAAGCCTCGGTGTTAGTACCTCAGATTATTCGGGGAGTTGTAGGGATGTTCCGGGAACGGAAGAAGGAACGCCCAACCGGGTATCTGGATATTCTATTTTTTTCTGGGCGCTTACTTAATTTAGTTCGCGCACGTGGTCAGAAACCGGGTTTTTGTCGATAAGACGCACTGCAACTCGCAGAAACCGCTAAAAACCCGGTTTCTTGGGTTTTGATTCGTAAGCCCTAGAATCTTCAGGCCGGTTCGTAAAGGTATTCAAAACCGTTCCCATCTGGATCTCTGCCGTAGAAGGATGCAGTACCGTCGCGGTGTTCGTGAATGTGCGTGACGGAAACACCATCGGCTTTGAGTTGTTCGTAGGCGGATTCCATTTCGGTACGATCGTCAAATACAAACCCAAAATGTGGCCCTGCTTGGTCGTAACTCGGACTCAACAGCGCCAATCCGTCCTCTCCTGCTTTCAAATAAGCCCAGTCTGCATCTTTCCAGACTAACTCCATACCCAAGTTGCGGTAGAATTCAGCAGACTTCTCTATGTCTTGCACGCAGACGGCTACGTGTCCCAATCGTTTTAGTTTCATCTCTACAAAGTTTATGGTTGTTCTTTCGTTTATTGTATCTATTTTCTGATTTTTTGCTCGATTAATTAGGTATTTTTTCGGTTTTTTTGGTGGCGGCTAACTGTACTTTTTCTACTTGTTTGCTAGCGTCCATTTCGCTGAACAGTTGAATGGCGCGGTCAAAATTTTCTTGGGTTTTCTCGGTGTTACCAAGTTTTTGTTCTGTCAGTGCTAGTTGATAGCAAGCTTCGGCTCGGTCTAATTTGGCGCTAGCTCGATCGAGTATTTCTATTGCTTCTGCATGGTGCTGCAGGGCTTGGTCAAATTCTCCCGCTTCTCGGTACAGCGCTGCTATACCGCTGAGAGATTTGGCTTTGATGGTGCTGTACTGGTTTTGGTCGGCTTGGGCGATCGCTTGGCGGTACAAGCTCAAAGCTTTCTCTGTCTCTCCCAGATTGTGATAGGTGGCGGCGAGAAAAACTAACTTGTATCCCGTACCCACCAACTGACTGTTTTCCCGATCGGCATAAAGTTTTTCGGCGAGCTCTTCCGCCTCTTTTTTGGCTCCGACACAGGAGTTGAGGAAAGCTAACCCGACATCGATCGAATAGCTATTAATCTCGATTTCGTCCCGCGAAGTTTTCAGCTTGACAAATATCTCCATAGCTGATTCTAATTCGCCCATTTCTATTTGACAAAAACCTATATTAATTGCAGCGTTAATTTTCCAGAATTCCAGATTAGCTTGTTTGCCGTTTTCCGGGTCGCTGCTTTTCGCTAGAATTTGCAAAGATTTAGTGGCTTTTATTTCTGATATTTGATGGCATTCTATCGCTTGATTTATTTCACCTAAGATCCGGTAACAAATACCTAAAATACTGTATAAACCGCTCAAATAATAATCAGAAGTCACATTGTTGACGATGCGAGTAGTTGCTGAAATTATGGGCTGCAAGAAACCTAATTTGTAGAGTGCTCTACCTAGCTTGTAATCTTTGGCAAACTGGATATTGATTTTTTTGAGGATGACGCTCGCGGCCTGGTCGAAACAGCTAATTGCCACATAATGATAGTAAGCTTCAAAGGCTTTCAGGGCATCTTCTACAGTTTCAATATTTTCAACACTCTCTGTCCAGAACTCGGCAGCTTTGCGGTTGGCAGTCTCCCAATCTCCGGGCGAGAGCCGATCGACCGCTTCTTCCCGAATTGCTGGATGCAGCCAGTATTCGCCCTTCTGAGACTCGACTAGCGATCGGTGCAACAGCGATTTAATGATTTGTCGGCGTCCGGCTTCGGGCACGTCCCACAGCAAACACAAAAGTCCGTCAGTAGGGACTGTCGGCACGTCTTGATAGCGGTAACAGCCCAAGCGACAGAGGAGTTGATAGGCTTCGGCATCGAGTTCTTGCAGGCGGTTAAACTGACTGGTAACTAAATTTTTTAAGTCAGTTTCAAGGAGCGGATCGTCGCTGTTTTCCAGCCAGTAGGCCGCCATATCTCCGTCAAAATCTTCTCGAATCGTGCCGCAAATAATGCCCATTGCTTTGGCATTGCCGCCGTAAACTTTGTGCATTTCCTTGAGGGCGATATCATCTATATTGATGTTGCGGGCGCTAAAAAACTGCCGCCAAACTTCAACTTCCAATCCAGGAAGCAGGTAGTGTTCGACGGTGACATCAGAATCGCACAGCCGATCGCGACTGGTAATCAGCGTTACCGATTGCACCGCTGCGTCAGCCAAAACTCGCAATAGTTCCACGTAAAGCCGGTGCGGTTCAATAAACTTACCTTGTCCGTCGAGTGCAGCTTCCAAATTGTCAATCAATACGCCGACTTTGTGAGTCTGAAGCTGTCGCTTCAACCGCCCCAGGGTGACGCCAAAGTCTGGCCCTGGTTCTTCCTGAAAGTCTTGCTTGAGCCATTCTTCGATCGCACTTTCCAATGCTGTGATATTCTCTGTCTCTTTTGCCATCAACAGTTCAATGGTTCGATCGAACCCTTGAGATTTGAGATACTGTCTGGCCAAAGTTGTTTTGCCGATACCGCCGGCACTTTGGATGACAATCACTTTTGCACCTTGGGCGACAAGAGTATTGAGATCTTCGATCGCCCCGAAGCGGCCCAAAAAATTCGGGTTTTCGATTTCCAAATCCGCATCAAGTCCGAGAGATACTTGGGCCGGAACAGTTTGTCCCGACTGCGGTTCAAGTTTCGAGTAGCTGCGCCAATACCGTTCTACAACCGCTTGAAGGTTGTCTCTTTTGACTTTTTCGCCTTCTCCAAACAAGGCTGAAAGCCGCTTCCACAAATTAGAGGCGGCATCCTTAACAGTCCCTACTCCATACCCTTCACTATCTGCAACCTGTTGGTACGTCCTGCCTTGCACTCCTTGCCATGCTTCGCGAAAGATAGCGCTGTCAAGGTTATCGAGAGTTTTCAGGTTTCGAGCCACAAGTAACGAATTAGTAAAATCCAGTGCACGATCGGCTTCCATTTAGTCACCAGGTTTAGCGTTACCCATCTGAGACAACTTTAACAGACTTTTTCCGACTCGCTTACACGCTCAAACAGTGGACTTGTATGGACTTTTACCGACTGACACGGCCGAGGTCGGCCGGGGATACTGTTGAGTGTGGATGGGAAGTGAACAGAAAAGCTTCTAACTTACACAGCGATCGAGTCGAGTTTATATTCTGGAGCAAGCAGCTATGTCTATTAACGATGTTGAAACAGCGATCGTGGATGAACAAATTCGCCCTCAAGAATGCGGCCGCGTTCGTTTCCAAAACAGTTGGTGGCCGGCGAAGTGCGATCGAGACATGACTTTTGAACCCGGTGAGGTGGTTCGCGTCGTGGGAATTGAAAATATTACTTTGATCGTTGCAGCGTCGTTTGCGATCAATTCTGAAAGTTAAGGCAAATCTACAATCGGGAGAAAGTAATCATGACTGTCAGCCATTTAGAAAGAGCGATCGTTGAAGAAGAAATTAAACCAAATCAGTCGGGCAGTGTGCGATTTCAAAGCAGTTGGTGGCCTGCCAAGTGCGTTCGAGAAATAACTTTGCAACCCGGTGAAGTTGTTCGCGTCGTGAGACTTGACAACATTACTCTGATAGTTGAAGCGTAGTTGGGAAACCATCTGGAGGTGGGGAGTTCTCGGAGGGTAGAACAAATAAATTTGCGATCGCGTTTCTATTTCGATACATTTCTCTTCAAGCGCGCGATCGCACTTCTCGCCTCTGTTAATTTCCAGATTCTAGAGTTTGACCTCAACCACAACTCACCGCTGACAAAAATGTCGGCGGGTTTTTTGTAGGCGTTCAGGGGGTGACAAGCAACTTAGAAGCCTTGTGCTGACAAGGATTTAAGCCGATCGCTCTCACAAAGAATTAGGCGGGCGCGATCGCCTTTTTCGGGTTTCGACAAGGTGGAATCACGATCGGGGGCGATCGCCCCGATCGTAAGTGTCAATAAGTCTGGCATAATAGCTATTAGGAATTTCTCCACCGACTTACTACGGTGTATAACTCAAAGCTAGGGTGCAAAACTTAAAAACTTTACCCGATGAGATGGATTTGTACATGACTTTTCAAGAAGCCCTAGAATTGATCGAATCAGCCTTAGAGTCCAAAACCAGTAAAACCTTAAGTTTGCTTGAAAAAGAAATCTTAAAAGCTGCTTGGGAAAACGCAACTTATAGTGTCATTGCTGACAGCTTGTACCTGAGCATAGGACATATCAAAGATTTAGCAGCCATCCTGTGGCAGCGCCTTTCAGAGGTAATGGGGGAAAAAGTTACTAAGAATAACTTTCGCTCTGTGCTAGAGAAGCAAAACACCACAAGTGCGATCGCCAATGCAAAAGGCGATCGTCGGTTCGCGAACGCTAAGGTAGGAGAAAGTGACCTTCATCAATTAGAAACTTGCAAAGGCAACATTGTAATTGTTGATGACCTCCCAGAAAATCTGCGTTTTCTAACCGAAATTCTCACTAAGGAGGGGTATACAGTTCGCTGCGTCACCAACGGTGCGATGGCCTTGAGGACAGTTCGCAATCATCCCCCCGATGTTCTCTTGCTGGATATTAAAATGCCAGACATGGACGGCTATCAAGTCTGCGAAACCCTCAAATCCGATGAAAAAACCTCAGAAATTCCGATTATTTTCTTAAGCGCACTTGACCAAGTTTTTGATAAAGTCAAAGCTTTTAAGGTAGGGGGAATTGACTACATTTCTAAACCTTTTGAGCCAGAAGAAGTGCTAGTTCGCCTGGAAACTCAGGTCACTATTCAGCACCAAAAACGACAAGTTAAAGAAGCACTAGCTCGACACCAACAAACCGCAGAAATTGCCTACCAATCTCGCGCCCTGCTGGCAAATTTGCTAAACTCATCTCTGGATGGAATAGCCGCAGTGGAGGCGGTGAGGGCAGATATTGCTGGAGAAATTGAAGATTTTCGCTGCTTGGTAGTTAACCCTGTTTTTGCCAGACTTTTAGGGAAAAGACGAACAGAACTCGCGGGCGAGCCAGTTCTGAAAAAACTGCTTAATCAATTGAGTCCCGGATTGTTTGATTTATTAGTAGAGGTTGTTGAGACTGGAGAATCGCTTAAAGGAGAGGTTCATCTAGAAAGTGATTACCTGGCTAAATGCTATTATTTCACTGCTGTTAAATTGGGAGACGGTTGCTCAATTACCATCCGCGACCTTACAGACTTAAAACAGTCGGCATTAAAGTCAATGATGGAACAGAACCAACCCCGTGTTATCAAATAGGATAAACGGGGCTTACGCAATCTGACCCAAGAAACCGGGTTTTTTAGCGAATCTACGGGCTGCAACGCGTCTTTTCGTCAGGATTTACGTACTCCGACGCCTAGAAACCGGGTTTTTTAGCGAATCTACGGACTGTAACCAAGTATTATCGTAAAAAAACCCGGTTTCTGACATGTGTAATTCCTAAAAATATCATCATTCACCAACCAAGGGTTCAGTTAAATCGAGAATCTTCTCAAACTGAAACTTCGTCACCCAGTTTCTGAGAGTTTGAAGCTCGAAAGCGTGAGATTCAGGAATCTCCTCCAGGAGTTGAAAAACTAATTCCGCATCAGCGTCAATAGCTGCTTCATATAATTTTACAATCCATTCTTGAGACATCCCTGCTAATAAATCAGTGAAATTTAACGGTTCTCCACTCACATTAGAAGGGGGAGAGGGTAGCTCTTGCTCCTCATAAATATAACCGACTCCCAAATGCTTAGCCATGATATCAAAAATAGCTTCTTTGTGGAACGGTTTTCGCACAAAATCATCGCACCCAGCCGATAAAATAACTGCCTTTTCTTCTTCCCACACGCTAGCTGTCAAAGCAATAACAGCAATAGCTTGACCTTTAATAGTGCCTTTAATGCGTTTCGTGGCTTCATAACCATCCATAACCGGCATTCTCATGTCCATCCAGATCAGATGTGGTGAGTAGGAATCCCAAATTTCAAGGGCTTCAATACCGTTAGTTGCTTCTTGCAGTTCAAAACCAAGAGGCTTGAGGAGTTTAATTAACAGTTGCCGATTGTCATCTTTATCATCAACTACTAGGATGCGATATAGGGGTTGATTAGGCGCTAAGGCAACGACGCGACGATTGTAGGGTTGGTTTTGAATTGCGCTATCAGCCAGGCCCACAGGAATGTCAAATTTAAATGTTGTACCAGATGTCGGTAGAGCTGTTGTATCATCAGATAATTTCCCCAGAGGCATTCCAGGGGTGAAAGCTTTCCCACCACTGATAACGGTGATTTCACCTCCCATCAAGCGGACAAATTGACGGCTAATCGTCAGTCCTAATCCCGTTCCTTGCTGTAGTTTTTGACCTGATTCTGTTTGTACGAAGGGTATGAATAGTTTCTCCAGTTCGTCTGCCGCCATGCCAACTCCCGTATCTTTGACTTCAAAAGTAATGGTTGTTTGTTCGTGCTTGTCGGTTATTTGTGTTTCGGCTTCATTTTGGGCGTTTGCCTGTTGACTTTTTACTTCTACAGACACGCTTCCAGAAGAGGTAAACTTAAGGGCATTACCGATTAAATTAATCAGCACTTGCCGCAACTTAACTTCATCAGCGTAGATATATTTAGGAACATCAGCAGCATATTTAAATCGTAATTGTAAGCCTTGATATTTTGCTGGCAACGCAAACATCTCCTCGATATCGGCTAGTAACTGATGAATGTCAAAGTTAGTTTCCGATAGCGTCATGCGTCCGGATTCTACTTTGGAAAGGTCAAGGATCTGATTAATTAGAGTCAATAAATGCTCTCCACTGCGATGAATGATGTTGAGGTTTTCTTTTTGTTCATTTAACAGATTAATATCCTGATTCATCAGTTGGGAAAAGCCGAGAATGGCGTTCAGGGGAGTTCGCAATTCATGACTCATGTTGGCAAGAAATGTGCTTTTAGCTTTGTTGGCAGCTTCAGCAGCGTCTTTTGCTTGTTCAAGTTCTGCTTCTGTTTTTTTGCGATCGCTAATTTCCTGTTCTAAGCGGACATTTTCGATCAGCGTTTTTTCGGCCTGTTTGCGATCGCTAATATCTTGAAAAGCTGCGATCGCATATTCTACATTACCCGTGTCATCGAATATTGGCGTACTGGTTGATTCTACAGAAACAATCCGCTCGTTTTGATATAGTTCCAAGTCATCAGCCTGAGCTTTTTCACCGCCAAGCGATCGCACCAGGGGTAGCTGTTCGACTGGATAGATATCCCCAGTGCCTGCCCGATAAACGCCATAGGTTTGGGATAATTTTGCGGTTTCGGCTTTGGGTAAATCTTGAATATTCAGTAACTGCTGGGCAACTTGATTGGTGTAGATGATTTGTCCTTTGGCGTCGTGAACGGAGATGCCTAAAGGTATAGCATTGAGGAATTTATTCAGGCGATTTTGCGTCGATTGTACTTGGGTGTAGAGTCTGGCGTTAGTAAGTGCGATCGCCGCCTGACTTGAAAGCAATTGAATCACTTCCAGGCGATCGGGTGTAAAAACGCCCTCTGCTAAATTATTTTCCAAGTAAACAATTCCAATTAATTGCCCCTGATTGAGCAGAGGGGCGCAAAGAATAGACTTGGGCTGGTGTGCTTTGATATAAGCATCTTGGGTAAACCTGCCTTCACGGGCCACATTGGTTTCAATCAGTCCTTCCTGAGTCCTTTCAACATAGTGAATAATCGACAAAGGCAGACAGGTTTCTATTGGAGTCGATTGCAACACCATCACCTGATTTGAGTTAGCCTCGCCTGACGCTTCGACTCTTAGTTGTCCTTGAGACTCTAAAATTAGATGGCCAATTTGTGCCCCGCAGCTTTCCAGCAAGATTCTCATCAAAGTCGTGAGGAGTTTATCCAACTCAATTTCACTGGCGATCGCCTGAGATGCTTTCATCAATGCGGCCAAATCCAGGGTTTCACCTGAAGTGCTGCCAGAGGTATTAGACAGGCTGTTGCGCGAATCTATGGACGTATTGGCTGTCGTAAAACGCTTTAAAAGTTTTGGATACTGTCGTTTCAAATCTGTCATTTTAGCTGTGGCACCCCAACGTAAATAGCAGTAGTAAGCATTTGTCATATAGGCTTGGGCAACTTGCTCTTTTCCCCAAGCGATGTAGAATTTGGCAGCGAGTTCATTAGCCAAAGCCTCTTCGTTTATGTAGTCATGTTCTTTGGCTAAGGCAATGGCGCGATCGTAGTAGTCGATCGCCCTAACATTTTCACCCAAAACTCGATATCGCTCTGCCTCCACTAGATAGAATTTATGGAGGTGAGTCATCGGAGCAAAATGCGCCCATTTTCTGATCTTTTTCTGGTTGCCTTTCACCTTCTGGAGGATGAGTTTTTGCTCGGATTTTGGTGCGTCACAATAGATAGCGAGATAAAGTAAAGAATTGTAGAAATGGTAGAGAGGAATAGTACCTACAGCGCTATCGCTATATTTTTCGGCTGAGTTAGCATTTTCTATAGCTTGCTGATAGTCTTGAAAAAGATAACAGAGAAATAGCTTGTAAAAATAGACCGATCGACAAAGATTTTGAGCATTCGCCTCTTGATGCAGGGGTAACATTTTTGTTTCGTCATAGTTTTCACCGATTAAACGGCATTTATCTTCAGCCTGTCCCATCAAGTTCAATAAAACCTGTCGATTGAGTTGGTTATAGTAATATGATGTTTCTTGCTTCAGTTGGCTGAGGGTATTACTGTACATTGCCATCTCTGCCTCTACTTTTGCCAATTCCTTCCCCAATACATAGGAATGGTAGCAGTATACGCAAACTGAATAAGCTGCATATTCTAAGTCTCCAGTTTCTAGGGCGATCGAGTAAGCATTCTGCAAAGGGTTTAAGGTTTCTCTAAGATGCTCTTTCCAATGTTTAACAAAGTAATTAACAATAAATATTGTTCTAGCTTTGAGTTCTTTACCATTAAACTTATCGAGTAACAAGAGAGCAAGTTGCCCAAATTGATAACCCGTCTCAATGTCTCCTACGGTTTCTCCAGACAAAATTAGTCCGTAAGTAGCATAGGCACAAGAAGACACAGAACTATTCCCGTATCTTATTGATAAATCGACCTGTTTCAACACCATCAGTGGCAGGAGGTCAGGTGTTGCAAAATGGGCAGCAGAAACTACTGTTGAGAGGATACGCATTGCGGCCAGCTTATCAGGATTAGTCATCACTGGTAGGTCGATTAAGTCCTCAACTCGCTTCCCTACTAAACGTAACTTTGTCTTCACCAGTTCAAGGAAAATATTTAATTTTGTTGGTTTTTTAGGAAAGCGAATCCCCAACAGCTTTAATACTGAAAGTGCCGTATCTATCGCTTCTAACGGTTTGTTTTGTGCTGTATAGGCTTGAATCTTGACTTCATAGACTTTCACTTTGTCCAGCAACGAAGTAGCTTGTTGAAGCACAAGGTTAGCTAATTTTTCCATTTCCTCAACATGGCCACTCAAAATAGCAGCTTCTACTGTTTCCACATACAGTGTCAGAGTTAGGTCATACTGACAAAGCCAACTATCTGCACTCAGGCAATTTATACCAATTATTAAGTAATTCCACGCGGGTTTCCAAGCTGCTGATGCCTTCGCTTTTTTGCCAGCAATCAGATTTAATTGAGCAAGTTTATCTTTTTCTAACTGAAGGTCAATTGCTTCAATACCGAAGTTTAGTTGATTGACAATATCAAAAATCTTTTGTTGGAGGATCTGTTGCGGTGTATTTTGTAACAACAGTTGCCCGACTTTCCAGTGAACCGCTTGCTTGTCGTCTGGGGGAATTAGGGAATAGGCGGCTTGCTGAATGCGATCGTGAGCAAATTTATAGGTAATTTTTAATTCCTTCGCTTCTCGGTTTGTTTTCAGGAATTTGTAATCATCCCCAATGGGTAATATCAATCCCGATTGAATGGCATCCCACAATTCATTTGCCGCTGCTTTTTGAGAAGTTTCATTAATAATGGAAAGGGTTTGTAAATCAAATTGGTTGCCAATACAAGCGGCTAATCGTAAAACTTTTTGTGCTGACTCTGATAACGTTTGAATTTTATCTGCCATGAACTCAATAACGTTATCAGTAATATTCCTAGTTATAATTTGCTCTAAATCCCAATACCAAGCCCCAGCATTAGTATCAAATTTTAGCAATTGCTCTGTATAAAGTGACTTGAGAAACTCTTTGATAAAAAACGGATTTCCCTGTGTTTTTTGCCAAACCCAATCGGCTAATCTTTGCGTAGGGACGCACTCAGTTTTCAGCGTATCCGCAATGAATTCATTAACCTGGTTTAAATTTAGGGGTGAAAGGGAGAGATGATTAATTACTACTCCCTGTTTTTTCATCTCAGATAAAGTCAGCATTGCAGGATGAGTTGCAGTGACTTCGTTATCTCGATAAGCTCCGATTACCAACAGATTTTGAGTAGTGAAATCGGTCATTATCAACTGGATCAATTGCAGCGTAGCGCTGTCTGTCCATTGAAGGTCGTCTAGAAATAAGACGAGAGGATGCTCTTTTTGGCAAAAGACCTGAATCAAGTTTTGAAAAGCTAAATTAAACCGATTTTTTGCTTCTGTTGGTGGCAATTCTGGGACAGGATTCTGTTGGCCAATAATCAGTTCAACTTCGGGGATGACATCAATAATAATTTGTCCATTGCTGCCTAATGCGCCTCGAATCTTCTCTTGCCACTGTTCTAATTGCGCTTGAGTTTCCGTGAGCAGTTGCCGCACCAATTCTTGGAAGGCCGCGACTAAAGCTTGATAGGGAATATCGCGTTGCAACTGGTCAAATTTACCTGCAATAAAGTAGCCGCGTTTTTGAGTAATGAGTTTATACAATTCCTGAACTAAAGCTGATTTTCCAATACCAGAGTATCCAGAAATTAGCATGAGTTCAGTTTGTCCTTGTCGCTGACAATTTTGTGACTCAGTTGTCGTTGGGTTGCTCGCACCTAGTTGTTTCTCTTCTCCCGAAGCTACGCGAACAAAAGCAGCCAATAATGACTCAATCTGTGATTCTCTTCCGTACAGTTTTTGAGGGAGTTGTAATTGAGGATAAATGTCTTGGAATCCCAAGGAAAAAGCTTTAATTTGACCAGTTATAGATTGAGTGAGACAAGTTTTTAAATCTGCCTTGATTCCCCAAGCACTCTGATATCTATCTTCTGCCATTTTTGCCATTAACTTCCTGACAATTTCTGAGAGATTCAAGGGAATTTCGGGATTGATTTCATGAGGTGGAGTCGGTTGTTTGGCAATATGGCAATGGACTAATTCAAGGGCATCGACGGATGCAAAAGGCAACTGGTTGGTTAGCAGTTCATAGAAAGTAACGCCCAGAGAATAAAAGTCGGTGCGGTAGTCGATTACTCGATTCATTCTCCCTGTTTGTTCGGGAGATATATAAGCCAATGTTCCTTCTAGAAGGTTAGGACTTTTGAGGCTGGGATTTTCTTGAAATAGGATGGTAGATAGGCCAAAGTCAATGATTTTTAATTGTCCAGTTTGAGAATTCAAGACCATATTAGATGGATTGATATCTTTATGAATGACATTTTTTTGATGAACTTTGCCTAAAGCATCTGTGATCTGGATAGCAAAGTGGAGAAACTCTGATACTGAAAAGGTACGACGTTCCAGCAGAATTTTGAAGGACTCTCCGCCAAAATCTTCCAACAACATGACTTGTGTGTTCTCGTATTTTCGCAACTCGTAGGCTTTAATCGTTTCCTCTAAGTTGAGACGGCGAGTGATTTCGTATTCCTGCTGATAGCGGTAGAGTTCCGCTGGTGTGGGGTAATCCTCTTTGAGGAGTTTCAAAATCAAAGGTTGCTGATTTGATTTGAGGATGCCTCGGTATACGAGGGAATTCGCACTTTCGTAGATTTGGTTGACTATTGTGATATCTGGCAGTGAAATCATGTTGGGAATTATTGCTGCCTAAAAAAGTTAAGTATACAAATAAATATAACATGGCGAGGAGCGGGTGAAAGGAGCAGTAAACTCGCTGCGAATATAAATCTTTGCCTTACACCCCCGACAACTCCCGATCTTTTATTATTGCTTTTTTGCTGTGGACTTACTTACGCTATATTTAGCGTACAAGTGTACTGGCACTTGAAACGTCTAGCTATTGTGCGATCGCCAAAACTGAAAAATTTCTGAACAGACAATAATTAATGATAAAATAGCTTAAGGATTCAGCTCCCCAATTGTGGTAATCTGACAAAATCCACTTTCATTCTCGATCGAGTGCGTGCAGCTATGCGAATCGGTAAAATTTTACAAAAGTTTCTGCTTTTCACAATAGCGTTATTTTTCGCAGTATCGCTGTTAATTAAAGTTACTAAATTTCACAATTATTTTGGCATCAACCGTGCCGATACCGAAGTAAAAGTTGTTGCCCTCACCTACGATGACGGGCCATATCCTCCCTATACAAATCAGCTTTTAGATATCTTAGACCGCTATCAAGTTAAAGCAACTTTTTTTGAAATCGGCCGCAATATTGAGAAACATCCAGAAATCGTGAAACTGATTGTAGCGAGGGGAGATGAGTTGGCAAACCATTCTTACTCTCACAAAGATATGATGTTTAAACCCCAGGAATTTTTGCTGTCTGAGATTAAAAAAACAGACAAACTTTTGCAAGAGTTGGGCGTTAAACAAGAAACTATCAGTTTTCGGCCGCCTTGGGGTCGGCGATTTGTAGTTTTGTCTTATTTGCTATCCCAAATGCACAAAAAACTGATTATGTGGGATGTGGATTCCCACGATTATGAAAAAACACTTACGGCGGAAGATATCGCAAATCGGGTGATTGACAATGTGCGATCGGGTTCGATTGTGGTGATGCACGACGGCGGGGGCGATCGCTCGAAAACCGTAGCAGCAACTGAGATGATTGTCAAGGATTTGCAGTCGAAAGGTTACAAGTTTAAAACTGTTTCTGAGTTGTTGAAATAGCAGTAGGGTGCGTCAGCCACAATTATTTTCGCGACGAACGATTAAAAGGGCGGGTTTTTGAGATTGTCAATTATTGGCAGATATTTTTCGTGAACCCGCCCCTACCGTATTAGGGGTAATCGAACGGACATAATATAAATGGTGCGTCAGAATTAGACTTTTCGTGCAGATTTAAAATTTCCAACCTGACGCACCTTACTACAATCAATAACCAAGATAGTTTGCCACATAATTAGCAATTTTTATGCTGCCACCAGCTTGCCCCATTCTCTCTAAGCCATTTTTAACGCAACTGGCTAAATATTTATCATCTTGCAAAGTGCGATCGACTGCCAAAGCAGCTTCCTTGATAATATGAGAATTCGCGGGTTGTGTGCCAATAACCTGCACCGAATGACCTAAAAGCCGATTTTGAGCCTCCGCAAACCGATAGGTAAAGGCAGGGCCGTTTCCCGGTACTGCAATTACAGGTTTTCCCAAGCCCACAGCTTGTTCTACAGCAGTTCCAGTCATCCCAATTACTAAACTAGACTGCTGCAAAATATCGGCGAAAGCATCGGCCCAGCACATCACTTCGACTAATTTTTCTTCAGAAAAAGACCGTTTGATTGCTGGAAAAATGAGCTTGCCCGATCGCATTTGCCATCCAGAGCGCGCCGCAATATCATCTAATTGAGGCATTAAAGCCGGAACTAAAGCTGCCCGAAACTGCACCGGTACAGTAGAGTTACTAGCAATTTCTTTAACCAGTTCCAGCAGCAAAACGAGGTTGTTAGTGGCTTCCGGGAGGCGAGAACCGGGCAGAAGGGCGATCGTCCGAACTCCGGGTATTAACTGCCAATCTTTGCCCGTAGAATTGAGGTTGTCCATGACAGGATTGCCGACAAACTGAGCTTTCTTTAAACCCTGTCGGTTTAAGTCAGCAGCAGTCAAAGCATCTCTAGTAAAAACCGCCAGACATTTCTCCGAGCAAAGCAACTGCCACAAGATTAAACCCAAATCGACTCGCCCTTCGTAATAACTAGAATGGGCCGATAGAAAAATTATATAGGGGCGGTTGCTGGCATGGGCGATCGCCCCCGCGACAATATCCCCAGTGGCCACCACCAAATCGCAGCGGCGCGAATGCGTCCAAACAGCTTGCAATTGCTGCCAAGTCAAAGCAATCAGCCCCGCCCCAATATCTTTGAGGAAAAACAGGGGATTCATGTAAAAAACTCCCCCAGACGGCATTTGACTGGTGGGCCCAATAATTGGCACGGTCGATCGGCGGTAAGCAGCCCCGTCACCTACAATCGGCATTGCCGAAACATCAACATCCGCGCCAGATACTCTCAAAGCTTTGAGAATTTGACAGTTAATCGCGTCTTCCCCGTGCCCGTTGCTGAGGAAAAGTATCCCCTTCGATTTCATATAATCAGAATACAATCAGAATCAGTGCCGAGCTTTTTTTAAAGACAGCCGTGCGATAGCTAAACTCGGGCGGGCTAACTTTTTGTTAGTCTAATTTAAATACATTGTGGAAGTGAAACAGCGTGAATATTGAAATTGGGCGGGGCAAAAGCGCTCGCAGAGCTTACGGCATAGATGAAATCGCGCTCGTACCCGGACAGCGCACCCTCGATCCGAGTTTGGCAGATACCAAGTGGCAGATTGGCGGGATCGATCGAGAAATCCCGATCATCGCCAGCGCCATGGATGGAGTAGTCGATGTCCGCATGGCCATTTTGCTGTCGGAATTGGGAGCAATGGGCGTGCTCAACCTAGAAGGAATTCAAACCCGCTATGCCGACCCCCAGCCAATATTAGAGCGCATCGCCAGTGTCGGGAACCACGAATTTGTTTCCCTGATGCAGGAACTTTATGCCGAACCCATCAAGCCAGAATTAATCGAGCTCAGAATTAAAGAAATTAAAGCAGGAGGAGGGATTGCCGCCGTTAGCGGTACACCGGCCGGTGCGAGCAAATACGGCCGGGCGGTTGCTGAATCTGGAGCCGATATATTTTTTGTGCAAGCAACTGTAGTCTCGACAGCTTTCCTTTCCCCTGAATCGATCTCATCTTTAGATTTGACTCAATTCTGTCAAGAAATGCCGATCCCAGTAATTTTGGGTAACTGCGTGACCTACGAAGTCGCCCTGAATTTAATGAAAACTGGCGCTGCGGGCATTCTCGTGGGCATTGGGCCGGGGGCTGCTTGCACATCTAGGGGCGTATTGGGTGTCGGCGTTCCCCAAGCCACAGCGGTAGCAGACTGCGCCGCCGCGCGGGACGACTACTATCGCGAAACTGGCAAATACGTGTCGGTGATTGCTGACGGCGGTTTAATTACTGGCGGCGATATCTGCAAGTGCATTGCCTGTGGTGCCGATGGAGTGATGATTGGTTCGCCCTTTGCCAGGGCCGCCGAAGCTCCCGGCCGCGGCTTTCACTGGGGGATGGCGACTCCCAGCCCGGTTTTGCCGCGTGGCACTCGCATTCGCGTGGGGACTACGGGTACTGTGGAGCAAATTTTGCGGGGGCCTGCGGTGCTAGATGACGGTACGCACAACTTGCTCGGAGCTCTGAAAACTAGCATGGGCACCTTGGGCGCTAAGGATCTTAAGGAGATGCAGCAAGTGGAAGTGGTAATTGCTCCTTCTCTGCTGACTGAGGGTAAAGTCTATCAAAAAGCTCAGCAGTTGGGCATGGGTAAGTAGATTTACCGATCGAATACCACTATACCTTGACAAAATTTGTTCCACAGTCTCGAAATTTACAGAATATTGTGGAATTATCGAGAAGGAGATGTCACAATAGAAGAAGCGGAGACGCATGTTTCCGTTCACTCCTCACACCACACTCCGCCCGGACTACTGTTCGGGCGGTTCCTTTTTTGTCGGAAATCTTGGCTCTTGCTTACTAGATACAGGACTGAGGCTTTTCGCTCCGGAGAGGGGGAGGGGGGGAGAGAGGGAGAGTGGGAGAGTCTGGGAGTGGGAGAATTTTTCTTCTATATAAGTGCATTCTGCCTTGGGAAACATAAATGCCTTGGGAAACATAAGTGCCTTCTTCCTTCAGAAACCTTGTGCCTTCTTCCTTCTACCGTCTTCCCTCTTCCTTCTGCCGTCTTCCTTCAAAAGCCTTCTGTTAAAATCGTTGACGCAAGTGGTTACATTTTTTGCTAGACTTGTTATCCGAGAAATAGTATTTACAAGGATGGCTAGGGATGTCAGCAGCCGCGCAAGTAACCGACTCTACCTTTAAGCAGGAAGTGCTCGATAGCGAAGTTCCAGTTCTAGTGGATTTTTGGGCTCCCTGGTGCGGGCCCTGTCGGATGGTGGCGCCCGTCGTAGACGAAATTGCCCAGCAATATGAAGGGCAGGTCAAGGTAGTAAAAGTTAATACCGACGAGAATCCTAACGTGGCCAGCCAATACGGTATCCGCAGCATTCCGACGCTGATGATATTTAAGGGCGGTCAACGGGTGGATATGGTGGTTGGGGCAGTTCCGAAAACTACTCTGGCCAACACTCTGGAAAAGTACATTTAACTGAACTGCGGGCGGTTTCGCGCTGTTCTTTGTGGGCCGCGAAAGCTAACTCGCTTCAGAACCGGGGCTAAGCTACGGGAAAAGTTATTAGTGGCCAGCATGGCAATTTGCTGGTGGCTATTGGCTTCTAACTTTGGCTTGCCCCTTAATTTTTATTAGCGACAATTTGTTACCGTTTCGGAAAAATTCATGATTCGTTCTGGGTCTGGTCAAGGTTTTGAGTCCCTCCAAGCTGAAGTGATGGATTTGTTCGATCGCTTGCCAATGTTGAAGCACTCTGAGTGGATCGAACGATCGCTCTCTACTATAGTGCAAATGGCCGGAGAGGATCTCGATCGCCTAGACTGGAAAATTATTGCGGCGTCCCTCCGAGATATGGAGAGCGCTTTTGAGATGTTTTATCCTTACCGACACGTTCGCAAAATTGTGATTTTTGGTTCGGCGAGGGTGTCACCGCAATCGGCAGAATATTTGATGGCCAGAGACTTTGCGCGGGCGATCGCCCAGCAGGGGTTTATGGTGATTACTGGTGGCGGTGGCGGAATTATGCAGGCGGGGAACGAGGGGGCGACTGCTGAACGTTCTTTTGGACTGAACATTCAGTTGCCTTTCGAGCAGAGTTCTAATCCTTTCATTGCGGGCGATCCCAAATTGCTCAATTTTAAATATTTTTTCACTCGTAAGTTATTTTTTCTCCGGGAGAGCGATGCTTTGGCTCTGTTTCCGGGCGGTTTCGGCACTCTGGACGAGGCTTTTGAGTGTCTGACTTTGACTCAAACTGGCAAGTTCGGGCCGGCTCCTTTGGTATTGATCGATCGACCGGGAGGAGATTATTGGCACGATTGGAATTATTTTGTGCAAAAACAATTGCGCGGCCGGGGTTTGATTTCAGCCAACGATCGCAGCCTGTATACGATTACGGACGATATAAATGTCGCTTGCGAGGCGATCGGTAGTTTTTATCTGGTTTATCACTCCTGCCGCTACGTGCGCGAAAAATTGGTAATTCGCTTAAAAACAGAGCTTTCTGAGGAGAATGTCGATCGGCTAAATACTGATTTTAGCGATATTGTTGTCACCGGAAAAATTGAAAAAAGTCAAGCTTTGGAACCGGAAATTGGAGATGAAACTTTCGATATGCCGCGCCTGACTTTGCATTTCAACCAGCGGGATTTGGGGCGGCTTTACCAGCTAATTGCTGCTATTAATCAAATGGGTGCAGCATCACCCGCCGCAGCGCATCCAGAACAAAAGTAGTTATTAGTCATTAGTCATTAGTTATCAGTCATTAGTCATTAGTCTGTAGAGGCGGGTTTCACGAGAAATAGTTGTAACTAACTCAGGGGATAAATAAACCCGCCCCTCTGATTGAGGATCGCGAATTAAATAATTTACACAAGGAAAGTGTGGAGTAGGGCTTGGGCGTCCCGCCCGCCCTTTCTGGACGGGCTTTCTGGCCCATCCCACAAGAACCATCACGCATTGTAAGTTATTTAATTCTCATTCCTGAGATAAATTTGACAGACTGTCTTTTGACAAAATCGATAGGCTACATTTAGGATATTCAACACTCATCAATAATCAATCAGCAGTAAAAAAACTAATAACTAATGACTGCTGACTACTAACTCAAAATGCTAGACCTGCTGCTAATTGCAATTTTGGGATTTCTCGGCAGTTTCGGTCACTGCGCTGGGATGTGCGGCCCGCTGACAATGGCGTTTTCTCTTTCTAATTCCGGCAACGATAAATTAGCTGCTTTGCGCTTTCATTTGCTGCTGAATTTGGGGAGAATTGCTGCTTACGCTTTGGTTGGTGCTGCAATTGGCGGACTGGGTTCGGTGTTAATTGCTGGCGGACTTTTGGCAGGTACGGGTAGCGAATTGCGACGGGCGATCGCACTTCTCACGGGCACGATGCTGATTTGGTTCGGAGTAGTGCAAATTAAACCGAACTTGCTGCCGAGATTGCCACTGCTGCACCCGCTATCGCACGATCGAGTCGGACAAGCAATGAGCAAGCTTTCGGCACAAAAAAACTGGTGGGTGCCGATTGCTTTGGGTTTGCTTTGGGGTTTGATTCCCTGCGGTTTCCTCTACGCGGCGCAAATTAAGGCGGCGGAAACCGGAAATCCGGTTTTGGGTGCGGCGACGATGCTGGCTTTTGGACTCGGCACGCTGCCAACTATGCTGGGAGTGGGTTTTTTTGCTGGCAGATTGAGCGCGGACAAGCGCAGTCAACTGTTTCGTGCGGGTGGTTGGGTGACGATATCGATCGGGATTCTTACCTTGCTGCGAACCGATGAAATGGTCGATTTTACAGGCCACGCAGCGCTGCTGTGCTTGATGCTAGCACTGTTGGCGCGTCCGGTGAGCAAGTTTTTGCCACAACTGCTGCGCTACCGCCGCGCTTTGGGTGTGGGCGCGTTTGTCTTAGCACTCGCCCACACGTTTCATATGCTGGATCATACGCTGAAATGGAATTTTGACGCGCTATCTTTTATGTTGCCGCAGCACCAGTTGGGAATGGTGGCTGGGATGACGGCGCTGCTGTTGATGTTGCCGGCGGCGGTTACAAGTTGCGATCGTATTCAAAATTTTTTAGGCAAGCTGTGGCGAATGCTTCACCTGTTAAGCGTTCCAGCTTTCTTGCTGTGCGCTGTACACGCCGCACTCATCGGTTCCCACTATCTCGGCGGTTTTGAATGGAAGTTGCACAATCAACTGCTGACAGCGGTGTTAGCGGTGGTTGTGGTGTTAGTTATGTTTGTGCGATCGCGCTTGTTTTGGTCACTTTTATCACTAGAAAATTTCTATGTTTCACCTGTCAAACAAAAGTAAAACTTTAGGATTGTTAGTATTTTTGGGATTGCTAATTGAAGCAGCAATTCCCAGTGCCCCGCAGTTAAACTCGATTTCTGTTTTAGCGCACGAAGTCGAAGTATCGGGAGATGTCGCCGCTACCTTTCACCTCGAACCCAACCACAATCCCCGCGCCGGACAGCCTGCGAGAGTGTGGTTTGCGCTCACTCGCAGGGGCGGTCAAATTATCCCGCTAGAGCAGTGTAATTGCAAATTAGCGGTTTATCCTAAAAATCGTAAAGATGGGGATAAGCCGCTGATGCAGCCGCCTTTAACCGCCATATCTGCGGAGAAATATCAAGGGATTCCGGGAGCTAATATCGTGTTTCCCAAGGCGGGGATTTACGAACTTGAATTGAGCGGAACAGCCAAAAACAAAGCTAATTTTAAACCCTTTAAACTGACTTATACAGTCACAGTTCGCTAAGATAATCTTTCCCTCACCGAACATCAATCTTGTAGGGGCGGGTTCACCGACAATAAATGCCTAAAACCCACAATCTCATAAACCCGCCCCCACCCAACTAAGATAATCTTTCCATCACCGAACATCAATCTTGTAGGGGCGGGTCAACCTGCCAATAAATGCCTAAAACCCACAACCTCATAAACCCGCCCCCACCCAACTAAGATAATCTTTCCCTCACCGAACATCAATCTTGTAGGGGCGGGTCAACCTGCCAATAAATGCCTAAAACCCACAACCTCATAAACCCGCCCCCACCCAACTAAGATAATCTTTCCCTCACCGAACATAAATCTTGTAGGGGCGGGTCAATCTGCCAATAAATGCCTCAAACCCACAATCTCATAAACCCGCCCCCACCCAACGGCAAATCATAATCTACCTTTAAGATACAAGAAAATACAACCCAAATCTGTATAAAACCTTAAAAGTTGCCAACTCTACAAAATGTCACAAATTTTTACACTACATTATAACCAGTGTCCATTCTTGATCTCGTGGAAACAAACCTCTTTTGAACTGAGCAAAGGATATAACGATGGATATCTTATCTAACACCGTGGCGCTGTCACGGATGCAATTTGCGCTAACCGCCATATTCCATATGCTGTGGCCAGTTCTGACTACGGGAATGGGAATTTATCTGGTAATTGTTGAAGGAATGTGGCTGAAAACTCGCAATCCAGACTACTACCATCACGCTCGTTTTTGGTCTAAACTCTACGTCCTCAACTTCGGTATTGGAGTAGCTTCAGGAATTCCAATGGAATTTCAATTCGGCACAAACTGGGCACCATTTTCTGAAGCTGTTGGTGACTTTTTTGGCAGCATTTTGGGATTTGAAGCTTCAATGGCATTTATGCTAGAAGCCGGCTTTTTAGGGATTATGCTGTTTGGTTGGGAACGCGTTCACCCGATCGTCCATTATTTCGCTACAATCATGGTAGCCTTCGGCGCTAACCTATCCACAGTGTGGATTTTAGTCGCTAACTCTTGGCTGCAAACTCCTGCGGGTGGAGAAATGGTCAATGGCAAGTTTATTGTCAGCGATTACTTTCAAGCAATTATGAATCCGTTCGCATTAAACAGCATTCTCCATATGTTTTTTGCGACGTTAGAAACTTCCCTGTTTGTCATTGGTGGCATTAGCGCTTGGTACATTCTCAATAAGCGCAACCAAGCCTTTTTTTCCAAGTCTTTAAAAATTGCCATAGCAACAGCAATCGCCGTTGCACCTTTGCAAATATACATCGGACATTTGAGCGCCGAACAAGTTTATCACTATCAACCCACTAAATTAGCAGCAATCGAAGCTAAGTGGGAAACTTCACCAGCCGGAGAGTCAGCCGATTGGACTTTGCTAGCTTTGCCTAATGAAAAAGCCCAAAAAAATGACTGGGAAATTAGCATTCCCAATGGCTTAGGATACGTTCTGGAATTCAAACAAAAACTCTCCGAACCCGTACTCGGATTGAAGGAATGGAAGCCAGAAGATAGACCCCGGATGGTGGGTTTAATCTATTATTGTTTCCGCATCATGTCCGGCATTGGATTCTTCTTTGTTGGATTGATGCTGTTCAGTATAATTCAGTGGCTGCGAGGCAAACTTTCTGCTGAAAATATCGGCAGTCAACCTTGGCTGATGCGCGCTTGGGTCTTAGCTGCTCCCCTAGGATATATTGCTGTAGAATCGGGTTGGATTGTCCGCTGTGTCGGCAGACAACCGTGGGCTTTATACGGGCAAATTCGCACTGCTGACGCGGTGTCAAACATCCCCGCCAGCAATGTTTTAACTTCTCTCAGTTTCTTTGCCGTTATTTACAGCTTTTTGTTTGTTTGTGCCTTGTATTTTGGCAGCCGAATTATCCGCCAAGGGCCTAATTTAAGTCTGCCAGTACCGGGATTAGACAATGAACCCGCAATCGAAAGTCAACCCGCAGAACACATTCCCGATCAACGTCCCTTGGAAGCACAACAATAGGAGATTTTATGCAAGCTTTGGAGCATTTTCTCCCACAAGTTTGGTTTGTTGTTTTGGCTTTGTTTCTCCTGCTATATGTCATGCTAGACGGTTTTGACTTAGGAGTAGGCATCCTGTCTCTTACTGCTTCCGACGAGGAACGCCGGGGCATTTTAATGACAAGTTTGGGCAACGTTTGGGATGCTAACGAAACTTGGCTGGTTTTAATGGGAGGCGCTCTGTTTGGCGCTTTTCCCCTCGCTTACGGCACGATTCTGACAGCGCTGTACATACCGATTTGCATGATGCTTTTTGGTTTGATATTTCGGGCTGTAGCCTTTGAATTTCGCGAGCATTCTAATCGCAAATTATTCTGGAATTATGCCTTTGGTGCTGGCAGTTTTTTAGCAGCTTTAGCTCAAGGATTTGCCCTCGGTGCTGTGCTCGAAGGCATTGCGGTTGATGAAGCTGGTCACTTTGTGGGTACTACTTGGGATTGGCTGGATTGGCGATCGATCTTGGTTGCTTTGACGCTGATTCAAGGGTATGTTTTGATCGGTTCAACCTATCTAATTATGAAAACGGAGGGCGAACTGCAAACAAATCACTATCGCACGGCTAAGATTGCGGCGGTGACAACTTTAATCGGAGCGATTTTAATTACGATCGCCACTCCGATTTTTTACGAAAGTGCTAGATCCAGGTTGTTTGATAAACCGCTAGTTTATGTCTTTGCCACGATTCCTTTGCTGGGAGTGCTGTTGGTAGGACTGTTGCTAAAAAGTCTCGCCAGCAAAGAAGAACGCACGCCGTTTATCTGGACGATTCTAATTTTTTTGCTCACTTTCATCGGCTTGGGATTGATTGTTTTTCCATACATTATTCCCTCGAAAATCACGATTTACCAAGCCGCTGCTTCGCCCAGCGCCCTGGTATTTATGATTGTGTTCATCGGCTTTCTGATCCCGATTATGATTTTTTACAACATCTACAATTATGTTGTGTTTCGGGGTAAGGTTGTCGGCGGTCACTACGGGGAATAAAGCATAATAAAACCGCAGAGAGACGCAAATATACGCAGATAATATCAACTCTATATCTGCGTTTATCTGCGTCTCTCTGCGGTTAAAAATTACAAATTCTCGTTTTTTGATACCATTATAACTTATGCAACCGTGTTTTAGATCACTATCCCTGTCAAATAATAAAATACAATGTAATAAAATATTCTAATTTAACTTTTGTCTAATAGGGGGAGGAATGAGTTATGGATGCCGTAAATTTGTCAGGTTATCAAATAACAGAGCAGCTATACGCAGGTACACGCACCCTAGTCTATCGAGCAATCCGTACCAGCGATCAATACCCAGTCGTCATCAAACTGCTGCGAAACGAATACCCCACCTTCAACGAGCTCGTCCAGTTTCGCAACCAATATACCATTGCCAAAAATCTCGACTTCCCTCACATCGTCAAACCCCTGACGCTGGAAGTATACCAGAATAGCTATGCCCTAGTAATGGAGGACTTTGGCGGAGTCTCCCTATCTACTTATCTCAAAACAGCAACAAATGAAACCCAACCATCTCAAGCTTTACCTTTAGCAGAATTTCTCCAACTCGCCATACAACTAACAGACATTATCCACTATCTCTACCAAAAGCGAGTCATTCACAAAGATATTAAACCGGCTAATATTCTCATTAATCCAGACACCCAACAAATTCAAGTAATTGACTTTAGTATTGCATCCCTCCTACCGCGAGAAACCCAAGAAATCCAGAATCCAAATATTTTAGAAGGAACATTAGCCTATCTCTCCCCAGAACAAACAGGACGGATGAATCGAGGCATTGACTATCGAAGTGACTTTTATTCCCTGGGTGTGACCTTTTATGAATTGTTGACAGGAAAGTTACCATTTATCTCTGATGATCCGATGAAAGTGGTGCATTGTCATCTCGCCAAACAGCCAATACCGATCCATCAAATTAATCCAGAAATCCCCTTAATTTTATCGCAAATTGTCAGTAAGCTGATGGCGAAAAATGCCGAAAAACGCTATCAAAGTACATTAGGACTCGAGCACGATTTAGAGATTTGTTTACTTCAGTTACAAAAAACAGCTAAAATAGAATATTTTGAACTCGGAAAGCAAGAGAGTAGCGATCGCTTTACTATCCCCGAAAAGCTTTACGGTAGAGAAAAAGAAGTTGCTCAACTATTAGCTGCCTTTGAGCGAGTCAGCCTGGGAGCAACAGAAATGATGCTAGTAGCAGGTTTTTCTGGAATTGGGAAAACCGCCGTTGTCAATGAAGTTCACAAACCCATTGTCCGTCAGCGCGGTTATTTTATCAAAGGCAAGTACGATCAATTTCAACGCAACATTCCCTTTAGTGCCTTTGTGCAAGCCTTCCGCGACTTAATGGGTCAATTGCTATCAGAATCGGATACCCAACTGCAAACATGGAAAACCCAGATTTTAGCAGCAGTGGGAGAGAACGGACAAGTCATGATTGACGTGATTCCTGAGTTAGAAGGCATAATTGGCGCTCAACTTCCTGCAACAGAGTTGTCAGGAAATGCCGCCCAAAATCGCTTTAATCTGCTCATGCAGAAATTTATGCAAGTTTTTACAAGCAAAGAACATCCTTTAGTGATGTTTTTGGATGACTTGCAATGGGCGGATTCAGCCTCCCTGAATATGCTACAATTATTGATGAGGGATACAGGATATTTATTAGTATTGGGGGCCTATCGAGATAATGAAGTTTCGCCAGTGCATCCATTTATTTTAACAGTGGATGAAATAGTTAAAACTGGGGCAACAGTGAATACGATTACTTTGCCACCGTTAAGCGAGCCCGATATGAACTTGTTGGTGGCGGATACGCTGAATTGCGAATCATTCCTTGCTCAACCTTTGACAAATTTAGTCTATCAAAAAACTCAGGGCAATCCTTTCTTTGCCACTCAGTTTCTCAAGGCATTACATGACGATAAGCTAATTAGCTTTAATTGGGATATTCGGCATTGGCAGTGTGATATTGCCCAAGTCAAAGCCTTAGCGATCACTGATGATGTGGTTGAATTCATGGCATTGCAATTGCAGAAGCTGCCGCCAGAAACTCAGGATGTTCTCAAATTAGCTGCTTGTATAGGAGCGCAGTTTGATTTGAATACGTTAGTAATTGTCAGTGAGAAATCTGCTGCAATGACGGCGACGGCTTTATGGAAAGCATTGCAGGAAGGTTTGGTGATTGCCACGACCAACATCTATAAGTTCTTTACCCAATCGGATAGTAATGAAGCTTTTAAGGCTTCAGCTAATCCAACTTATCGGTTTTTACACGATCGCGTTCAACAAGCTGCCTATTTGTTGATTCCCGACGAGCGCAAGCAAGCCACACATCTACAGATCGGTCAACTACTTTTGAAAAATACTGTTTTGGCAGATAGTGAGGAAATTATCTTCGATATTGTCAACCAACTAAATCGTGGTCGGTACTTATTAAACGATACACAAGAAAAGGAAAAATTGAGCAAATTAAACTTAGTGGTCGGACGAAAAGCTAAAACTTCTACCGCCTATGCTGCTGCCTGCGAGTATATGACTACTGGCATGGAATTATTGGCAGAAGACAGTTGGAATACTCAATATGACTTATGCTTTTCGCTCCACAAAGAACGGGTTGAAGTTGAGTATTTAAAGGGGAATGTTGAAGAGTCCAAAATCTGGAGTGTTCGCACTCTGGAACAGGCAAAGACACCCCTAGACAAGGCGGAAATTTACAACTTGGTAATTATTCAATACACCCTACTGGCTGAATATCCCGAAGCTATTGCCGCGGGAATTGAGGCTTTATCTTTGTTGGGAGTTGATATTAGTGATAATGATTTTGAGTTGGTGCGCGATCGCGAAATTGCTACCGCTCAAGCCATCTTAGAAAGCCGAGCGATCGCTTCTCTGAGTGATTTACCGATGATGACCGATCCTGAGAAAAAAATGGCGACAAAGTTAGCTATTGCTATGGGTCCCCCCACCTATCGATCGCACCAGCGTCTGTGGTCAGTCATTTGTGCCAAGGCTGTTAATCTGTGTTTGCAATATGGTAATACTCCTGAAGTGGGCTATATTTACCCAGCTTACGGTGGCTTACGTGGTTATGCTTTAAATAACTATCAAGACACAGGTGAGTTAATCGATTTAACGCTGCAATTAATGCCAAAATTTAATAATTGTTCAGCCGAAAGTGTAGCCTATTTAATGATTGGTAGCTCTCTCCGCCATTGGTCTCATCCTCTCAAGGTAGCCAGCCAAGATTACCAAACTTCCTATCAAATTGGTTTGGAATCAAGTAATTTACAATATGCTGCCTATGCTTTTGGACACAATATGTACTGTCATTTTTATCAAGGAGTAGAACTGAAGCAACTAGAGGCAGAAATTAATCACTCTCTGGCTTTTAGTAAAAATCAAAAAAATCAATGGGCTATCGATCTACTGACTGGTGGTCAAATGCTTGTATCGAGTTTGAGAGGAACGATAACTTGGTCGGAAATTAGAGAAGCTGAGTATCTGGAGCGCTGTCGAAGCCATAAAAACTGGCAAGTTATCTGTATTTATCATATTCTCAAAAGCCAAATTCTTTATCTCTACGATCGCCCCAATGAAGCTTTAGAATATGCCCAGAAAGCTGAAGATGAGATTGTCAATGTTGCTCCCCAAGGCTTACTTCCTTATGCCAGACATCGCTTCATCTATGCTCTGTTGTTGTGTCAAAATTATCATCAAAGTTTAAATGTAAAACAATCTGAGTTGTGGCAAAGATTGGTAGCCTATCAACAGCAATTAGCGGTTTGGGTGCAAAACTGCCCGGATAATTTTAGCCCTGCCTATGAACTGCTTTCAGCAGAAATGGCGCGTGTTTCTGGAGATAAATTAGCTACAATTGAACTGTACGATCGCGCGATCGCATCCGCCAGCAAAAGTGATTTAATCCAAGAAGAAGCCCTCGCCAACGAACTAGCAGCCAAATTCTACCTAGAATGGGGCAAAGAAAAAGTAGCTCAAGCCTACATGATTGAAGCGTATTATTGTTATGCCCGATGGGGAGCTAAAGCCAAAATTGACGATTTGGAAAAACGTTATCCTCGCCTACTCAGTCTTATCCTTCAGCAACCTCAATCCTTTACTTCCTTTAAGGAAACGATCGCCCGGGGAACAATTACTTCTACTCACTCTTCTAGCAGCCACTCTGAATTTCTAGATTTGCCTACTTTGATCAAAGCCTCTCAAGCTATTTCTGGGGAGATTGAACTAGATAAACTCCTGACTACTCTCCTAAAAATAGTCATTACGAACGCTGGGGCAGATAAGTGTGTCTTAGTGCTAAAACAAGATATTGAGTTACAGGTAGTAGCCCTTGTTGTAGAGGGGCAGGAACCGCAACTATTACCATCAATATCGCTAGAATCAAGCCAGGATGTAGCGATTAGTTTGGTCAATACTGTCAAGCGGAGTTTGAAACCGCTGGTACTTGCCGATGCGAGGGTAAATCCTCAGTTTGCTGGAGATAGTTATATTGAACAGCACCAGCCTAAAAGTGTGCTTTGCAGTCCAATTGTTAATCAAGGTAAGTTGATTGGAATTCTGTATCTGGAAAATAACTTGACGGTTGGGGCATTTACGAGCGATCGGGTCGAACTGCTCAACTTACTTTGCGGTCAAGCCGCCATATCTTTAGAAAACACCCGACTCTATGCCCAAGAGCAGGAAAAATCCCAGTCATTACGAGCATCACTAGAACAATTAAAACAGGTCGAAGAATCTCTAGCCAAAGAACGAGAGTTCTTGAATGCCATTATTCACAATATTACAGATGGGATTGTTGTTTGTAATGCTAGTGGCAAATTGACCCTATTCAACAAGGCAACTCGTGAGTTTCATGGCTTACCCGTGGAATCATTACCACCCGAACAATGGCCCGAACACTTCGCTCTCTATCAAGCTGATGGTCAAACACCTCTATCAACAGCGGAAATCCCACTGTTTCGCGCCTGGCAAGGAGAAATAGTCGAAAATGTAGAAATGGTAATTGCGCCGAAGCATGGTTCTACCAGAATTCTGTTAGCCAGCGGACAAGCAATCTTCGATCATTTGGGAAAAAAAGTCGGTGCGGTAGTTGTGATGCGAGATATTAGCGATCTCAAACGCATCGAAGCCGAACGTCAACAAAAGTCTGAAGCCCTAGAAAAGACTCTACGAGAACTGCAACAAGCTCAAATCCAACTTATCCAAGGTGAAAAAATGTCCGCCTTGGGCAATTTAGTAGCTGGTGTCGCTCACGAAATCAACAACCCTGTCGGCTTCCTGGCTGGCAACATTACCCCAGCCTTAGACTACATCAATGATTTGTTTGGATTGCTCGATTTGTATGAACAAAAATATCCGCAACTCGATCCAGAGATTCAAGAAGAAATCGAGAACATCGATCTGGAATACATCCGGGAAGATTTACCGAAATTAGTAAGTTCGATGCAGGAAGGCGTGAAGCGGATTCGGGATATTAGTACCAGTCTACGGACATTCTCCCGTGCGGATACTAACTATCCCGTAGCTTGCAATATCCACGATGGCATCGATAGCACCATTATGATCCTGAAACATCGCCTCAAGGCTAGCGATACTCGTCCAGAAATCAAAGTGATTAGGGAATATGGGAATTTGCCACCCGTGGAGTGTTATGCCGGACAGTTGAATCAAGTATTTATGAATTTGTTAGGTAATGCGATCGATGCTTTGGAGGAATCAAATCAAGGACGAAATTATGCAGAAATTGTCAATAAAATTACAATTAAAACCGAAATTTGTCTTGACAAAAAACAAGCAATAATTTGCATTAAAGATAACGGTGTGGGCATGAGTGAGGCCGTGCAAGAGAAGATTTTTGATGAGTCATTTACTACCAAGAAAGTCGGTAAAGGCACAGGGTTGGGATTGGCGATCGCACGGCAGATTGTAGTTGAGAAACATCACGGACAAATTAAAGTTGATTCTGTCCCTCGCGAGGGGACTGTGTTTTCGATCACTATCCCTGTCATCTAAGGGAATAGAATTGAATTGAATATTATATCAACACATTGGAAACACTACCAAATTAACGAGCATTATTGCAAAACATCAGGCTTGCTCACCTTATTTCGGTAAATCTCCAAGTGAACCATTATCTAGGTCTAACATGAATCCAAATAAAACCATACCTTTAAGACTTGTGCTAGTAGTTCCGTTTGTATTGCAAGTCTTTGCCGCCGTCGGACTGACTGGCTATCTGTCCCTGCGAAATGGACAGATAGCCGTCAATGATGTTTCTAGTCAGTTGCGTGAAGAGATCGGCGATCGCATTAACCTCCAAGTTCTCAACTACTTAGAAAAACCTTATGTTGCTGGACAAACTATCATCGCGGCTGCTCAAGAGGAGCAGATGGATTTAACCGATGTCACCAAACTGGAACGGACTTTTTGGCAGTTAGTCAGTAAAGATACGGTCGAAGTCATGCAAGTTAGTCTGGCTGACGGTACGAGTATACAAGTAGAGGATAGACAAAATAAAGGCATTATGGCTTTGGTTGGGAACAAAGCGGATCTACCTCAGCGCAAAATCTACCAACTTGATGAAAAAGGTGAACGGGCTCTGCTGATAGAAACTCAAGCAAATTTTGACCCCCGCTCTCGCCCCTGGTATAAAAATGCCCAGGAAGCTGGAAGACCAATCTGGACAAATCCTTATTTGGGCATCGCTGTAAAAGTCGCTTCAATTGCTTTAACCCAACCCATCTATGACAAAAATGGCGTGTTCTTAGGCGTTCAAAATAGCATCCTTCGGATTGAGAAAATTCATCATTTCCTCAGCACGCTAAAAGTAGGTCAGACCGGACAAACCTTTATCATTGATCGATCGGGCAACTTGATTGCCAGTTCAAGGATCGAAAATCCTTACATTATTGACCTTAAAAAACAGGATTTGCAACAAATTCCTGCCGTCAAGTCTGAAAATTCTGTAATTAGTGCCACAGCGCAAGCAATCCTCGATCGATTTGGTAACTTTAACGCCATTACACAGAGTCAACAGCTTGATTTTTGGCTGGCAAATCAGCATCAGTTAGTTCAAGTTTCAGCCATTCGAGACGAACGAGGTATCGATTGGCTCAGCGTCATTGTCGTGTCCGAATCAGATTTCATGGCACAAATTGAGGCCCACACGCGCACCACTATTCTGCTCTGTTTGGCGGCGTTGGGTTTGGCAACTATTCTAGGCATCTATACTTCTGGCTGGATTACCAGTCCGATTCTGAAATTACAAAAGGCAAGTGAGGCGATCGCATCTGGCGCTCTTGACCAAACAGTGGCAGTTAAAGGCATTGATGAATTAGAAGCCCTGGCTGGTTCCTTTAACCAAATGGCAGGACAATTGCGAACTTCCTTTACAGAACTAGAAACTCGTGTAGAAGAACGCACCGCCGAACTCACTATTGCCAAAGAAGCTGCCGATAATGCCAACCAAGCCAAGAGCGATTTCCTCGCCAACATGAGCCACGAACTTCGCACACCTCTCAACGGGATTCTCGGCTATGCCCAAATTCTCGAACGTACCAAAACTATACCCGAAAAAGAACGTCATGGTGTAAAAATTATCCACCAATGCGGCTCTCATCTACTAACATTAATCAACGATATTTTAGACCTTTCCAAAATCGAAGCCCGTAAACTAGAACTTACCCCCAAAGCCATTCACTTGCCATCTTTCCTGCAAGGAGTAGTAGAAATCTGTCGAGTGCGTTCAGACCAAAAAGGTATCAACTTCATTTATCAACCAGATATCAACTTACCCACAGGGATTATAACTGACGAAAAACGACTCCGCCAAGTGCTACTCAATCTGTTAGGAAATGCGATTAAATTCACCGATAAAGGCAGCGTTACCCTCAAGGTAGAAGTGATAGAATCAAATGCAACTATGCCATTGCCTCAGCTTAAATTTCAAGCGATCGATACAGGAGTTGGCATCGCATCTGACCAAGTAAAAAAACTATTCCAAGCATTTGAACAAGTAGGCGATCGCAAACGCCAGGCGGAAGGCACAGGCTTAGGTTTAGCCATCAGTCAAAGAATTGTGGAATTGATGGGCGGAAAAATTCAAGTTGAAAGCCATCTGGGAATAGGCAGTAACTTCTACTTTGAAGTAGCACTGCCGATCGCCACCGACTGGGTACAAAAAAGTTCAGTCAAAGACGGGCGCACAATTATCGGCTATGAAGGGCCAGCACGCCACATATTGATCGTGGATGACCGTTGGGAAAATCGGTCAGTATTGGCGAACCTGCTAGAGCCTCTAGGGTTCACATTTACTGAAGCAGAGAATGGTCAAAAAGGTTTAGAAAAAGCTATAGAAAAACTGCCAGATTTAGTTATAACTGACTTAGCGATGCCAGTAATGGATGGCTTTGAAATGCTCAAACAGTTACGAAAATCGGAGGATCTCAATCATTTACGGGTGATAGTATCTTCGGCATCGGTGGCAGAAATAGACCAGCAGAAAAGCTTAGATATGGGTGGAGATGACTTTCTGCCTAAACCCGTTGATGCAGAGGAGTTGTTGACTTTGCTTGCCAAACATTTACAACTCATCTGGAAATATGATGTAACTGAGTTAACAACAAGCAATAATGAAGTATCCACGAAAGAACTAATTCCCCCATCGGCGGCGGACTTGCAAATTTTACTAGAACTGGCACAGGATGGCTTGCTCAGAGAATTGGCAGAAACCGCGGCTCAAATTGGGCAAAAGGATGAGCGCTATCAGCCCTTTATTCAGGAAGTAATACAATTAGCTAAGCAATTCCAAACTGAGAAGATCGAGGAATTAATTCAACAACATCTCACTAATAATAGTTAAAAATTCGATGGCAATGACTATGACCACAGGTTTAACTGGCTTAATTTTAATTGTTGATGATATTCCCACCAATTTGGATGTCATCTCGGAAGCGTTGAGTAATGCGGGGTATAAGGTGGCGATCGCTACCAGTGGCGAACGCGCCCTCCAACAAGTTGAGCGACGACCTCCCGATCTGATTTTACTAGATGTGATGATGCCGGGAATTGATGGATTTGAAACCTGCCAACGCCTTAAAGCTAATGTCAAAACTTGTGATATTCCGATTATCTTTATGACCGCTCTTGCTGATGTAGACAACAAAGTTAAAGGGCTTAAACTTGGTGCAGTAGACTACGTTACCAAGCCCTTTCAAGAACAAGAAGTATTAGCGCGGGTGAAAACTCATTTACAGTTGCGTCTATTGACTCAAACTTTAGAACAGCAAGTGGCGCAAAAAACTGCTGAATTACAAGCAGCTCAGCTCCAAATCATTCAACGCGAAAAAATGTCAGCTCTGGGCAATTTGGTGGCTGGTGTTGCCCACGAAATTAATAACCCAGTTGGCTTTATTTCTGGCAATATTCAGCCCGCTTTAGACTACATCAAAGATTTGTTTGGATTGCTGGATTTAGTTCAGCAAGAATCTGCTAATTTCAGTGTGGCAATTCAAGAGGAAATTGAAGCGATTGACCTCGACTACATCCGTGAAGACTTACCTAAGTTAGTTGGCTCGATGCAAGAAGGAGTAAACCGGATTAAAGACATTAGCATCAGCTTGCGGACATTTTCTCGTGCTGATACCGATTGCCCCGTGGCCTGTAATATTCACGAAGGCATTGATAGTACAATTATGATCCTCAAGCATCGCCTCAAAGCCAATGACTCCCGCCCAGAAATTCAAGTTATTAATGACTGTGGTGATTTCCCAAAAACCGAATGCTATGCCGGACAATTAAATCAGGTATTTATGAATATCTTGGGGAATGCAATCGATGCTGTGAATGAATCAAATATTGGACGTACTTATGCAGAGATCAAAGCCAATCCCAATCAAATTATCGTCAAGACAGAATTATCGGGCGATAGACAACAGGTAGTAATTCGGATTAAAGACAATGGTATTGGCATGAGTGAAGCGGTGCGGGAGAAAGTTTTTGATAATTTATTTACTACTAAGAGTGTGGGTCAAGGAACGGGTTTGGGATTAGCGATCGCGCGTCAAATTGTGGAAGAAACTCACGGTGGAAAATTGAACTGTACTTCTATACTGGGAAAAGGAACAGAGTTTATCATTACCTTACCAACTCAAGCGGAAAACAAAAGTTAATTTTCCCTGGCTTTTCAACTCATTTAATCAATTACTCACTCATAAATTATCAAACAACAAGGAACATGAATACCTCCGACCAAAACAGTAACCCTCCCACAAACGTTCTAATTCTCAACTATCAAATTATCTCCACAGTTTATTCAGGAAGTCGCACCTTAGTTTATCGGGCTATCCGTACCAGTGACCAATTACCTGTGGTCATCAAACTGCTGAAAAACGACTATCCCACCTTTAGCGAACTCGTGCAGTTTCGCAATCAATATACCATTGCCAAAAATCTCAACTCACCTCTGATCGTCCAAACTTATAGCCTGGAACCCTATCAGAATGGTTATGCGCTGGTAATGGAAGACTTTGGGGGAATTTCTCTCAAGGATTGGGTACAGAAAGGGAAAAATACACTCTCTTTGAGAGAGTGTATGGAAATCGCGCTCGCACTCTGCAATACCTTAGATATACTGTATCGCGAGCGCATCATTCACAAAGACATCAAACCCAGCAATATCTTAATTAATCCCGCAACCAAACAAGTCAAATTAATTGACTTTAGTATCGCATCCTTGTTACCACGGGAAACCCAAACACTCATAAATCCCAATGTATTAGAAGGGACACTTGCTTATATTTCCCCCGAACAAACTGGTCGAATGAATCGGGGCATTGACTATCGGACGGACTTTTATTCTTTGGGTGTAACCTTGTACGAATTACTGACAGGAAAGTTACCTTTTGAATCGAATGACCCCATGGAGTTAGTACATTCTCATATTGCCAAAAGTCCACCGAATTTAAGGGAGAAAGATGGCAAAGAGATTCCGCAAGTTTTGTGTGATATTGTCATAAAGTTAATCGCGAAAAATGCCGAAGATAG
>NZ_JAUBRC010000052.1:0-44632 GCF_036701635.1 Microcoleus sp. N9_B4 | reverse complement strand
AGCTCGTCAGCAGGGTTTTGACATCACTGTTAGTGGTTGGCAATATGGCTAATTGAGAATGGTGCAAGATCTCAGTTTTAACCGACTTTAGCTATTAGCCAGGGGTTTAAACCCCTGGCGGCTTCGCGCGCTTTACCGCAGAGTTACAAACTCTTCAGCAGTCGATGGGTGAATGCCAATAGTCGCGTCGAAGTCTTTCTTCGTAGCTCCCATATTAACAGCGATCGCCATTCCTTGAATAATCTCGCCCGCGTCTTTCCCAACCATGTGCACGCCCAAAACTCTGTCAGTATTAGTCTCAACAACTAACTTGACAAAAGTCTTTTCATCTGCACCTGTCAAAGAATGAAACATGGGTCTAAACTTGGCTGTATAGCACTTAATTGATTCGGGAAACTTGGCTTTAGCCTGCACTTCGCTTAAGCCAACTGTAGCTGCTTCCGGCTGCGAAAATACTGCTGAGGCAACATTTTCGTGACTGATCGATCTGGGGTTATTACCAAATTCAGTATCGGCAAAAGCGCGTCCTTCGGCGATCGCAATTGGCGTTAAATTGATGCGGTTTGTGCAATCTCCGACAGCAAAAATGTGCGGCTGACTGGTGCGGCTGTCTTTGGTAACTGCGATCGCACCTTTATCTGTTTCTACTCCCGCATTTTCTAAACCCAATTTTTCTAAATTAGGCTGACGCCCGGTAGCGCACAACAGCGCGTCTACTATTAGCGTTCCTTCGGATGTTCCCGACAGAGTTAATTTTAAGCCTTCTGGGGTTTTTTCAATGTGGTTGATCGAGCTTTCTGTCAAAATGTTTATTCCGTGCTTAATCATTCCTTCTTGCACGTTGGTGCGAATCTCTGCGTCGAACTCGTTCAAAATTAAGTCGCGCCGGATGATTTGAGTTACTTGACTTCCCAGCCCGTTCATAATGCAAGCAAATTCGACGCCGATGTAGCCTCCTCCCCAAATGGCTAACCGTTTTGGCTGCTCTTTTAGGAGGAAGATTTCGCGAGAGGTAATCGCGTGTTCGATGCCGACAATTGGGACTCTTTGCGCTTCTCCGCCGACTGCAATTAAGATTTTGGCTGCGGTGATTTTTCTGTCACCAACTTCGACGGTATGGGGGTCAATAAATTTGGCGTATCCTGAAATTAATTCGACTCCGGCTTTTTCGAGAAAGCTGATGTGCAGTTTGCTGAGTCGGCGCACTTCTGTGTCTACGGTGGTGACGAGTTTTTCCCAGTCGAAGCTGCTTTCTACTGCACTCCAGCCGTAGCCCACCGCATCTTCGTAAAGGTGCGAAAATGTGGAGGCGTACACCATGAGTTTTTTGGGGACACAGCCGCGAATTACGCAGGTTCCGCCTACCAAGTCATTTTCGGCGATCGCCACTTTTGCGCCGTAGGATGCTGCTCGCTTGGAACTCGCCAATCCGCCGGAACCCGCACCTATCACAAACAAGTCGTAGTCGTATGTCATAATTGTCTTTACCTTCTTATCGCCCACTTACCAATTTTACGCTTTACTTTTCTTAATATATCTCAAAAAATTTTGTTTTTTTTTCAAGGCGATAGCTTGACTTATTGTCATTGACATGATATTTTAAAATAAATTTTTTTTGATTTTTTGGTGACAATTGATCAACTTACCATTATTCAATAATACATCTAGCTCGAAGCAAAAAACATATCGAAATGTGCATTTTTTATGACCCCGACCAAATAAATATAAATTTGGTGACTAAGGCAATAAAAACTTAGCAGATCTTAATCGAAATTTTGATATGTAGAGAATTATTAAGTCGGAGCGTAATCTTGGGAAAGTTGCAGATATCGTGAGATGATCTCAGAAACCATGACAGCGATGCATCAATCCCAAGTAAAGTCTGTATATAGTAATAAAAAAGTTATAGACGATCGGTTTTTGGGAAAAAGAATCCGGGGTTGGGAGTGCGTCACTTGTCCACATACTATAGGGTGCTACTGTGACCAATACTCTCCTCGTTCCCATTCACATTGACGCACTCTACCTCCCCACCGATACCTCGGTAATGGAGGAAATGACCGACTACAGTAAGCTTCCTTACCGCGATCGAGTAGGCAACGTCACAAATCGTGAATATGCGTATCTCAGCGAAACTGTACTGTCACCGCCCTTTGAAAATCTCAACTTGACGCTAAAAGCTGGTATTCACCTCCATTGGGCAATGCCTGATGCTCTGACTAACGGGATCGCAAAAGCCGATGGCATTACATTTCCCCTCGTTCCTAATCGGTGGTTGATTATCCGGCGTGGGGGCAACAAACCAGAAAAACAATGGGTTGTCGAAAGCGATTATCTTTATTCTGAAGGCGAGACACCACCGGACACGATTAATATTCTCCATCATCCTGGTAGTGGCGAGTACCAGCCTTTTCGCTTTTTAGGACGCAAGTGGGAGTTAGCTCAATGGCCTTCAGGCTCTGCAAATGCCCAATATGTTGAGGCATTGACAGCCATTGGCCCCTTTGCCAAAACCGATAATTTAGATAATGAACAAGCCGCCTTTGCTGGTTTTTATCCGAACTGCCGCAGCGTTTTCGGTTTTCACGATGATGAGTTTAAAGGTGCCACCCCGCCGGCAGGTTTGAAATACGATCTCATTGGCTGGTACAGCAACAGCGAAAAAGATTGCCTTGCAAAATTTGTGAGAGAGCATTCTGACAACGCTCAAACCCTGTTGGAAGCCCTACAAGAAAAAATGGCTTGGACAGTGGCGTTAGGTAGCCAAAACTTCCCCGATCGCATTCTGTGTTACTCGCAATTGACATTTAAACCAGGTGGTTCTCTGAGCGATCCAGCAGCAACTCTTCCCAATCCGACGATCGCAGTTGGCAACACGCAAGAGGAAGCCATAGCTGCTTATTTAGCCCGTCAGCTCGATACTGAACCTGAAAACCGCAAAAAAATTGAAGGGCAGTTAGAAGCCCTGCAAATGAGCGATCGCCTCCAACAACACAAGCTAGATTTCAGGCAAAAGTTTCGAGAAGTGCTGCACGAAAGCGGCTTTGTCGGACAGACAAAGGAAATGCTGTGGCGGGTGCTGCCCGAAGGTAACTCGTCCGTTCCTGCCAGTGCCGCCCAAGGTGAGGCTCAAGTGCAGGTGACGCTACCAATCAGCATCGGAGATCAGGTCAATACAGTCAACGGTTTGCAGCACCAATACGACCAAAAATTAGCGAAGATTGGCTCGATTCGAGAACAAGTCTATGCTGACTGGTACAAGTATATGCTCGCCACCTATACCCATAACGTGGGTGACAAAAAAATACTCAAGAACAAACCAAACTCGCTTAAAAATAGAAGCGACAGCGATTTAATCAAAGCTTTCATTGAATTGCCAGCAAAACCAGCACCAGGTAAAAAGTCGAAGAACCAATATGGACTACCTGCGTTAAACAATGAGATCGTAGCCACTGGAATCTTGAGGTTAGAAAAAGAAAACGAACAGAGTGAAATTGTCAGAGCCTCAGCTCCCAATTCTCAAAGCAACTCCATCGCTGCACAACTTGCCCAGTCAATTAATAACCTAATCGCTAGTATCGAGCGGTTCAATAAAGAATCGCGCTTAATTGCTCCTAATGGTAGCCAACTGACCGTAGAAGGCGATTGTACCTTAGCTGCGGATTCGGTGGCAGGTAATTGTTTGGAATTCAAAGGTACTCAGAATTATTTCAAAGTGTCTGGGTTGAACAATGTCCGGGCAATTTCAATGTGGATAAAAATTACAGACGGGAGTCGAGGTTATCTCATAGATGCTAGGAATCACTTAGCAAATAGTGGGTTTGCTGCCAATGGCATTGGTGACAATTGGGAAAAGATGTTTGTGAACGGGCAAAAAGTCGATCGCCATTGGGCGAACCTGCCTAAAAATCAGTGGGTTTTCCTTTATTTGGAGGCTAGGAGTTCCTTCAATGGTTCGATCCATTTGATGTCCAACTTCAACCGCACGGAAAATTTACCGGGGAATATTGCGAGCGTTTACTTTCACCAGCAGCCCCTCTCACCGGAAGAAATTCAGCAGAGTTACGGCGAAAAAATCGGTTTGCTCAGACCATCTTACAACCTTAAAATAGTTCCGGGCCCCCGCTTCTGGCAGCCTAGCGATCCAGTGATTTTAATGACGGGCGATGCGGTGACAGCCACCCACCGGCACGGTGAAGACGGTAGCTTGCGTGAAGATGGGTTGCTGGAATGTCAGTTGTTAACTGAGACGATTAACTGGCAGCTATTCCCCAAAAACATCCTAGAAAATATCAAGACAAAAGTAGAGGATCTTGCCAAACTGCCTGGGGGAAAAATTGGCTTTCACGACTGGACAAATCAGCCTTGGAATCCGTTCCTGCTGCAATGGGCAGTGCAATTTTTTCCGCTACGGCACAACAGCCAAAACAGTCGCACTAACAACTACGATGCTAATACTCTCAAAGATAATTACGAACTGCAAGTGAATGCGGTTGAACTCTCGCCTAGAAGTACATCTGGGACAAATTATTTCGGCGGCACAGTGAATCTTTACAGCGGTGCCAGTTTCCTCACCCCCTCTGCCGGCACCGTGCTGAAAGAGAATCTCATTGATTACTTGAACAAGCACCTGCTGCCAGCTTATTACGAAGCGCAGAAAACGCCTTCAGAAGAGCAAACAGAAGACTTCCTCAGCCAAAATTTCAACAAAGTGAAGGGCTGGTACGAACCGCAGAACCCGTCAGTCAACGATCCCATCTACACGGCGCTGCGGGCTTACGAGCAACTCCAATCTCTCAACTGCCTCGCTCAGAGCATCGGTGGCTTTAACGACGGGCTGCTAACTTACAATCGCACTATGCAGTTGGGAGTTGAAGATCGGCGGATTCAAGTATCAGTACCACCAAAACCAGAGTATAAGTTTCTGAACGATGTCCGAACGGCTGTTACTAACAGTGCCGATGTCGTACCTGGTAGCATCCTGCGATCGCCCTACTTGTATAACGAATTCAATCCGATTCGCGCGGGAGCAATGAAAATTAGCGGGTTGCGGATCGTCGATACTTTTGGGCGCGTCAAAGTCGTGGTTGATATCAAAAATCCCCAAAATACTGAGGTTGTTACCAGCCAACCCCTGACACCGCCGCCAAACTGCCCGCAGCCGATTTACTTGTCGCCCCGATTGACACAACCCGCCCGGTTGAATTTTCGCTGGCTATCTGCCAGTCAAGGACAGCAGGAAATGAACGATCACCCCACCACAACGCCGATTTGTGGGTGGATTTTGCCCAACAATTTAGATAACAGCTTGACGATTTATGACAATCAGGGCAGTCCCTTGGGCATTCTCGATCGCACGTCAACTTGGCGGCCAATTCCCGGCAGCAATCAAGTCATTGCGATCGACTCCATTGCTAACAAATACCTGCGCCAAATGGTGCAATATCTAGACCAACAGGGAGAAGGCTTTTTTACCGATTTCCTCACCACTGTCAATAAAGCTTTAGAAACGATCGATCCCGAAGGCTTTGCTCAAAATCAGGCGATATCTTTGCTGGTAGCGCGACCTCTCGCTTTAGTGCGATCGCAAGTCAATTTAGAACTGCAAGGACTGCCTGCCATTAGCCAGAATCAAACTGCGTTTTCTGCCGATATTTTTGTCAACGACGATCGCACCACAGATGCTTTCCCCCAGGTGAAGTTTCCCATCCGCATTGGCGAGTACCAACAGTTTAATGATTCTTTAGTGGGATACTGGCTTGAAACAGCCGAGGGTACTTATAAAGACGGCGATTTTTATGCCCCTCAAAGTTGCTATGTTCCGCATCGGCAGATTAAAACCCTATTTGATAATGCCGCCGATCCCACCCCCGATACGCCGGTGAACCAGGAGCAAACCTTAGAGGCAAACACAGCCCAAACCCTAGTGATGTTAGTAGATCCGCGAGGTCAAGTCAGCGCCAGTTGCGGCGTACTCCCGGCCAAGAGAATTTCCATTCCGCCGGAACAGTACGTCCCTGCTTTACAAGCAATGGAAGTCATGTTCCTGTCAGCCCCTCTCCTCAGTGACCTCAGCCAGATTAACCTCTCGCTTCCAGAAGTGGCTGGTTATGTTTGGTCTTGGTTAGGGAAAGAAGGAAATAATTGGTCAACCAGCGAACTCAAGCAGTTTAATTCCCAAGCCACATTATCCAGCCAGCAAAAAATCTATGAAGGCTGGTTGAAATTAACTCGAAATACGACAACACCATGAACGAAACTCAGGAAATTAAAATTACCTTAACTTTAGGAGAGGTCAATCAAATTTTAGATGCTTTGGGCAACGTTCCTTACCGTCAAGTATTTCAACTGATTGGCAAAATACAAACGCAGGCCGAAGCCCAATTGCAGCAGCCTGTAAATTCAAATTCAATTCCCCAAGAAACCCAAATTATCAGCGATTAGTTGATTTTACCCAGGAGAAAACACCATGATTGAAAGAGTTGTAAAATCAGAGCAAGGAAAGGCGATCGATCCCGACGAACATCTCTCAAGCCAGCCCTTAAATTTCCAGTTTTATTACGCCAATAAGGAGGGCAAGACCGAAATCCTTAATACCTTCTATTTGGAAGATGGCAATCCTAAATTAGACCTATATTTGGAAGTGTTTAATGAGTCTGATAAGAGCATCACGTTTCAGACATCTGCTGGTCGATTATCGACTGTTCAAGCCGGAGGAACTAGCGCTGCTAGTGCCGAAAGATGCCACTTCTCTCTCCGCTGGGAAAAAGACATTGTTATCAAACCGAGCGAATTTTCAGTAGAACCCAAGGAATGGCAAGTAAATTACGATGAAGATGACCACTTTTTCACTCTCTATTTTTTCCACAAATCTGGCTTTGTTTTGCGCCCTCAAAACTCGGATAATGGTTCGGATAGAGTTTTGCTAACTCTGAAAAATTTCACAGCTAATAATCGCGCCGTCAAAAGTAGCAATGTAGAAATGCTGTATGGCTCTCCTCTACTCTTAAATGATGGGGAGGTGTTTACAGAAACTCTCAGCATTAAAAACACCATTTCTGTCACGAATCATCCCGACTATAAAAACATTCCGCTACAAGTCCGTTTCATAGGGCCCAATACCATTCTCAATGATGAAACCACAAATAGCCTGAAGTTACAGATAGTCAATCGCCCTCCGTCCAATAATACTCGACCTAACCTGTTACTAGACAAAACGAATTCAAAGTTTATTGTTAGCTTGGAAACGGGCGAGAGTGCAGAAGTGCTGACAACATTAACTAGCGCAAACAATATCCAGATCGGAACAAATACAGACAACTGGAAGGTGGACAAGACGCAAAATTCTGCGGAGTGGACGGTTAAGCTAAACAACAGTTCAACAAAAGACAAATTAGTTTCAGGAGAGGCGATCGCGCTAGACATTACAAATATCTTTACAAGCAATCCTTCTGGTGTGGCATATCTGTACATCACCTACCAAAATATCGGGAACTATCCAGATGGGCAGTTGGTTGTGCCTATTGAAAAAACGCCGCTTTTGTATCGCGGGACGCAGGTTGGTATCGGCACAACTTCTCCCTCGGCTAAACTCCACGTGCAAGGTGGGGATGCCATTATCGGTGGCAAACTTACTAGCACTGGGGATGCCACGATCGGTGGCAAAGTCGGGATCGGCACAACTTCTCCCTCAGCCAAGCTGGAGGTTAAACTCGCAGACACCACCACTACAGATAGCAGCCTGAAGTTGGAACACAATGGCTCCAACTTTACCGTGTCTCCTCACAGGGGCGGGGGAAATAATTCGACCATTATTCAGAACACAGGTGGAGGCTCCCTAATAATCAATCCCTCCAGTGGCAACGTCGGGATCGGGACGACTGCTCCCTCCGCGAAGCTGCATGTGAGTGGTGGGGATGCGATCGTCAGTGGCAGACTTGCTATTGGTACAACCGTTTCTTCGCATATTCATCTGACAATTGGCGATGATGACACTGGGCTAAAGCAGCAAGGGGATGGCAAATTGGCTATCTATACAAACAATGCAGAACGGGTGCGAATTGATGAAAATGGCAACGTCGCCATCGGCACAACAGATCTGACACACCGATTGCATATAGGAGGTAAAAATTCAACATTACGTTTATCGGGGGAAGGAAACTACGGAGTGGGAGCAACATTAAATTTTGGCGATCGCGAGGAGGTTTACATCAAAGAAGATGAAGATAAAAAATTACTCATCCATGCAGACACTCGGATTAGTTTGGAGAGTAGCGTCGGCATCGGGACAAAAAATCCCTCAGCTAAGCTCGATGTAAATGGTTCTGTAAAATTAGGTGATGGCAGTACGGCTTGGAATCGAATAATTTGTGGAAAAGTAATTGTCCAGCCAGGTGTTTCTGAAACCCAATGGAGATATTACGGAAAGGGGATTAGGATGTGTCTTCGCACAGCCAAAACTGGGTTCTTCCGAATTTATTTTGAGAAAGAGGTCACTCCCGAAAAAATGGTAATTACCGTCTCGACAGAATATTCCTACGCAGATAACTTCGTCAGTGTCACTGCAATTCATAGTGACCATTTCGAGGTACAAACGAGAGATCGTAATGGGGGTGATGAAGATGCCTCTTTTCACTTTATAGCTATTGAATTAACTGAGAACTTCAGCAAGCTCTTGAACAGTAATTAAAGTCATGCTAAACGTAGCACTAACGTAGTGAAGCATCTCACAGTCACGGCTGAAACCTCAGATTCTGAGTAAAGAGAAGCGGAACTCAGAATCACATAAACCCCACCCAAACAAGAACCGATCGCCCAACCCAAAACTATGCCCCCCACCAAACCAGCATTAGAAGAACAGCTAGAGACCGCAGCCGACCAAACTCAAGAATCGCAAGGTGAGATAAAAATTGAAGTTGGCGATACCGAAATCACTTTCAATTACCAAACCAAATCCGATAACACCAGCAAGGATGTTATCGCTTATACAGCAGAAAATGAATTCAATCTAGAGGTAGGAAGCCTAATCGAAACACTCTCTACAAATTTTGCCAATTTGCTGCCAGAGGGACTGCGAACCCAGCCCATCAGCTTCAGTAATTTGATGGTGATTTATAGCAAAAATAAAACCAGAACAGCATGGCTGTTGGCGCTAGATATACCGTTGGGAGATGACCTCTCCTTTGGCCGCCTCCCCTTAGTGGGCGACAGCTTGCCCGATGCGATCGCCCAAATCACGATCGAGCCATCCCTGCGACTTGTCGCCGCTTCCAAACCTTTTAGCCTTAAAGAAATTCGCAAATTCAACGAAAACCTCCCCGACGCGATCGACAAACTGCCCGATCCCGGAGAGGGGCAAGGCAAGGATGCTGACATCTCAGTCCGCAAAGGCTTTAGCTTGTCCGGCACCTTGGGATTACCCGATGCCCCCAATATGTTGCCCGTAAGTTCAGAAGAAGGGGAAATCACCCCAGAAGATCCTGCCAGCGACAGCGAAGTCACTCCTACCAACCTGGGCATTTGGTTCAATATTGAAAAATCCTTCGGCCCGTTTTTCCTCAAACAGATTGGCTTCCAGTACGGAGAAACAGACAACAAAGCAGAACTGGGAATTTTGTTTGATGCCGCGCTCAAGGTATCTGATTTTACCCTCGCCTGCGACGATCTCACCCTCACAATTCCGCTGGATGGCACACTCACACCGAGCTTCAGCCTACCCGGAGTCGGGATAGAGTACAAGAGCAAAAACCTAGAAGTCGCTGGCGCGCTGCTACGTACCCAAAAAGAAAAAGAGGGCATCACCTATGAGGAATATATCGGGACTGCCATCATCAAATTTAAGCTATCGAGCAAGGGAGGCAAGGCAGGTAAAGCTTTCGGTGTGAGTGCCATTGGTTCCTACACTTACTACAACGGCGAACCAGCCCTCTTCTTGTACGCCGTCCTCGATTTTCCTATCGGTGGGCCGCCCTTCTTCTTCGTCACCGGATTCGCCCTCGGTTTCGGCTACAACCGCTATCTAAAAGTTCCCTCGATCGAGAAACTAACCGAATTCCCCCTCGTTGCCCAAGCAATGGGGGATGTCGGCAATAGCGAGCTTTCTGACAGCAGCGAACTGATTACCGACCAACTCAGCCAACTGGATGAATACATTACCCTATCTCCGGGGTCGGGCTTTGTAGCGATCGGTCTCAAGTTTACCTGCTTCAAGATGGTAGACTGTTTTGCCTTGCTGACGATCGCCTTCGGAGAAGGTTTCGAGATGAACCTGCTGGGAATTGCCAGCATGAAAATTCCCACTCCAGCAGAAGACTCCAAAAATTTCGCCAGTATCGCCCAAGTGACGATGCTCCTCAGAGCCAGATTTTCCCTCGATGAGGGAGTGATTTCCATTGAAGCTCAACTCGCTGCGGATTCCTACATCTTATCCAAAGATTGCCGCTTAACTGGCGGCTTTGCGGTTTACTTCTGGTTTGATGGCCCTCACGCCGGCGATTTTGTGATTACTTTGGGCGGCTACCATCCCGCCTTCAAAAAACCCGCCCACTATCCCACCGTTCCTCGCCTCGGATTTAACTGGCAGATTGGCGATTGTCTCTCCCTCAAAGGCGAAATGTACTTCGCCCTCTGCGCCCATGCCATCATGGCTGGCGGACTGCTAGAAGCCAGTTTCCAACTCGGTTCCCTTTGGGCAAACTTTATCGCGGAAGCACACTTCCTCATATCCTGGAAGCCATACTACTACGATATCCTGATTCAGGTGCGGATCAGCGCCGGCTTGGGATGGCTCGGCCCTGTTTGTTTGGGGGTCAAACTTCACCTTTGGGGCCCTGAATTTGGCGGTACAGCCACATTTTGGATTTTGTTCATCAAAGTTACGATCGAATTCGGCGATTTATCTTCCCGCTATCCTTCCCCTATCGACTGGGCAACCTTCAAAGCATCTTTCTTACCCAGCGATACAGCAGTTTGTACCATTGCTGTTACCCAAGGAGTGGTGAGACAACTCGAACAAGCAAATGGAAATCCCTTATTTATCGTCAACGCCAAGGAATTCGAGCTAGTTACCAATTCTGTCATTCCCACCAAGCAAGCATCTTACTATGCTGAACCCCTAACAAACGGACAAGCAAATACCCATTTCGGCGCTCGCTCAATGGGTGTTAGCGATGGCGACTTAGAGACGACTCACAACATTCAGATTACCCGTAATGGCACAAAGGTAAATCAAGGTGAGTTTAGTTTTGAAGTAGCCACTCAACAAATCCCTACCGGACTTTGGGGTGATGCCAAAGTTAAAAATACTACTTCTGGGGAACGTCTTCTGCCACCAGAAACCAACGAGCAACAGTTTTTAGATAATACCCTTTCTGGCTTCCGTATCATTCCCGGCAAACCGCCTGCACCTGGCAACACTCAAAGCATCGAAGTTACTAAGTTGCAATACGACATAGAACCAACAGAGAATCCCTACGCTTGGAAAGATATTCCCGCTTTTAGTGCAAAATCAGCCACCGATGCGAGCCGCAGAAATACTATCAAGAACAGCATCGCCAGTACCAGTAACAATCGACGCAACCAACTTTTACAATCTCTCGGCTTCACCCCCAACCAAGACGTTCAACTGACTAACTCCGTAGCTGACGCTTTTGTAATTGCTCCGCAAGTTAAGTGAAACAAATTCTCACTCAAAACTACCAATTCCTAACACTCCATCGCTTTTTTTAGCAAGAGGATTAATCCAATGTCTGCGTCCAATCTTAAAGTTAAATTCATCGAGTATAATCAACCGCCCCTAGACAGTGGCGAGTATAAAATTACCGTTGAGCAAACAATTAAAACCAAAACATCTGGAAAAATAGCCGAGGAAAAATTTTCCCAAGTTCTTGATTTTGTTGTTAGCGGACATCGTTTTGCCCCGCTAACTAAGAATGATATTTACGCAGTCTTTCCCCCATCGGGAAATTTGGGCGAATATTCCAATGCGCTGCCACACATTACTCTCAAGCGTAGCACATTACCTTGGGAGCGATCGGTTAATACAAATGATTCCGATCTTCCTTGGGTAGCTCTCCTACTGTTTCGAGAATCAGAAAAACCTACCCCGCAAACTATCAAATTAAAAGACCTCACAGGCAGTGCCGCTAAATTCCCCGGTTTCACTAAAGAAGCTGGACAAACTGATGAGGATGAACTCACGGTTATTGATGTACCCAAAAAACTTTTAGCCCAGATTCTCCCTACCCAAAAAGAGGTAGCTCTCCTCGCTCACATTAACGAACTTACTGATGCTAACGACAAGCCTCTGAGCGAAGCTTTAGCAACTGTGTTAGGCAACAGATTGCCTCAACCAGGTGAAGCCAGTACAGTTCATTTAGTGGCTCTGGAAAACCGCTATAAAGGAGCAAAAGGACAAGAAGGAGAGTTTGACTACCAAGGAGCGGGAGATAATGACTTAATCCGCTTAGTCAGTTTAACCAGTTGGAGCTTTACCTGCGTCAACAATCAGCACAATTTTACGGCATTGCTCAAAAAACTCGATCGCAACCCGGATACCCTCAGACTTCCCGAACTTCCCGAAAAACCAGAAAATAATGAGGCTAACAACTACCTCAAGCAAGGCTATGTACCTCTGCCCCACGCTCTCCGACAGGGCGATAAAACTATTTCTTGGTATCACAGCCCCCTTAGTTCAGGTCAAAGCCCAGATAAGCTGTCTGAGCCAGTTCCAATGGCTGATGCGCTAGTGCGTTACGATTCTACTAGCGGTCTGTTTGATGTTTCCTACGCTGCTGCTTGGGAATTAGGGCGGATGCTAACTCTCCAAAACCAACGCCTTGCTGTTGAGTTGTTTAACTGGAAGCGAGCTAATGCTCAAAATCTCAACCAGTTGCAGTTACAGGTACTGCACCTGCCTTTCCAAGGGGAAGCCAATGATAGTAATGTTAACCTACCGGAGGCGATCGCTAATTGGTTTGCAGATTTAGAACTTCTCAAAGGCATTCCTTTTAACTATCTCGTCCCCGACGAACGCTTACTCCCACCAGAATCTTTGCGTTTCTTTTGGGTAGATTCTTATTGGGTTGACTGCTTGCAAGATGGAGCTTTTAGCATGGGGCGAGTGACTTCCTCTGACTTAAAAACAGATACTACAACTCGGTCGGGCACTTCAGAAATCAAAGCAGATGAGTTAATTACTGGCTTGTTGTTACATTCAGAGGTAGTATCAGGCTGGCCAGGTTTAGAAATAGAAGGTTATAGCAGCAGCATCAAAGATAAAAGTGTTGCTAACCCTCAGCATAAACTGACCATTCTCCGAAGGGAGAGGCTGTCAGATAATATATTACTCTGCTTGTTTAAGGGAGAGGTGAAGACAGTTGACCTTTCTCTCAAGTCACAATCAGTAAATTGTGGCGTAGATCCCATTGACAAAGTAAAAGCACCTGAAACAGTTAAGATTACCAAAGGATTGCGAAAACTTAATGGCGAACAGGGAAATGAATCGATCGATGTTTCTTGCAAAAGCCAATTTGGGGGAGTGATTGATATTAAGGCGTTAGCAGGTAATCTAGCCAAGTTAAATAATAAAAAGGAAGAAGAGTTCACTTCTGCTCAATTTGCCCTCAGCATGATTGAAGGATCGCAAAAAATTAGATTTTGTATGTAAGTCCTTTGTGGATTGATTCCCAGAGTCGGCGTCTGGCGGATGATCCGCAGCGCCGACTGACTTGAAGGTATCTCCAGAAAAGCCTGTCTTGAAGAGGCTTTCGGGCCTGTTCCACAATAATTATTGGAGAGGTCTAATCATAGAGGTTCTGTTCATTAGCATCGAAACAGCCGTCACTCCTGCCACGAAACCTGATGGCAAGTGTTAGCTTAGTAGTTAGTTGTGTCGATCGCACAGAAAAAAATGCCTGAACTACAAACCGATACTTGCCAAGACCTCGACCCGCAAGTCCTCTCAAAACCCGTCATTGTCGGTCTGGAAGATGTAACAAAAGTTTACGGGATTGGCGACCTCGAAGTTCGCGCCTTAAACGGTGTCAGCTTGACGGTAAGACAAGGAGAATATTGCTCGATTATGGGCGCATCGGGTTCGGGCAAATCTACAGCTATGAATATTATCGGCTGTCTCGATCGACCTACGAGCGGCAGTTACTACTTAGACGGCGTAGATGTCGCCCAAATGCCCGAAGCAGAATTAGCCGGAATTCGCAATTTAAAATTAGGTTTTGTCTTCCAACAATTTCACCTGTTGGCTCAATTGACAGCATTAGAAAATGTCATGTTACCGATGGTTTATGCCGGCATTCCCGCAGCGGAAAGGCGCGAACGGGCAGTAGATGCTTTAACAAAAGTAGGCCTGGAAAGTCGGCTGCACAACAGACCGAATCAACTATCAGGAGGACAGCAGCAGCGAGTTGCCATCGCCCGGGCAATTGTCAACCGTCCCGTGTTGTTGCTGGCTGATGAACCGACTGGTGCATTGGATACAAAAACTACTCAAGAAGTAATGGATATTTTTACCGAATTCAACGAAAGCGGCATGACTGTTGTTATGGTAACGCACGAACCCGAAGTGGCGCGTCAAACTCGTCGCGTTGTCTGGTTCCGCGACGGGAAAGTTATTCACAATAATCTCAACCCCGAAGAGCTTTCACACGCTGTATTTTAGTATTAGTGTTAGGGCCTGTGGGATGTACGGCACAGATGAGGTATGGGTTGCGGGCAAAGAGGAGACAGCGATGGCTCCGCCCCGGCTTACGCCTACGCACTCAGGGATTTTGGGCATGGGGGGCGTGTTCAGGTTTTGGGTTTGGGTTTAGTTTCTCGCAAATGGGGGTGTTGGTGGCGATCGCCGTGACTTCACTTTTTGGATTGCTAGCATTGTCGGTAGTACAACGGTTGTCTTTTTTGGAATTATTAGCGGTGCCCGACAGCTTCAGGTCGCAGATTTAGCGCTATTGGGTTCGATAATTGCTGCTGATTTTGGCTATGCTGAAAGTGGGCGATTAGCTAAGGTTTTAGGTGGGTGGCAAGTTATTGGTGGGGCATTGGTGATTCTCGATTCTTTCTAGGTTTTACCCACAATTTTTGTTGTTTAAAAACAATGGTTGATAGCTGCACCGAGCGCCTGGTTTGGTTTTGCTTATGTGAGTATTTTTAGTCAATTTATCGCATTTTTTGCCTGGTATCATGGTATGGCAATGGGTGGAGTTGCACGGGTAGGTCAAATTCAGTGGTTGCAACCATTTTTGACGATTCTGGCTTCGGCAATTTTGCTTGGTGAAACTCACCGAGTCGATCGCCCTAGTCACGGCCTGTTTGGTTGTTGCTAGCGTAGCTGCGGGTAAAAAAGCATCAATTAAGCGGGCAGAAGATTTGTGAGGCACTCGTTTTCTCAACAGGCTATTGACTCGGATCATTGACTTTCACATATCGACTCCATCTAACGACAGATGTAAAGCCGGGATTATTTCTGTTCAATACTACCAATCAACAGAATTTTTAAGAGAATAGTAATGTTGGATATTGATGAAATGAGTTCACAAGAAATACAGGAGCTGCTACACCAAGTAGGATACGGTCATCTGGGCTGCATACACGAAGGCAAACCCTACGTGATGCCCATGAATTATTATCTCGAAGATTCGGACATTTACCTGTTTACAACCGAAGGCATGAAGACTCATGACATAGACGCAAATCCCGAAATCTGTCTACAGGTTGAAGAAATAAATGATGCGCTTCATTGGCGCAGCGCGATCGTGAATGGTCGAGCCTCCCGCCTCACAGTTCAGGAAGACATCGATCGGGCAATGCACTCGATCGAAGAACGCAATCCAACGCTGTCACCGGCTATCAATCGAACCTGGATTGATGCTCAGGGACGTTCAGAAGCGATCGCAATCTACCGCATCGACGCGAGTGAAATGAGCGGGCGCACGACTGATGGAGTCAGCAGTCGGTAAGAACCGAGATACCTCAAACGTTCTAGCATGAATGAACTTTATGCGATCGCCATTGATGTAGATGCCATTGACCGTGCGATCGCCTATGTCATTTAGCAGCCCAGTGATTTTGATGTGAATGAAATCATCCTCCGTCCGACACGTCAAGAACTTGAGACTAATAGAAAAAAATCATGAAACAGCGAAAACTCGGCAATCAAGGATTAGTAGTTTCAGAGTTAGGACTGGGCTGTATGGGGATGTCCGAGTTCTACGGGACAACCGATGAGTCAGAATCGATCGCCACCATTCATCGCGCCTTAGAGTTAGGCGTGACTTTGCTCGATACGGCTGATATGTATGGCATCGGTGACAATGAGGAGTTGGTCGGCAAAGCGATTAAAGGGCATCGCGATCGAGTCATCATCGCCACGAAATTTGGCAATGTGCGCGGTAGCGACGGCAGCTTTAAGGGCGTGAACGGCAAACCCGAATATGTCCGCTCTGCCTGTGATGCCAGTCTCAAGCGTCTGGGCGTAGATGCGATCGACCTTTACTACCAGCACCGAGTCGATCCCAACACTGCGATCGAAGAAACCGTAGGTGCAATGGCAGAGTTAGTTCAAGCCGGAAAAGTCCGCTACCTCGGCCTTTCCGAAGCCGCCAGCGCCACGATCCGCCGCGCCCAAGCAGTGCATCCTATTTCCGCACTCCAGACAGAATATTCGCTGTGGAGCCGGGAGCCAGAATCTGAGATTTTGCCCACCTGCCGAGAGCTAGGGATTGGGTTTGTGCCTTATAGCCCTCTGGGGCGCGGGTTTCTCACAGGCAAAATCAAGAGCAAAACTTAAGTGCCAAATACTTTGCTAAACTTATTCACAGTTAATCACCGAGAGGAAGTTTCATGTTTGCTGTCAAGCGGGCGCTAAAATTAAATAACAAGGAAGCGACGTTGATGGCAAAACACGCAGGATTCCGGCGCGTAGTTTTCAATTTTGGGTTGAGCCTGCGGACTCAAATGTACAGTGAGGGGAAATTTACCGACTCGAAGGTACTCAACGAAGTCAAGAAAGTTCTCACCAATCACGTCAAGAAAACGTCTGAATTTGCTTGGATGAACCAGTTGTCTAGCCGAGTTTATCAAAACGCTTTGATTGACTTAAAAGATGCTTTTAGTCGATATCGTTCGGGGAAAGCAGGTCATCCGAAGTTCGCCAGCCGCCGATCCGGTCAATCTTTTACGGTTGATTCATCTAACGGTAAAGTTTTGTTAGTCGCTGGTAGCACTATCAAGATTCCTACGTTGGGAAGTTTTCGACTTTTTGAGCCGTTAGAATGTGGTTTTATTTCTCAAACTTTTACGGTTTCAAAAGAAGGGAATCGCTGGTTTGTTTCCTTTTGTGTTGATGCAGAGCGCCTGCCCGGTGGGCAGTCTGAAGGTTCTGTGGGAATTGATGTCGGCATCAAGTATGCGGCCACGCTATCAACCCAACAGAGTTTTGATGCACCAAAGCCGCTAAAGCAAGCGAAAACCAAGCTTGCTACTTTACAGCGCCAAGCATCTAAACAGGTAAAAGGCTCTCGAAATCAGCGCAAAACCTACAACAAAATTAGTCAGCTCCATGCACGAGTCGCTCGTATTCGCTTAGACTTCCTTCACAAGTTAACAACTTACCTAGCTAAAACTTTCAAGCTAATTAAGATTGAGAACTTGAATGTTCAAGGAATGATGGCGAATCATAAGTTAGCTGGAGCAATATCTGACCTTGGATTTTACGAATTCAAACGTCAGCTCGACTACAAATGCCAAATGTATGGAGCTAGTTTAGTGCTAGTAGACCAGTGGTTCCCTAGTACGAAAACTTGCTCAAATTGTGGCACAAAAAAAGATATGCCACTAAGCGTTCGGACTTTTGACTGTCCTACTTGTGGCATATCTTTGGATCGGGATTTTAACGCAAGTTTGAATATTTTAAATTGGGAACCCTCGGCTTGAGGGGAATAGCCTACTTATCTTGGGATTAGCCGTCTACCCAACAGCGTAGGAAGTGAACTCGAATTGTGTCTAAAAATGAGTTTAGACAAGTTTAGATAAGTTTCACGAAGCAGCCTCGACACGCTAACGGAGGGAGACTATCGAGCTGAAAGATATCCTCGCTTTCAAGCCGAGAATCTCCAGCAAAATCTGGAATTAGTCGAGCAAATCGAGCAAATGGCCGCGACTAAGGGCATCAAAGCCGGACAGTTGGCGCTGGCGTGGGTTTTGGCGCAGGGCGAAGACATCGTGCCGATTCCAGGCACTAAACGCCGCACCTATTTAGAAGAAAACATTGCGGCTGCTGCTGTGACGTTGACTCAAGCAGAACTAGAGCAAATCGCCAAAGCGCTGCCATTAGGAATTGCGATGGGCGATCGCTACCCCGATATGAGTACGGTCAATCGTTAGGATTTGGCGCGAGTGATGTTTGGCATCCATGCCTTTAGTAAATGTTAAAAACAACCGCTAAAACTTAAGTCAATCGAGTTCTGAAAATCTACCCAATAAGGAGAAAATTATGACAGAGATCGTGAGCCGCGAGATTCAGCTAGTCTCTCGCCCCAAGGGGATTCCTACCGCAGATAACTTTGCGATCGCCGAGACCAAACTAGAGCCACTTCAAGAGGGACAAGTGCTCGTTCGCAATCTCTACCTTTCGGTAGATCCGTATATGCGCGGTCGCATGAACGAGGGGAAATCCTATGTTCCGCCCTTCGAGTTGGGCAAAACGCTCGAAGGCGGTGCAGTCGGCGAGGTCATCGAGTCCCGCGCCCAGGAATTCAAGTCGGGTGATGTTGTCACTTCTAACTATGGCTGGCGTGAATACTTCATAGCTGCACCAAAAGATTTACATCAGGTCAGCCGCGATATTCAACCCCCCTCGGTTTACCTCGGTGCCCTCGGTATGACGGGTATGACTGCTTGGGTTGGATTGAATTTGGTAGAGGTCAAAGCCGGCGATGTTATTTTTGTTTCGGGAGCCGCAGGTGCGGTGGGAAATGTCGCCGGACAACTGGCTTCATTGCGCGGATGCCATGTCATCGGCTCAGCCGGTTCAATGGAAAAAATCAAATTTCTGCGGGAAGAATGCGGATTTGATGTCGCCTTCGATTACAAGGCCGGCCCTATTCTCGAACAACTAAACCAAGCAGCACCGGACGGAATTGATGTCTATTTCGATAATGTAGGAGGCGAAACGCTGGAAGCGGCGCTCTCGGCATTACGGGTGCATGGCCGGATTATCGCTTGTGGCAGCATCTCCGGTTATAACGATGAAAAGCCCCAGCCGGGCCCTTCCAATCTATTTAATATGATTGGCAAACGCTTGACGATGAAAGGGCTAATCGTTAGGGATTGGCTCGATCGCCAGAGTGAATTTGAACAAGAAGTTGGCGGCTATTTCCAAGCTGGCAAACTGAAGAACAAGGAAACAGTGGTGGTAGGAATCGAGCGAGCGGTGGATGCGTTCATCGGTCTTTTTGAAGGCAAAAATGTTGGCAAAATGGTGGTAAAATTGGACTAGGTAGCCACTAATTGAGTGGGTACTTGCTTCATTATTTGAGCAAGTTGAAATCCGAGAGCGCTTAAACATTATTTGGTTGAAAAAAGTATAATAGTCCGCAAAACGCGAAAAGAAAATTGGGCGATTTAAATCGTTTCTAGACAAACTAAGTCCGCCTACGCGGACTGAAGAATCAAGAAAGTATTACTTCTATCCAAGAGGGCTTTAGCTATTAGACAGGGGTTTTCAACCCCTGGCGGACTAATAGACAAAACACCCGATATCTGCCTAATGAAAAGCACTCGGAAAAGCTTCCCAAACTCGATCGACAAAATCTCTAAGTTGCCGAGATGCGATCGCACCATCCTTTTTCTCACCATCCAGAGAGTGCAACTCAGTCAACAGCGAAATTACCTCAGTATCTAAAGCCGCCCGAAACAAACTCCCCGGCCACAGCAAATCAGCACCATCTCGCAAATCCGATAAAGTGTATTCTGCCGATAAATCCTTCCCCGACGCCGATACAACTAACATCAAAGGGCGCACCCAAAAAACTTGACGTGCCTCAACCACTTGGATTACCTCGGAATGCAGGCACGCATCTCCACATTCTAAACTGACAATTTGACCAGGCTTAAAGTTCAAAGCACAACCCATTAATGCTGACTTTTAATACAGACATAACAAAGCAGCGAAATACGTGCTGCATCTCTCTACAGCACCGGAAAAAATTATATCATAATTCCTTCTTCCGACTTCCATCGGACTGACATCCGTGACATCCGTTACATCCCGTACATTGCTCGTTGCCGAACTTCCTTCTTCCTGACATTCGTCACATCCGTTACATCCGTTACAGAATCCGTTGCCGAACTTCCTTCTTCTCAAATTTCATCAAGCTTTTTAAGAGCCATTTCGATCTCGGCTGTCAACAATCGTGCTTCTTTTTTACCACCGCCACCATTGGCATAATCCGCCACGGAAATCGGAGAACCGATCGCAATTTTTACCTGAGAACCCCATTGAGGAATGCGCGGGCGATAGCGGATACTCATCGGTACAATTTTCACCCCCAAACCCGGTTTGCTCAACTCTGCTTGAATTGCCAAACGCGCCAATCCCGGCTTAATCGGATGAACTTCCCCATCCTGAAAAATACCGCCTTCGGGAAAAATCACCAACATTTCCTTGTCGAGGAGTAGTTCCACCCCATAACGGAGACTGCCAATTGCTGGATGCTTGAGATCCACAGCAAACCCCCCCAAATGTCTGATGAACCAACCTTGCAGTCCTTTCACTTCATCAGCAGTTACCATAAACCGCAAATCGCGTCCAGTCACCTTCTGTCCAGTTGAATAAGGCATCATCAGGGCATCCCACCGGGATCGGTGCGTAGGGGCTAAGATGACAGGCCCGTCTTTCGGCAAGTGTTCCTGTCCGGTTATCTCAATCTTGCCAAAATGAAACGGTAGGACAACATAGTGACCTAACGGATAGAGCAAGGAGGTTAACCAAGGAGAAACGCGAGAGGTATTAGGTGCTACCTTGGCAGGCATTGGCTTCACTAGAGATGATTTACTGGACTCAACGGCGATCGTGGCGGTGTGGGGCATAGCAATTAAGCTGCTTTATCGAGATCTAAAGTCTAAAGTAAGGTGTTGGCCAAATCTTTAGTTTTTAGATCGGGACACTTTTGCTATTGGCCTTGTGCCGATCGAGCGATCGCGCCCGCAAGAGATAATCTCTAACAGGTAAAACCTCAGCCAACCGCACAGCACTAATGCAGAGCAGTCGGCCGCCTCGAAAGCTTGAGCGGGCAATTACGGATCTATTATTTCAGCTAAAGGGTCAATCCATTTTAGATTTTAGATTTTAGATTTTAGATTTTAGAATTGAAGCATTGACCCCACGGAGCAATTCGGGGGCAAGTTTCTCGGATACAGGTTTTTTATTTCTCTACGGATGAATCCGGGGGCTTGTATCCTGGATGCTTTCGGTCAATTTCGATTAAACATCGCCCCGAAGAAAGTAAAAAATTTTACCTGTTAATTTTTCCGGCGCGCTTCAAACCAAGAAAGCAACTGATCGCGGCAAACAGACTCCATAATACCGCCAAGCACCTCTAAACGGTGACACGAATGCGCGCTATCGGGAATATTAGCAGCAGTCCGAATCGTGCCAGTTTTCGGGTCATCTGCTCCGTATACCAGCAGACGAATCCGAGCTTGGACGATCGCACCAGCGCACATCGGGCAAGGTTCCAGCGTTACGTAGAGCGTGCATTGGTTAAGATGCCAGTCTTGCAAAACTTGGCCGGCAGCCCGCAAAGCCAAGATTTCAGCGTGAGCAGTCGGATCGCAATCTCGCTCTCGCCGATTTTGCGCTTGGGCAATCAATTTGCCAGTACCGTCAACAATGGCAGCACCAACGGGTACTTCACCAGCATCACCGGCTGCTTGTGCCAATTCCACAGCCCTAGTCATCCAGCGTTTATGAATAAAATAAGTAGTATCACTAATAGACAACGGCTCAGCTTTATAATTCACGTCATACCTAAGTAACACAAAAACTTAAGATCGATAAATAAAGTTACATTACAGCTTAATCGAGAGTCTTTAATTATGGACACCACTACGATTACCACTGAAATTGTTGAGCTGTTGTGCCGCATTAGCCGGCAAAAGCTGCGCGAACAAGATATCACTCCTTTGGTAGTGTTTTTGACTGCTCTGATTTCCATCCTGCGCGGAGTGATGATTATTGACAGGACGATCGCAGTTGAAGAAGAAGAACGGCTGCAAAAGACTCTCAAAGCCTTTGCCAGCGGCGACCGCGATCGGGTAGAACTAATTCAGCGCCTTGTCAAAGGAGTATCCAAACAGCAGGTTTACTTCAACCCCACGGAATTGCTAACCCTGACAGCTTTCTTCTCAGAATCTGAAAAACTGTTGCTCATCGGTTCCGGCTACGAAATGTCAGCGGCCGACGGACACATCGACCTGCGGGAGCAAATGTACCTACAGTCGATCGCAAATCGGCTCGGCCTCGACTCCAGACACATTGCAGTCCTAGACACTTTATTTACTAAAGAAGGAACCCTGGACTCAGAAGCTTTTGGCGAAGTTCAAGCTTTACTCGATCCCAGCGAATTCGAGTCCCGCGATCCGGTATTTGGCAAAGCAGCAAAGCACTTGCTGAGTATTTTACTCCGCCAATAATCCAGCGCATATAAATTTTTGGGCAGTACAAAGTAGTGAGAGGATTTCGAGGATTTGACCCTGTTTCCATTTGAGATGGGACTTGGGCGCTCTTACCCTCAAAAACCGGGTTATTTAACCCCTACCGAGACCGTTGCACGGCGTATGTTGGTGAAAAACCTGGTTTCTGCCTAAGTCCCGCTTTATTTTTTTGGCAAGAGTCGATCGACCCTGGTATTCCATTGAACCGAATGCCTCTAAAATCTAAAAGCGACTTGTCGCTGCCTTGATTGACTCAGCTCAATCTCAAATCTCAAATTGATTGATTATGCAAATTGAATGGCAAACCGCCAAAACCTACGAAGACATTCTCTATCACAAAAGTGGTGGCACCGCCAAAATTACCATCAATCGACCTCACAAACGGAACGCTTTCCGTCCCAAAACCGTGCTGGAACTGTGCGATGCCTTTACTGATGCCCGCGAAGACACAAAAATCGGCGTTGTCCTGTTCACCGGTGCGGGGCCTCATACAGACGGCAAATACGCCTTTTGCGCCGGCGGCGACCAAAGCGTGCGGGGTTCGGCGGGATATGTAGACGAAGGTGGCATACCCCGGTTGAACGTGCTCGACTTGCAGAAGTTGATTCGATCGATGCCCAAAGTTGTAATTGCTTTAGTTGCAGGCTACGCAATTGGAGGGGGTCACGTTCTGCACTTAATTTGCGACTTGACGATCGCTGCTGACAATGCTATTTTCGGACAGACCGGCCCCAAAGTCGGCAGTTTCGACGGTGGTTTTGGAGCTAGCTATCTCGCCAGAGTTGTCGGCCAGAAAAAAGCCAGAGAAATTTGGTTTTTGTGTCGGCAGTACAGCGCACAGCAAGCCCTAGAAATGGGTTTAGTCAACTGCGTCGTGCCCGTCGAACAACTAGAACTTGAAGGGATTCAGTGGGCTGCGGAAATTCTAGAAAAAAGTCCGATCGCGATTCGCTGCTTGAAATCCGCTTTTAATGCCGACTGCGACGGTCAAGCCGGTTTGCAAGAACTGGCGGGAAATGCCACTTTGCTGTACTATATGACGCAGGAAGGCGCCGAAGGCAAACAAGCCTTTTTGGACAAACGGCAACCTGATTTTAGTCAATATCCTTGGCTGCCATAGCTGGATGGAGAAATCAGTTTTTTATGCGCTCATATTAAAGTAGATGCTGCGGATTTTTATGAGTTAGTAAAGCCAAATGCACCCGATCGTCCAAAAGTGTCAGTATTGATACCAGTTCCCAAAAAGAATGAAACTGCTTTGCCAGATCCAAACCATGATAATGATCAGTGATTCCCCTATCGAAAATCTAAAATCGAAAATGGTATGAGCAGCAGGGCAGCCGACGAACTAGACCGAGACTGCTGCTGCCGATTTTTCGGTTAACGTTGTGCCTGTAAGCTGGCAGGCATTGCGCTCGGAAAGAGTGACGGTGGCATCCTGCAGCGTCAGAGTCGATTCTTGCCACAGTCCAATTTCTTCTATATTTTCCCAAGATGACCTAAAAGGCGAAACCGCTAAAGCACAAGCTTTCCAGTGACTTTGAACCGGCCCGCCTAGTAAAGCGCAAATACCCCCGCGTCTGCCCTCAGGGGTATAGTGACGGCAGTGACCACAAGCTGAAGTTAAAGGTGAAGTTAAGGAGGTTTGCATAAAAGTTGTTAGGGAAATCATTTTCATCTCTAATTCTCCTTTGTAGAGCTAGCAGGTTTTAGAGCATCCCAACCTTTATGCTGTCTGGGTTGTAGCGATCCCCGAAGCATAATTAAATTTTATAATTTATTTATAATCTCGTTATATATAGAAACAATAGGTTCGGTGCTTGCTCATTGTATAGGTAAAAACACAGGTTAAAAGTTTATAAAGACGTTAGGGATCAAGAAAAAGTACAAATGCCCAACGAGTATGAGAGGTTACAAATAAGCGGTAGCTTAGAATACAAAAATTGGCTGAGAGTGTCGGTAAGCAGCCTCTGGGAAACACCAACAATTAAGTTTTCCCCGGAAAATTAAAAATAGCTGCCGACAATCGGGCCCTTGTTGCATTGACGCCAAAAGTAGCTAATCATAAAATAGGCAAGTTTTCAACTAAAACAGCAGGAGTCCCGCACTCTAACGGTACTCCGTTGAGTGACGGGAGGAATGCGCGTGAGGCTCAAGAGCTGAACAAATTATCTATAAACGCAACAGAATTTATTCAATACGTGATACACTCTTGTCATGAAACAAGTCCTGACAGTATCTTGCAAACTTCAAGTAACGCCTGAGCAGTCCCTCAAACTTGATGCGACCCTTCAGGCGTTTGCGAATGCTTGTGAATATGTGAATCAAACTGTGCCACCAACCCTGACAAATGAATTGGCGATGCAATCTTTGGTATATCACGATGTCAGAGATATGTTTGGACTTTCGGCACAGCTAGCAATCCATGCTATTAGACGGGTTTCTGGCAACAGAAAAACAGCTAAAAAAGATGGGAAGCCAGTCATCCGCTTTGCTCCTACTAGCGTCACTTACGATACCCGTATCTTTTCTTTTAGGGAAAAAGATTGGACAGTAAGTTTGACCACTACTGGTGGTAGGGAAAGGTTTGCACTGGCTATCGGGAACTACCAACTTGGATTATTGAAAGGTCAAAACCCCAAGACTGCTACTTTGTGCAAACGCAAAAATGGCAGTTACTATCTTAATATTCAGCTTGAATCTCAGCCAGCCGAGCCTCCACCCAGCAATCAAGTTTTGGGTTGTGACTTGGGTAGGACTGATATTGCAGTTACTTCTGATGGAGATACATTTAGCGGTAAACAAATTACCAAAGTTAGAAATCATTATGCCAAGTTGAGAGCAAATATCCAGCGAAAAGCCACGAAAGGCACGCGCAGCACTCGGCGTAGATGTCGAGAATTGTTGAAACGGTTGTCGGGCAAGGAAAAGCGCTTTCAGACCTTGGTAAATCACACTATCAGTCACCGTATCGTAACCAAGGCTAAGAACAAAAATCAAGTTATCGCTTTGGAAGATTTGACGGGAATTAGGGAACGCACAAATCAGCAGCCACGCTCAAAAAAAGAGCGGAGACTTAGCAATAGCTGGGCATTTTTTCAGTTGCGCCAATTCCTGATATACAAAGCTATAAAGCATAGCGTAAAGATTTTGTTGGTGGAGCCTAGATACACTAGCCAAATGTGCCACAAATGCAATCATATTAACCCTGTAAAGGGTGAATCTTATAGAAACGGTAAAAAGTTTGCTTGTGGTCATTGTGGCTGGAAAGGTGACGCAGACTTAAACGGTAGCAAAAATATTGCTGCTATTGGGGCTTTCGTAAATAAGCCCGAAGGTTCGAGATTGTTTTGCAATTTGCAAGATCATTTCAGGGCTATTGAAAGCCCACACTGTACCTGTACTCAGGGAGCGTGCTGGGTAATTTACGCTTCTTGTTTATCTCTACAATCAACATATTAAAATTAATTCAGAGGCGGTAGGAGTTTTGCTAATGAGTAAGCGTTCTTCGGTGGAATCCCCAAATCATCAATCCTCTTCAACCCCAATCAACCCTGCTTTGCAAGCAGTCCTGGGGAGTCTAGATGTAAATCTAGAAGCAGAACTGACAACATACAGAAGGCACAGGCGGCGCGCCGAACAGTGGGTGTCGCCCTCAGTTCGTACCGGCAAGCAAACAGCCACAACCGAGCAACAGCTAGCCCAAAATTTGGCGCCAGAGACTGCGGAGGAAACCCAGCAGCCGCTATCGCTGCCCCTATCCCTTGCCGGCACTCAGGGCGATGCCCCGCTAGCAACTACCAAGGGGGGCACAAAATTATCTAGCAGTGCCTTGGCACCCAACAAGTATCTCGAATCAAGCGAAAAACTGATCGAAAGTTTGGACGAGTCAAAAGCTGAGCCTACGGTAGAACGCAGTTTAGCCGCCAGTTTGTTAACTCCCTTGGGACTGAGTTCGATGCTGCTGTTTTTGCTGTCATGCACAGCTTTGGGCTACGCAGTCATGTACCCATCAAATCTAGTTAGGATGGCAGGCCTGAACCGTTTTCTCGATCGCACCTCACCCTCTCCAAGCGACAGTCCCGCCTCTAACTCAGATACCAGCACCAAAGAACTGCCGAAAGCTCCCAATCTGGTATCCAAGGAATTTGTCGAGCTAGATTTGAGCACTCTCAGTAATGTCCAGCCGACAGTCAGCCCGATTCCTTCCCCGTCACCAAAAGCATCAATCCCGCCAACTCCGCCAGCGCCTCCGGGCCCCAGCGGTGCTGTGCCAATTCCTACAGAAGACGGCAACCCGGCCAGAGGCAGGGAACAAGGACTCAACAATCTGAGTACGGCTTTGCTTCCCACTCCCAGCCCTAGCGCCGCCCAGCCAGTGCCGACACTGCCGACACTGCCTCCAACACCCTCCCCAGCCCAGCCTGCCGCCACATCCCCGGCGACAGCATCCCCAGCCGCCGCATCCCCAGCCGCCGCATCCCCGCTGGGAAGGCCTGCACGGGCGGCTGACGGTTTCTATTACGTTGTCACCGATTACACCGACGAAAAATCGCTGCAGCAAGCCAGAACCGCTGTTCCCGATGCCTACGTGCGAAACTTCTCAAAGGGTGTCAAGATCCAAATGGGGGCTTTGAACGATCCTGCCTCAGCAGAACGTTTGGTGAAAGAACTCCAAGAAAAAGGGGTGAAGCCACAATACTATCAACCATAAATTAGGTAAAGGGTGAAAAACTTTAACTAAATTGTTAGACAAAGCTAGACAATGATGAATGTTTTGTCTAACACAAAATTGGTTTTGTAATTGTCAATTCCCAGTCCTAAATCTAAAATTTAATAAAATCGGGAGACGGGCAAAATGGGATTATTCGATCGCCTATGGCGAGTGATTCGAGCCAATATTAACAGTTTGGTCGGGGCTGCAGAAGACCCAGAAAAAATTCTGGAACAAGCTGTAATGGATATGCAGGAAGATTTAGTGCAGCTCAGACAAGCTGTGGCCGGAGCGATTGCAGCTCAAAAACGCACTGAACGCCAGTGCTCCCAAGCTGAGTCTACAGCAGCAGAATGGCATCAGCGGGCGCAGCTAGCTTTGCAAAAAGGCGAGGAAAACTTGGCGCGGGAAGCTCTGACGCGCAAGAAATCTTATCAAGAAACGGCAACGGCGATGAAAGCCAGTCTCGGACAACAGAACGCTGTTGTGACTAAACTTAAAGAAAATATGCGGGCGCTCGAAAGTAAAATTTCCGAGGCAAAATCTAAAAAAGATATGTACATTGCCCGAGCTCGATCGGCCGCATCGTCGGAAAGGCTTCAAGAAATGATGGGCAATCTCGGTACCGGCAGCGCTTTGAGCGCGTTTGAACGGATGGAAGAGAAAGTCATGCAGCTAGAAGCTCGCTCCGAAGCAATCGCAGAACTCGGAACTAATGATTTAGAAAAGAAGTTTCTCTCTCTCGAAGGTGCCGACGATGTGGATACCGAGTTGGCGGCGATGAAAGCACAAATGCTTCCGGGCAACAATATACCCAAATTGCCGTCGAGCGAGCCGCCCGCATCCTGAACCCCAGGCAACAGAACAAGAGTCGGGACGAGCAAAAACTTCTCAACAGCCTAGCTAGAGATGGCTCGAAGCCTGTTGGGGAATTCCCGGATCGAAGTTAAACTCAACTAGAACAGCAGGAGTCCCGCACTCTACCTGAAAGGTGAGTGTCGGGAGGAATGCGCGGCAGATTGAGGGGTTCGATACCCCGAAAGCTGCCAATACGCTATAACAACAGCAAAACTTCACCCTTTGAAAATGTCCCAAGTTCTTACAGTCTCTTGCAAATTGGAAGTATCGCAGCAGCAGGTTGAAAAGCTGAATGCGGTACTGACTGCCTTTGCAAAATGCTGTGAGTACGTGAACACCCATACACTCGAAAAGCTGACGAATCAGATTGCTGTTCAGTCCTTGATTTACAAGGAAGCGCGATCGCATTCTGGGCTGTCTGCTCAAATGACGATTCACGCAATTCGTAGAGTTTGCGCTAATCGCAAAACGGCAAAGCAAAAGGTTAAGCCCGTTAAGAAGTTTGCCCCCACTTCTGCCACTTACGACGCGAGAACTTTCACCTTCCGCGAATCGGATTGGTTGGTCAGCTTGACCATGCTCAAGGGCAGAGAAAAGTTTAAGCTGCACATTGGTAATTACCAAAAACACTTGCTGCAAGGACAAGACCCCAAAACGGCAACTTTGGTAAAGCGCCACGATGGCAGCTTTTATCTGAACATTCAGCTTGAGTCTGAGCCACCAGAGAAACAAAAGACTGATGATGTCTTGGGTGTTGATTTGGGACGCACAGACATTGCTTGTACATCTGCTGGAGAGAAATTCAGTGGGAAACAGGTAACACAAGCCAGAGACAGATATAACCGTGTACGGGCTTCGTTACAGCGTAAAGCGTCCAAAGGCACAAGGTCTACTCGTAGAAGGGCGAGACAGATTTTGCAACGGTTGAGTGGACGAGAACGGAGATTCCAGACATGGCTGAACCATACCATCAGCTATCGACTGATCCAGCAAGCCAAGACATCAAATCAGGCTATTACCCTGGAAGACTTGACCGGAATCAGAGAGCGTACCAATGAACTGCCACGGTCTAAAACAGAACGGAGACGCAGCAATAGTTGGGCGTTCTACCAGTTGCGCCAATTCCTGACCTATAAAGGCGTGAAATTTGGCGTTGATGTAAGACTGGTTGCTCCGCGCTATACCTCGAAAACTTGTCACTGTTGCAAGGTGATTGGCAATCGCCAAGGTAAGCGGTTTGAGTGCCTGAATGAGCGATGCGGATGGATTGGCGATGCCGATGTGAATGGAGCCAGAAATATTGCTACTTTGGGGCAGATCGTAAACCTGCCCGGAGGTTCCGAGATAATGTCCTGCTCTTTGCAGGAAGTTGTCTTGAGGGCTACTGAAAGCCCGCACTCTATGCAAAGCATGAGTGTCGGGTAGTTTATTAGATATGTGCATGAATAAGCTTGCCTGCATCACATTACTCGATCGCTTTAAACTGGATTTATCTGTCTGCAAAAATTGCCAAAAACTAAATCGCACTAAAAATCTGACAAGAGTCAATTTCACAACTGCGGGCTAGGGCTATCAAGCCTGCTTTCCGCCTACTTCGTACACCTCACCCAGGAAAAATAGCATTATGGGATTATTTGACCGCATTAGCCGAGTCGTCAAAGCCAATCTTAACGATCTGGTCAACAAAGCTGAAGACCCGGAAAAGATTTTAGAACAGTCTGTTACGGATATGCAGGAAGACTTGGTGCAGTTGCGTCAGGCCGTTGCCAGCGCGATCGCTACTCAAAAGCGCACCCAGACTCAGTACAATCAAGCTGAATCTCAGTCTAACCAGTGGCAGCAGCGCGCTCAGCTAGCCCTGCAAAAAGGAGACGAGACTTTGGCGCGGGAAGCGCTAGTTCGCAAAAAGTCTCACGCGGAAACGGCGGCTACGCTGAAAGCCAGTCTGGATCAGCAATCAACTCAGGTGGAAAGTCTCAAACGCAACTTGATCGGTTTGGAGAGCAAAATTTCTGAAGCTAAGACTAAGAAGGATATGCTCAAAGCGAGGATATCCGCTGCTAAAGCTCAGGAACAGCTCAACAATACCATTGGCACATTGAATACTGGCAGTTCAATGGCGGCTTTCGATCGCATGGAAGAAAAAGTTTTGCAGATTGAAGCTCGCGCGGGGGCTTCGGCAGAATTGGCCGCCGGCGGCAGCAATTTAGAGGAACAGTTCCGCTTGCTCGAAAGTGGCGGTGATGTTGACGACGAGTTGGCTCAGATGAAAGCTCAACTTACCGGGGGTTCTGTGTCTCAAGGTCAATTGCCGGCAGCGGGTAAAACGGCAGCAGCTAGTAGCTCGGAGTCGAGCCCGGTGATTGACGCTGAGTTGGAAGAATTGCGATCGCAGCTCAATAAAATGTAGTAATCTCTATCAAAATTTACCTATTTGTCAGATCGCAGGTTTGATAGAATGCTCCGCCGACCTACAGGGCTAGCTTGGGAGGTCGGAGTTTTTTTCAGAAATTTTTGAATACACAAAACTTTATTTTTGTCAACTGTCTTTAGATTGACTTAACGAATTAAGTCTTTAAAAAGTGATAAAGTAATTTTATTCCTTGCAATTGCGCCGGCCGTGCCCGATCGTAAGTGTAAATAACTATCAAATATGGCTAATCTGTCATGCCCGTGCAATTTTCTAGAGGCTTTTGTAAAATCAAGTTTTTCAAGGCATTAGCACTTGGTTTTTCAATTGCAGCTATTTGCCCCACACTGCTATCAGCTCTAAGTGTTGGCGAGTCGATGGTTGGTGCTGAATCAGGGGTGCAAGCGCCAATTTTGTATGATAATTTACCATCTCAATTTAAATTAAATCAAGAAACAGCAGACGATCGCGATCGGCTTCGTGATTTATACTCGGGCTCAGAATTAGATAGAGACAGTAAAGAGCAAGAAAATAGCATCCCGGAGTTCGATCAATCCACCCAAAGTCAGGCAACAGAAACTCTCCCTCAATTGCCGAATCGAGGAGAAAACAGACACGAATTTCCGATTCCCAACCCGCGGCTGCCAAATCCGCCTCGTCTCCCATAACCCGCGTCGCCAGCGCCCTTGCCTTCAGGCGAACAGCTTTTGCCACTTGCTACTTGCTGTTCCCGCGCCGGCACAGCCTGCAGAATTGCTAACATTGCGGGTACGATAAAAGTCGATCGATGGGAAGTAGTTGGCAGTTGACTGACCGCGAGCCGATCGTGCAAAATCCGAGAAGAGAAATCGCGATCGATATCGGTATCCGCAGGCGAGAAAGCGGTAAATCTTTGCTGGGAAAGGATTTTCTACTGTCGCCGGGAGCAGATAATTGGGGTAGAAATCCGGTTGCGGTGCTGAGGCTGTTTCAGGATTTTACTCAGAGGGGAGAGAGATGTCTTGGCGGCGCGATCGCAGTTCTGTCAGGGAGTTGCAGCATTTGGCGCTACGGTGAGCAGCAGCAGCCCTGACAGTCAATTTTTGACCTGGCGGGGTTAATTGCAGTACGTGCGGTTGTTGGCTCCTGAGACGCTGCTGCGGGTGCGATCGGATGTGGAATTGGCTGGGGCAGAGCTTTTGGCGATCGAACAATTCGGTATAGGGGGATCAGACACATTGCGGGGCTACCGTCAGGATGCAATGCTTGCCGATAGCGGGATTTTTGATTCAGCCGAGTTGCGGTATCCGATGCCAGCGCACCCGCAACAAACAAGGAGTTTTGCAGGTGACGGCGTTTGTGGATTTTGGCAATGTTTGGAATCCCAGGGAAAGCGCGGTTTTGGAAGCGAATACTTTGCTGTCAGCGGGATTGCGGCTGCGGTGACTGTACGGCGAAAGGTGGAATGCTCGCAGAGGCGGGGGAATTCCTTTGATTGATATTAAGTCGAGCAACAGGAGTTTACAAGAGCGCGGGCTGTATTTTTCTCTATAATTCAAACATTTTTAGGAAAGCAGTCGTTTTGCCCTTGGCGGAACTGAGCAATTCCGCTATATAGTAATAAGTATCATTTGGCACTCCTCTGTAGCTGCCAAGAGTGCATTTTACTGATAATCTTTAAATTAAACTATGTCTAAGGTGCGGTTGCTGCTTTTAAGTTCTTTTGCTTCCGGTTTTGGGCTTTGCTCAATCATTTTGGCGATGTTTACGATGACTTCCCGGCTGTCGTTTACGTCTTTTTTTACATTTGTTTTAACTTTGGTGTTTTTTGGAATTAATCTGCTTTTTGCTTTGCATTATTATACATCGCTTACTAAGCAATTGAGTGTTAAAAATAAAAGGAAAGCGAGAATTTAGCAGTTGTGAAGCAGAAGTGGAAAAAAAGGCATGGAGAGTTTGTTCGGGAATTGGAAGGGAATCCAGAAAACGCCTCTGGGTTGAGACAATTATCTAGCTGTCAGCCATAATTATTTAAAGTCTAATTATTTAGGAGGTGCGATCGTGGTTATTACTCAAACCAACCCGCCAAATCTTCCCGATGCGACAAAGACTCGCTTTACTCCAGATGAATACCGGGCGATCGAGGAAACAGCCGAAGAACGTCACGAATACTGTAACGGAGAGATTATCGCTATGTCAGGAGGTTCAGAAGTCCACAGTGCGATCGCCTGTAACTTGTTAATTTATTTGGGATTTTTGCTCAGAGACACCGCAAATCGCTTGTATAACAGCGATTTGCGGGTTTGGATTCCCGAACATCGGTGCGGAACCTATGCTGATTTGATCGTCGTCAATGGCGAACCGGAACTCAATGGCGATCGCACGGATGAAATTCTCAATCCTTTACTGATTGTTGAGGTTCTTTCGCCCTCTACTGAAGGCTACGATCGAGGTGAAAAGTTCAGAAAATATCGCTCTCTTGCTAGTTTTTGTGAATATTTGCTGGTTAGTCAAGCTGAACCCTATATTGAGCAATATTATAATGGCGATCGCCCAAGTAGCGAGCGCTGGCAATGGCAAGTTTGCGATCGGCTCGATCGGGCGATCGTCCTGCACAGTTTAAATATAGAACTTCCGATGTCTGAAGTCTATCGCCGGATGAATTTTTAAGGGCGATCGGGTGACGCTTATAATGACAGGGTAAACGCATCTCAACTGGAACCCAAAATATGCTACATTTAAATCCGACTAAAACTCAATATAGTTTGTTGTAGTTTATGGGTTTCATCAATGGCAAGAGGTTTTAGTAAAGCTGTAAATTCTCAACAAAAGCAAATAGATTTCTTCAGGCTCAACACATCTAAATTAAGTTGACACAAAATCATATTGGTGCATCACTAAAGTCTCTCAAAAAACTATTATTAAAAATCTTAAATCTGACGCAATTAACCTATTAAAATCGGGCCTTGAGAATTCAAAAATTCCTAAAGCAGAATCAATTTAGATCTGGAATTCGTTTGCTTTTTCGAGCGTTAATCGGCAGAGTCTAAAATTTGGACTAAATAATTATTATCCATTCCCGCCAGATACCTTTTCATTTTTAAACTTCCTTTAAATATTTTTTCCTGTTTCAGTAAATTGATGGCACTCGCGACGTAGGAGAGCAAAATTTTCGGGAGAATGATCTTTGCGAATGCGACTCTTATCTTTACAAAATGTAACATCTCATGTCCAATGTAAGCTATTTTCAAGGCCCCAATGACTGCGAATCGCCCCAGCAATTTTTTCGGCATTACTGGCTAAACTACTCAAATAAAAGCGAACTTCTGTGGTAGTTTTATTCCACAAACGTCGCTCACTTGCTATCATCACAATTGTCTTTAATCCTGTCCATAATGATTGATTATGAAGCGGGGGAACTCAGAGATAGCTACCGTCCAAACCAGTCTTTTTTTAATTAGATGATATCCAGCTTCTACGTGCTGATCATAGCTATGTTTCAGCCCATAAAATCTTATTTACTGGCTAATTCAAACCATTTTCTTACGGCTTTATGAAGAAGTCTTTTAGTTTATTGGAAAACTAAAAAATAATCTTTTTTCTTCTAGATTATGAGCGATGTTATCTATTTTTGACATCCCAAAGCATGAATAGTTATACCAATTTTAAAAAAGAATGCAACAGTATTCTTGTTCCCCCCCTTAGCAAGGGGGGGCTAGGGGGGGTCGAAGAGTGTTGCACGATTTTAGAGAAATGGTATTATTATGCTTCCTTCAATGTCTAGCATTTCTAATAAAGCCGGAATTGCTGTCAGTGACTTAGATTTACTCTTGACTTTTTTTACCCTCAAACTAATTGATGGGAGGCAGGCCAGGCACTGACTATATGTAGCGGTTTTTGGCTGTGATTCCGATCGCAAGATTGTTTCATTGTTTTACCATCAATGGCGATAACTTCTAGCTCTCATTTCTGGGTGATTGAGTTGACCCAACTTAAAAAATAATCTTGAACTTGTTTCGGTTCCAGTCGGGCAAAGACTCGACTAAATGTATCATGAGAAGGAATCCCATTCGGGAGTTCTAGAAAGCCTTTTAGCAATTCATATTTGGCTTTTCCATAGATTTCTATTCCGGACCGATCCCTCCGCACCGCGTCTGGAAAGCTAGAATCGCAATCGCGATAATATCTTTGAGTAAGTGTTCTTTACTTTTTTCTATTATCGGGTCGTTCAAATTGGCAAAATGTTCTCAAAAACTGGCCTTTAAAATATTCATTGAAGGCAATGAATCTGTTTGTTTTTGTTGGGAAATTACAGATTTACTAAAACCTCTTGCCGTTGATAGCACCCCTAAGCTACAACAAACTACATTGAAATTTAGTCGGGTTTAACTGTAGCATATCTTGGGTTAAAGTTAAGATGCGTTTAAGCTGCTACGCATTTAAATTGAACCCAGAGACGGGCAGGATGCCCGTTCCACAGTAATTGTAGAAAAATTGACTGTCAAATTAGATGCACAACAGCTTACCCTGTCTCTACACTTGGTAAACCTGGAATACGCTGTATTAGTGATGGGAGACAGAACCTCCGGGTATGTATTCCCAGGCAGAGCCTGGGAAGAAGAATAAAATGGTATGAATTTGCTAAGAGGCCGATCGCACTAAAATGACTGTACAGTCGCACCCGCGCGCTACAGCTTCCGGGATGTTCCCGTGAATCACCTGCTTCAGCAGCCCTTCACGGCTCGCTCCCAGGACGATCGCATCGCACTGATCGTTCTGAGCCAAATCAATTAAAGCATCAGAAACCGATTTAGCGCAAACCGAAGTCGCTATTATCGAACAGCTAACCCGGCGCTTGATAAACTCCGCTGCTTGCTTTAATTCTCCGCGATCGGGTTCTGCAACAGAAGGCTGATGAACCTGACACAATTTAATCTCCGGTACAGCACTCGCAGCCACCAAAGCAGGTAGCAACCGCAAAGCCGCAGCTTGCTTGTAACTGCCGCGAATAGGCACCAACCAGCGGTGCAAACCCATCAGCGTATGCAGCCCCAATTCTGGGGCTGGAATGTCTGAATTCGGCAGGGAAAGTTCAGTGTCAGGAGTTGCTGATGAATCTGAGGATCTCGCCAATGGGGGATTATCTGCGCCCTCAACTTTTTCGGGATTTAACTCCCATTCGATAGAGGTATATTTCCGGCCGCTAAAAGCGCCGGAAAACTCATTTTTCTGACGTGTTGCTAATAGTTTTTCGCTCCATTTAACCAAAATTACCTCGCAGCCTGCTTGCCGAATTACGGTATCGACCACATCGCCAAAAATGCGTTCTTTTGTGGATAATTCGCCTTGCCAGCCCATCAAAATCAAATCGATATGTCGCTCCTTAATTGTCTCCAAAATCGCGTTAGGCACGTCGTGAGCTACCCGTATTTGGGTGTGTACTGGCAAGTTCAAATTGCGAACAATTCGCTCGGCTTGTTGTAGCAGGCGGCGGCTTTTGGTTGTCCGCACTGCGCTTTCGGAGGGGGAACTGTTGCGCGGTACTAAGATGATTTGCAGGCATTCTAATTCGTAATTGCGATCGCGCGCGATCGCCGCGGCCAGCCGGAGCAAAGCGGGTGCTGTTTGGGGATTGGAAAGCGGCACTAATAAGCGGCCGTTTCCGACTTGCGGAGCCCTGGTTTGATAGACAACATAGGAAGGTTCTGGATGCGGGCCCTGGGTTGTTTCTCCGCTGAGGCGATCGGATTCAACTCGGATAATGTCGCTGCGGGTAATAATTCCCACCAAACGCCGGCCTTCTACGACTGGCAAACGGCTGATATTGTAGTTGTTGAGCCTGTACAATACCTCGCTTAAAGTATCCCTTGCTTTGACTGCGATCGGCTGTACAGTCATAAATTCTTTAAGCAGGGAGTTGCCGGACAAATTGCGCTCGCTGGCATTTGCCAAATCGGTTTGACTGACAATTCCGACTAATTTGCCATCTTCAACTACTGGAAATCCTCGGTGGTGCGATCGCGAAAAAGCCTGCATCACTTCATCGAAAGTCAGCAGACTCGAAAGAGTTTCAACTCGGCGCTGCATCACGTCATCTGCGTGCAAGTCGCTCAAAGTATTGCTGGCAGCTTTTGCCTTTGTCAGTTGAATGCCGTTAAACTCCAAAAGGCGATCGTACAAAGAGCCACTATCCACCTTTTCCGCGACCAAATAAGCAACTACAGAACAGATCATCAAAGGCAGCACTAATTTGAAATCCGCCGTAATTTCAAACACAATTACTACCGCAGTAATCGGCGCTCTAGAAACCGCACAAAAAAACGCTCCCATTCCCGCCAAAGCGTAAGTTACCGGCAAACCGACACCCAGAGAATCTGCCTGCACAATGCCCACCATGTGACCGAGTGCAGAACCCATAACTAGGGCAGGGGAAAACAATCCTCCCGGAGCTCCAGAAGCAGCGGAAATAATTGTCAGAAAAAAGTGAGCTATAAAGGCAATCAAACTCGTTATGCCGCTTGCTTCACCTGTCAGCATAAACTCCCGTAAACCCGTATTATCGCGGAAATTTGCTGGAAGAAAAGCTATTACTGAACCGCAGATTATGCCAGCTAGAGCCATTCGCACGGGCAAAGCTAATTTGAGCGATCGCCTGTTAAATTGCAAGCTAGCCATAATCCCTTTGGTGAACAAAGCTCCCAGCCATCCCGCTAAAACTCCTAACAGTATATAAAACGGGATTTCCTGAGCATCAAAACTGGTTTGGTACGCGCGAAGGTTCAAATTTAAACTATCGCCGCCCAAAAGCTGCGAGACAACTGCACCGATAAATGAAGCGATAATTGCAGTCCCTAAAGTTAATCCCGAAACGTCGTGCAGCAGTTCCTCAACTACAAACAAAACTCCTGCAATGGGAGCATTGAAACCAGCAGCCAATCCTGCCGCAGCACCGCAAGCAATCAATTGTCGGCGGTAGTCTGGGGAAGTGGGCATCAAGTGACCTATCCAGCCGGCCAAAGATGCTCCTATTTGCACAGTCGGGCCTTGCCTGCCTAAAGTTAAACCGGAACCAACCGCTAAAATAGTCGTCAGAAGTTTGGCGACAGCTACTCGCAAATCTAAGGAAAGATTGACTCCGCCGAGAGCAGCTTTGACGTGAGGAATGCCACTGCCTGCAGTTTCGGGAGCAAAACGCTCAACGAATAAACCTGTCAGCAACCCGCCCAATAAACCGACGCTGGGCAGTAATATCCAAGCTGGGATTAATGTCGAGGTAGCAACTCGCCAACTGCCGAGCCATCCAACTCCTGACTTTAGCAAAACACCTGCCAGTCCCGCCACTAAGCCGATCAGACAAGCTTCAAAAATGGCTAGCCGTTTCGGCCGTAAAAAAAGTTGAGATTTGATGACCCTGGAAGGTTCCCTAAATTGTTTAGGGATAGTAATGTACGGCATAAATAGCGTAGATGACCTGAGAATTGTCTGCTCGATCGCACTTTAGCGAAAAATCCTTCGACTTAGCAAAATATAACTATTTTTTAACCGCAGATGAACGCAGATGAACGCAGATGAACTTGACTAATCTGCGTTCATCTGCGATTGTTTACCATATAGCCTCCACAATGTTTTTAAATCGGGCACTTCCAAGTCGGGCTGGCTACTGACCGGCCGTGTCGCCCCAAATCCTGTTTTGTCGTGTCTGCGATTTACCCAAATATATCTCGCGACTTGACAGCAATTGTCTCAAGACTAGCAGTATTCCCCTTTCCCCATCTATCAGAGTGCTGTGGCAGTCAAAACTCACTACTGAAAATTGATTAAATTCAAGCATATAGCGGTTCTCAAAAAAGTGAGGTATGCCCTATGCCCTATGCCCTATGCCCATGAGTACCTCATCTTTCTGAGAAAGGCTATAGTTCGCTCCTTGTTTAGGGTTGATATTCCGCAAAAATTTCAATTTTCCCCACAATGTTTTGATTAAATTGAGCCAATTCTTCTGCAGGAATCCAATATTCTTGGTGAATCGAACTGCCCACAGTTTGTACGGGATATTTTTTTAAGAATTCTGCCGCCACCCGAAAGCGAGTGACATAGCCGAAATATCCCGATGCTGCATCTCTTGTATTCCAATCTCGCGCGATTTGTATGGCATAGGCTTTGTGAACTACGGGATAAAAAGTAGGCTGAAAGGATAAGCGTGGCGGAAATGCCATAAAATCGCTTTCTTTAATCAGTTCCATTTCTTTTTTACCGACGGCTCGGAACAGCGTTACTGTCTCTTGATCTGATATATTGATATTTTTAAACCAAGCTTTCCAACCGTCCCAATTGTGAACTATTTTAGCCAATTCAGCGTAACCGGCGGCGCGGGGATGGGAACCGTCATTTTCGGTAAGTTCTTTTTGCCAAATTTCCGATTTTTGCAGCGGAGTGCAAACATCTAGATAAGGCACATTTAACTCGTTGCAAACTTGGGCAAACTGCTCGGACAAGTTGGCAATCCGCCTTGTGCGATCGGCATCGATAACTGGCGGTGGCCCTATCATTAATACTGGAAATATTTCTTTGGCTGACGTGAGAATAGAGCGAGCATTTTCAATTGATTTTTCAACTTCTATGCGAATTTTTTCGTTTTCTAGGTAAGTGTCGTTGACGCCAAAGGAAAATACTATTCTGCCGTCGCTGTAGTGAGGTAAGCGGCAAGAAACTTCGCTGAACCAGCGAGTTTCTATATCGGTACTGTTTTCTCCCCTTATTCCTAAATTGTAGTAGGTAATATCGTGTCCTTGTCCGCAAGCGGCCGCGCAAATCCGTCCTGTCCAACCGAGACATTTTGGATCGCAAGTGCCGTTTACAAAAGAATCGCCGATAAAACAAATACGCATATTATGTGGGGGAATTGGGAATGGGGAATTGGGCATTGGGCATTGGGCATTGGGCATTGGGCATGGGCCATGAAGCATTGGGCATTGTGAATTGGTTATTTTTAATTAGAAAAACTACTAACAAGTAACCACTAACTACTAACTACTAACTATTACCGATTACCAATTACCCATGCCCGATGCCCGATGCCCCATGCCCGATTCCTTTAATTCTTGCCGATGACAGACAATCCCTCTACAATTACAGACGGTGTGTGGCAAGAACCATTCCACTCAGAGTCTCCTCCCAATTCTACTAATTGTTTGAGGACGCTGTAGACGTTACCAGCTACCATTGTGTCTTTGATTCTGCCGACTATTTGACCTTTTTTGACTCGGTAGCCGAGATCGACATTAATTGAAAAATCGCCGGAAATTCCAGCACTGCCGCCAAGCATTTGATCGACTACAATTCCGTCGTCTAATTGAGCAATTAGATCGATTAGCGATCGCTCTCCTGGTTTAATCAAAACATTGAACAAACTCGGCGTGGGATAACTGCCCAAACCTGGGCGAAATCCGTTGCCGGTTGTGCCACTGCCCAAGGCTCGACCGGTGGTGCGATCGGTATAAAATAGCTGCAACACTCCGCTGTTGATAAAGACGATCGCCCGAGTGGGAGTGCCTTCGTCGTCAAACGGACAGCTATAGGGCCCGATATCCGGCTGCTGGGAGAGGGTGACAAGTGGCGATGTCACTTGTTGGCCTAATCGATCGTTCCAAGGCGAAGCGCCTTCGAGTACCTGTTTGCCGTTCAACGCCGCACAGACAGTCCCCCACAGCAAGTCGGCTGCTTTGGCTGTAAATAGCACCGGCACGCGGCCCGTTGCGGGGGCTACATTGTCTTTCGCCCATTCTAAACGCTGCAAAACCCGCTTGGCGCTCGTGTTTAAGTCGAGGGTGCCGCGTTCAGTTTCGCCTTCCCAAATGTTGAGGAAATCTTCGCCCCGCACTAATTCTGCTGATAAGTAACCGCTGAGGGTGGTGTCGGTGTGACTGGAATCCAAGCCTCTGGTGTTCACCAAGCGGGTGCTCTCGATTTCGCAGTCGAGTTCGGCGGTGCAGAGGCTTTCGGGATAGGCTTCGCGGACGATCGCGATCGCCTCTTTTCCCCAGTTTACTAGCTGTTCGGCCGGCACCGACACTCCGCGATCGGGATAAACAACTTTCTCACCGGTGCCGAGTTCGATGGTTTCCGGTTCGTTAAGTTGCGAAAGCGCGATCGCCCTGTCCACCAAAATTTGTAGTTCCACGGGCCCGTAGGCCACCGCCAAACCCGGCCGCCCATCCCGCCACAGCCGCAGTGCAATGCCTTCTGCTTGGGCGGTTTCTAGCTGTTTGAGGCGGTTTGCTTCAAAAAATACCGGCCGTGAAAGCGATTGCGATTCCAATACCTCAGCAGCTTCTGCACCTGCTTTGGTGGCTAGTTCTAACAGTTGTTCTGCTGATTGCTGATTGGTCATTATTCTCGGTGGTTGGTAATGGGCGATCGGTAATTAATTGGTCATTAGTCATTAGTCATTAGTCATCAGTCATTAGTCAATATAGTTGTTAACTCTCTTTCTAAATGACTGTAGATTAACTGCTGACTGATGACTGCTGACTGATGACTAATGACTAAATAGTTAGTTCGTGCAACAGCCAAAATCCTGCAAAAGATTCCGATTCGGGATTCGACTGAATTGCTAAGAAATGTACTTTTTTTGCTTGCTTTTTAGCGGCTTCAAATCCTTTCGCTTCTCTCTCAGTTGCTGCGTCTCTGAGATTAGCTAAAATCCAGCGATCATTAGCTCCCGTATCTAATACCAGCCTAGCGGGTGGGCCGCTCTCAAATTTCAGAAAAGCCAACTCCAAGCCCGACATCCAACCGGCTAAAGCTGTTGCTCTCGACGAGTAGATAATTAGTCCCGGAATTTGCGTTTCTGGGGCGAGGCGTGTCATCGGCAGTCCGAAAGCTTCGCCAAATCCGATATCCCACTCGGACATTTCGTCAAAAGCTGCGATCGGCAAACTCACAAACGCCCATTTTTCGCCGATTAAAGCATCCGGTAGCGCAACTGGCGTTTCGGGTACAAATTGAACGCTCGGGTTCACAACCGGTTGATAGCCCGGTTCGGCGGGATAAACGTCTTGCATCCGTTCTTCCAGCCACAGGCTGAGGGCGAGGGTGCGGCGGCTGCAGGCGGCGGGAATGTCCAACTCCTCGCAGGCTTTAGTAATCATGTTCGCCATTTGGCGGCGGAAAAAGCGGATTTTTTCAGGTCGTTTCGGTGCGGAGGCGATCGCATCTTTAATTGCATCCGCCAGCCACAGGGAATTCACGGTAGAACTGGAGCAGAATTGCGAGTAGCGAAACAGAGATTCGGCCTTGTCGCCTACATTCAGCGGGCTTTCGCAGATCAACACTTCCCATTTTTTTTTCTCTCGCTCGTCTATGATTGGACGGCTGTAAAAGTCGAGTTCCCAAATAGTAGCCATGCCGCGCTGTTAAAAATTAATCCTTTCTCATGTTACCGGACAGCGGGCAAGTTTCTCATAATGATGATTGAAAACTGATTTTCAATGCCTGTGCCGCTGCACCCTGTTTCCCGATCGACCGCAGCACCACCAATTTTTAAACCAAATGCTATCAAAAGGCATCAACTCTCCCCTAGCTTCATCATTTGGATTGCTCTACTATAAAACAGAGATCGACTTCAATTTAACATCTCCACATTTTCTCCTCTACCGACTCATACAATCTCCGTTCATCCGCGTTCATCTGCCTTCATCGGCAGTTAAAAATCATCTAGATATAATCTAAATAAAAGCTGAAGTTCCTCAATTTAAAAATTAGTAAAATAAGGGTTTCTATTATAGCTTTTTTTGTAAATTAGTCAAAAGACCGTTTGTCAAACTTACAAAGTTAAGCTTATACCACCTTTGTCAAAAGACAAAGTGTAAAACTTATTGAAACAGTCATAAATTATCGAAATTACGGAACAAAAGTAAATATCAAAAATTTCTGATGTAGTTTAAATAAGCAAACCTACTTTCAAGGATAGGCAAGTCAAATGGCAAGTAAAATAGAATCAAATTCAGGAATCATCAGAGCTTCACATATCGGGAATATGATTCCTAACGATCTGCGGAAAATCATCGACAGCCAAGCCGGGGAAAGCAACTTCACAGGTGCTAATTACCTCACCCTTACCCCGGAACCAAAGGTAGTGACACCCAGCGGTCAGGCTGTAGGCGCAGATATCGATCTAAACAAGATTGCCAAGCACGTTGACAGCACGGCCAAGTCCGAATTAGCCGCAGACATCATTGAAATTCCAGATGTTTTGCTGGGCAATTCTGCACAATCAGGATTCACCGATTATTTCAGTTTTGAGAGTATTAACAATATCCCCATTACTCTTAAAGTCAACGACTTGAACGAGGCAAATGTTATTAGCGATGACAACAAGCTTAAAAGCTTGTCCGACATAATTAGTCGCGCTTCTTTAGGAGCTAAAGAAAGTCGCTTTTTTGATGCAGATGATGCTGATAACCTCATAGAAATTACACCAGAAGATGCACGGCAATTAGGAGGGCTCCGTGCTTGGGGCGGCAACGATCAAATTATCGGCACTCAGGGCAACGATACCGCTAACGGCAATGCAGGTAACGATACAGTGGTTGGCGCTCGCGGCGACGATATGCTGAAGGGCGCACAAGGCAACGATTTGCTCGACGGGGGTGAGGGGGACGATATAATTATGGGCAATCAAGGAGACGACTACCTATTAGGCGGAGCGGGAAATGACGTAATCCGAGGTGGAGCGGGCATTGATGTACTGATTGGAAATGCGGGCAATGATATCTTGATCGGCGATAGTGGTGCTGACTTCTTAATGGGGGGAGAAGGTGCCGATCAATTTATTTTGCGCGGCGATACATTTACCGCTGGTGCTGCTTTTGCCGATCGCATTCTCGACTTCAACCCCAGCCAAGGCGACATCATCAAAATTGCCTACTACAAAGGCACCCAAGGCATGGATGACATCAGTTTCGCTGCCGTTGATGTCAACAAAGACGGTATTGGGGATACTGCTATCCTCTGTTCCTGCGGTGACATTGTGGGTGTTATCATGAGTACAGACCCCTCAACAATCAACCTCAGAAGCTCAATCTTCATGGCCGGGCCTCAAGACACAACTCTCAGCAACATCGGATAGCACTTTTAATAGTTAATAGCAAGCGGTTAGCAGCAATAGCTGCTAGCCGCTTGTGCGGCCGATTTTATTGGCGCTTTGCTTAAACTGCTTTTAGAGAATTGGCGCTACAATCAAAACCAACTGTATAGTTTGATTCCATGAGACCAATCATTCTGGAAAAGATTGTTTTAACCTTACAAACTTTAGATTTTGTTCTCGCTTTATGGCAAGGAGGTTCAGCAGCCCACGGATACACCGACGAGTGGTCAGACCTCGATATTGCGGTTGTGGTTGAAGATAACTGCGTGGAAGAAACATTTGAGATTGTGGAAAAAGCCCTCGCAGAAATTGGCGAAATCGAACTCAAATATCGAGTTCCCGAACCCGCTTGGCACGGTCAGTCGCAGTGCTTCTGGCGGCTGAAAGAAACCCCGCCTTTTTTGCTGATTGATTTTGCTGTTTTCCGGCGCAGCAACCGCAACGATTTCCTGGAAATAGATAGACACGGAAAAGTGCAGATCGCCTTTGACAAAGCTAATCTAATTGTACCGCATCCTTTGGATCGAAGCAAACATTTTTCTACAATGCAGTCGAGATTCAACGAAATTAAAATCCGTTTCGATTTGCTGCAACCTCTCGTAAAAAAAGAGATTTATCGCGGACATTTAGTAGATGCGATCGGCAACTATCACAATTGGACGCTTCTGCCCTTAGTCGAACTGTTGGGCATGATTTACCGTCCCCACAGATACGACTTTGAAGTGACATACTCCCACGTCAAACTGAGTACAGTTATGACGTGGGCATCTTTGCAGCCCGATGAAGGGTGTGCAAAATT
>NZ_JAUBRC010000051.1:0-44646 GCF_036701635.1 Microcoleus sp. N9_B4 | reverse complement strand
CATTGTTTATACGCCCTTTATTTCACATTTGGGTACACAATGCAAGGGCTTATTGAGAATGGTGCAAGATCTCAGTTAAAACCGACTCAAAAAAACTATTTTGAATAACAGGCAGGATGCCTGTTCCACACAAAAATTAAATTTTCTGGTTGTGGGGTGGGCGTCCCGCCCGCCCAAAAATACAATTTAGATACAACACAACTTATTAATGAGTGATTCAACCAAACAAAACAAAATTTTAGCATTCTATCTCGGTCAGCAGCCGGATTCGCAAGGTCGGGCGATCGAGGATATTTGGTCGTGGGATTACCAGAAACTGGAATCCGTGCACAATTACATTCAATGGCTGTTTCCGCTGAGAGAAAAGAGTCGCTTTAATTCCAGTGCTCCTACTTTAAATGATGAGGTAATTCAAGCTTTTAGAACAAGTGAAGAGTTGAGAAATCGCTTACTCCATTCGTTCAAGGTCATACTGGCGTTTTACGGGTTGGAATGCAGCGAAGGGGAAAACGCAGAAATTGTAATTGCCAAATCCGAGGAATATTTGTCAAGAAACAGAGAGTGGATTGAAAAATTTAATCACAACTACCTGCGGCTGACTAGGATTCTCACAAGTTTGACAGACTTGGGATTGGAAAATTACGCTTTAGCTCTTTTCTTGTGTTTAGATGAGATATATAATGAAAATCAAAAAAGTATTGGTTTAGAAACTTATACTTATTGGAAAAATGCTGTAAATAGTTAGAACCGATATTGGGAACTGGTCGCTATCGTCAACTCTACTGCCCACAAGAAAACTTAATTTTCGTGGAACAGGCCCGAAAGCCTGTTATGGGAGGGCTAGAAGCCCACCCCACAAGAAAATTTAATTTTTGTGGAACAGGCCGGAGTGCCTGTTGCTGACATTGGTGCAGTTTTCCACCCCAAGCGGATTCATGCTCAAAATATTATTTTAAATAATTTGAACCTTTTTCGAGAGCGTCCTGTCTAAACACTTCAGATAACGAACTGGTGGGGGAGACTTCACAGGTGTTAGGTGTGCCAGCCAATGTTTTAACCGATGACTGTTCCGACTCGGACTTAGTTGCTCAATGTTTAAAGGGCGATCGCACTTGCTTTCGCTACCTTTACCAACGCTACCAACACAAAGTCAGATCAACCCTTTACCAACTCTGCGGCCCCTCGCTTCTTGACGATTTAGCACAAGAAGTATTCCTGCGAGTCTGGAAAGGATTGCCCAAACTCAAGCACCAGGAAAACTTTTCAACTTGGCTTTATCGAATCACTTGGAATGTGGCTTCTGACCAAAGACAAGCATTTGCTAAACAGCATTCTTTTGACTCCCAACTCAAAAATCAAGAAGTAATGGATCGGGTTATTCTCAAAGATAACACATCGGACTTGATGAAATTGCACTATCAAGATTTAGTGCAGCGGGGATTGGAGCAATTGAGCTTTGAACACCGCAGCGTTTTGGTGCTGCATGACCTAGAAGACATCCCGCAAAAAGAAGTGGCTCAAATTTTGGGACTGCCAGCAGGAACTGTCAAATCTCGCGTCTTTTATGCCAGAAATGCTGTGCGACAATTTTTGCAAAAAGAAGGTGTTAGCGAGCTATGAATAACCCAAGCAGCGACCAAAACTTAGTTAATTTCTTGAAGCAACATCGCCCAAACGTTCCCGAAGCTGCACCCGATTTTGAGCAAAAACTTTTAGCAGCAATAGAGAGGAATGAGGCCGGTGAGAGAAAGCTCAATTATCTAGAAGATCGCCAATTTACCCGGTCTAATAAGAGGTCGGGAATGATCGGTTTTCGCAAGTGGGTTTTTCCTTCGGCGCTCGCCGCTGGCTTGCTAGTTTTTTGGTCGGGCTACCGTCCGTTTGAGACTGCACAATTGCCCGATAATGAAACAGCTAAGTTAGAAGCATTTTTAGTGACTAACTGGGAGGGTGTCCTGCATGATTCTAGCGAAAAGAATATGACCGATCGCTCGCAAACAGACTGGTTGACTTTCAGCCAGAGTGCTGACAGCGAACCGCTAACAAATAACTAATCTCAAAGAGGTAATTTTCATGTCAATTCGTCGCATTTCTGCCCTAGCCGTTTTAATGCTTACTCTCGGCAGCACAGCCGCAGCAATAGCAGTTCCTAATCCCCTAGAACCCGAAACAATTGCCCAAACCCAGCGTCCCAATCGACCCGCTGGCAAAGAAGGTGGGATGTTCGAGAAACTGAATTTAAGTGCAGACCAAAAGCAGCAAATGCAGGCAGTTCGCGATCGGTACAAAGACCAAGTTTCCCAGCGGATGCAAGCAGTCCGCCAAGCGAGACAAGAATTGGAAACGATGATGTCCGGCACGGCAAATGCCAGTGAAATGCGCGAAAAACACCGTCAAATAATCGGATTGAGGCAGCAGTTGGAAGAGGTGCAATTTGAAAGTACACTCGCAATGCGAGAAGTGCTCACGCCTGAACAGCGCAGTCAATTAGCTCAACTGATGCAGCAGCGCCGACAAACTGCTAGAAACAGGATGCAAAACGGTCAAAAACCGCAGTAATTGACGAGTAGTTTTGAGTGAATCGCAGGGTGCTTACGCACTCTGCGATCTATTAGTTCAATCTCCCAGATTGGAAGCATCTCAAGGAAAGCAGCTAAGCTAGAAATTGGAGTTTTGAGGCAGGAGGCAGAAGGAAAGAGGAAAAAGAAAGGAGTCAATCGATTTTAGATTAAAGATTAAAGATTTTAGATTAAAGATTAAAGAATTGAAGCATTGACCCCACGGATAAATTCGGGGGCTCCTTTATCGGATACAGGTTGTTTATTTCTCCGTCCTGAGTCTGCTTTCGGAATGAATCCGGGGGCTTGTATCCTGGATGATTTCGGTCAATCGATTTTAGATTTTAGATTAAAGATTAAAGAATTGAAGCATTGACCCCACGGATAAATTCGGGGGCTCCTTTATCGGATACAGGTTGTTTATTTCTCCGTCCTGAGTCTGCTTTCGGAATGAATCCGGGGGCTTGTATCCTGGATGATTTCGGTCATAAGAAGTGTTTTTACAAATATGAGATGCTCCCCCTAGATTCATGGAGTAAATCTAAAATCTAAAATCTAAAATCTAAAACCTACAATCGAATGACCCCTCTAGCTGGGGCGCAAACGTTAGCTTTCATGCTGGTTGCGTCGCCTAATGTAAAGGTGTGGGTTGAGATTTTCCCCTCCAGCATGATATCATCAGGCTGATCTATTTGGTTTGTTAATTTAGATTGGCTTTCAATATAGAATTTACTAAATTAACCGCAGAGAGCGCAGAGTTCGCAGAGGGAAGAGCAGGGGAGAATTATCATTTTATTATTACATGAGTACAATTTACTATTAAACCGGAGCTATTGAGATGAGATTGTTAAAACCCTGGCGTTTAGTTTTATTAGGTCTAGTTTTTGGGATGGCTGTAATTTTATCAAATTGCGGCACGCCCTCAAACACGGTTAGCAATAATTCTCCAACTCCGACAACTCCCGCCGCACTACCACCGGGAGCTTTAGTCTACGGTGCGGGTGGGCCGCCGATAAATCTGGAACCGGGAAATATTACTGATGGCAATTCGGTGATTGTTATCGACCAAATTTACAATCGCTTGACTGATTTCAAACCGGGAACTGTGGAACTTGAGCCGAGTCTCGCTACTGAATGGTCAAGTTCTCAAGATGGCAAAACTTGGACTTTTAAGTTGCGTTCCGGGGTAAAGTTTCACGACGGTACGGATTTTGATGCGGAAGCTGTTAAGTTTAATGTGGATCGCTGGTGGGATGCCAAAAATCCTAACGGTTTTCGAGAAGCGGGCAAGAATTATTCAATTTGGAAAGATTTTTTTGGCGGGTTTAAGGGAGAAAAAGATTCTTTAGTAAAAGATGTAGCGGTTCTTGATAAGTCTACAATTAAATTTGTTTTGAATCGACCTTTTGCGGCTTTTCCGTCGGCGATTGGGTCTGGTTATTTCGGGATGGCGAGTCCGGGGGCGGTGAAAAAAGCGGGTGCTAAATACGGCACTCCGGGGTCGCTGGCGGTGGGTACGGGGCCTTTTGTGTTTCAGGAATGGCGCTCGGGCGATCGCATTGTTTTGGAGAAAAATCCTAATTATTGGAAAACTGGCACGCCAAAAGTCAATCAATTGGTAATTCGTTTTGTTGATGATCCGGCGGCGAGACTGGCTCAGTTGCGAGCAGGACAACTTGATTTTACTGTGGATTTAACGCCGGATCAACTCAAAGAAGTTCAGGGAGATCCTAATTTAGAAGCTGTTGTGCGACCTTCTTTTAATGTCGGTTATTTAGCCTTAAATCCGACTTACGAACCTTTGTCAAAACCGGAAGTCAGGCGCGCGATCGCCCAAACAATTAACAAGCCCGCAATAGTCAAAGCTTTCTGGGGAGAACTCGGCAAACATGATTCGCAATTTCTCCCGCCTGCGCTGAATTGGGCGGCGTCAAATCAAGTTAAAGATTATGAATTTAACCCGCAGCAAGCTAAAGCAATTCTGGCGAAAGCCGGTTATCCGAACGGTTTTGATTTGGATTTGTGGTATATGCCCGTCAGTCGTCCCTATTTTCCCACACCGAAGCCGATCGCTGAGGCTTTGGCAGCGGATTTGAGCGCGATCGGGATTCGGGTAAAATTGCTGACAAAGGATTGGTCTGCTTATTTAGCCGATCGGCTCAAACCTCCCGGCTTTCAAGCTTTTATGATGGGTTGGACGGGAGATTACGGCGATCCAGACAATTTTTATTATCCTCACTTCGGGCCTGGTTCCACGGGGGATTTGGGAAATTGGAAAAATCCGAAAGTTCTGGAACTTTTGGATCGGGGGAGGGCGAGTGGGAATAAAGCAGCTAGGGCGAAAATTTATGCGGAAGTTAGCGAGATTTTGCATGGGGAAGCTGTCCGTTTGCCGATCGTACATTCGCAACCGCTTTTAGGGAAACGCAAGAATATTCAAGGTTGGATTCCGAGTCCTTTGGGGTCGGAGTCTTTTGAGGAAATAAGCAAAGATTGAAAGTTTAGATCGAGACACCTCTCCGGGGTTATCATACTTTACATGAATTTACCTTAACAAATAGTATGGAGAGCAATCAGCAACCTGCAAATCATCACCCACAAATTATTTTGATTACCGGGAACATGGCCGCCGGAAAATCAAGTGTGGCGCAATCACTTGCCGAACGGTTGCCCAAAAGTGTCCACCTTCGCGGCGATATCTTTCGTCGCATGATTGTGAACGGACAGGCGGAAATGGCGTTAAATTTGTCAGCAGAGGCATATCAGCAGCTTCAACTGCGGTATCACCTGGCAGCAATGGCAGCGCGACATTATCTCCAGGCTGGTTTTACGGTCGTTTATCAAGACATCATCATTGGTTCGGCACTGGCTGAGGTACTTGCCACTTTCCACGATGTGCCGTTGTCCGCGATCGTTCTGTGTCCCAAGGCAGAAGTTGTAGCCGCACGGGATTCAGCAAGATCGAAGACCGGATATGCCAACGAAACAATGGTTTATGCCTTCGATCGCATTCTCCGTACCGAAACTCCTCGCCTTGGCTACTGGCTGGATTCAACCAATCTAACGGTAGAAGAAACGGTTGATCGGATTTTGGCAAATTTGCAAGGTGAATGAGATCAACTGATGTTTCAATATATTGCTAAACGTTTGCTGGGACTATTGCCAGTCCTTTTCGGAATCACTCTGCTAGTATTTACTTTTTTGCATTTGATACCGGGAGACCCAGCTACAGTGCTTTTGGGAGAACGGGGAACTCCCGAACAGGTAGAAGTTTTGAGAGCAAGGTTGGGTCTGAATCAGCCTTTACCTGTGCAATATTTGGCGTTTTTATGGAGTTTGCTGCGCTTGGATTTGGGAAATAGTATTATTAGCGGTATTCCGATAATTGATGAAATTACAATTCGCTGGCCTGCTACTTTTGAACTGTCTGTAGTGGCGATGTTGGTGGCACTTGTTATCGGAATTCCGGCGGGGATTTTGGCTGCTGTTCGGAAAAATAGCTGGCTGGACAATCTGGCGATGAGTGGTTCGTTAATTGGCGTATCATTGCCAGTGTATTGGTTGGGATTGATGTTAATTTATTTGTTTGCTGTTTATCTGAAATGGCTGCCTCCAAGCGGTCGGATTAGTGTAGATTTGGGGTTTGGTTTTAAGTCGATTACGGGTATTTATGTTTTGGATTCTTTGCTGAGGTGGGATTTGGCGGCTTTGCGGGATGCGATCGCCCATTTAATCCTTCCAGCTTTGACTTTAGGAACTATTCCTCTGGCTATTATAGCTCGCATCACTCGTTCTGCAATGCTGGAAGTGCTTTCTCAAGATTACATCCGCACTGCGAGGGCGAAGGGATTGCCGGAATATTGGGTAATTTTGAAACACGCTTTGAAAAATGCGTTTTTGCCGATCGTCACAACTATCGGTTTGCAGTTCGGCACTCTTTTAGGCGGCGCTATTCTGACTGAAACAATTTTCTCGTGGCCGGGAATTGGTTCTTGGATTTATAGCGGTATTCTGACGCGGGATTACCCAATAGTCCAAGGAGGAGTAATTTTTGTGGCTGTAACTTTTGTATTGATTAATCTGGCGGTTGATATTTCCTATGCTTTTTTTGATCCGAGAATTCAGTACCGTTAATGAAAAGGAAATCAGACACGAAATGCTTGTTTAACATCCGGCCGCAACAGGTAGTAAATGCTAGCTACTGCAAAACCCAGAGTTAAAAAATTGACTGCTGTACCGCCGCTGCCCAACATTTTGGCAATTTGCGCGAGGGTGGCGATGATATGGACAATTAATGTTCCAGTCCAAGCCCAATTTTTGAGTTGAAACAAACCCCAAGTTAATAGTAAGGAGAGGAGGCCTAAAATAAAACTGATTCCAGCAAAAATTGCAATGAAGCCGCCGATTACCGTGCCAACTTTTGCCCCGAATCCAACCGCACCGAGACCGCCAAAAATGCCGGCAAAAAGTAAGATGAACAAGCCGTCAAGAATGCTGAATACGCCGCTAATTAGCTGCAAGATTGCCAGAACTGTAACGCTTTGAGGACGATTCATTGTTTTTATTTTCCATTTTTAACGGATTTGAAAAATATTTTAACCTGTTGTGGGCACAGGGCGGATATGTATTCAGGACTTACGCACCGCTACCCGTGAAACCGGGTTTATGAGAATAAGTGTGTCCATACTGTGTCGTTGCGAGATTCGCACTGGCAGATCCCGCTGCGATCGCTAAGACGAGTCCGCAATGACTTAGTAACGGTCGATCGCCCCCTGCCATATCGGCCTTTGTTGCTGGTGAGAAGCGCGCTCCTCGATCCCAAAAACAATATTATCTGCTAAAATATATTTTAATTTGCCAGCAGCCAGGAGCGATTCTGTTTCGGATCACCTCTTTTGGCGTAAAAAACTTAACATTTTTTAATAAGTTGCAAAGATTAGCTATAATTGTTTACAGGTGCTGGTTGGGGAACTTTTTATAAATCACCCGATCGGATGAGTCTGAAAGACGATGCCAAGCATCAGCAAAAATTTTACCTTTAAGGTAATCCTGAGATTAAATTAGGTGAGTCGGTATGATCGTTAGCCCTAAAAAGGAAACTGCTCAGGTCACGGTGGAAGATACTCAGACTGTAGACACCAAGGCCGCAGAGACCAAAATTGCAGATAAAAAAACCGCCCAAAAGCAGTCTCCGAAGAAACCCGCGCGCAAACCGCAGCGCTGGGCGATTGGGTTGGTGGCAGCCGGGTTGCTAGCTGTACCGACCACCATATATATAGCAAAAAGTCGATCGCAACCGAAAGTAGATGCGATCGCCACTATGACAGTGCCGGTGGAAGCGCAAAACCTCACGGTGCGGATCACATCTAGCGGCACCGTGCAGCCCGTACAGCGCGTGAATCTCAGCCCCAAAGGCTCCGGCCGGATCGCAGAATTATTTGTCGAACAGGGCGATAAAGTCGAAGCAGGACAAATCGTGGCCCGCATGGAAAGCCGCGATGTAGAAGCTCAACTCCAGCAAGCTCAAGCCCGCGAAGCCAGCGTGCGAGCAAAACTCGCCAAAATCGAAGCCGGGAATCGATCGGAAGACATCGCCAGCGCCCGAGCGCGCTTAGATCAAGCCGAAGCCAGTCTCGCGCAAGCCCAAGCCGGCAGCCGCGTTGAAGAAATTGCAGGAGCCAGAGCCCGCTTGCAGCAAACTCAAGCAGGCTTGCAGCGACTGCGAGCCGGCAGCCGCGTTGAAGAAGTCAGCCAAGGGCGAGCTCGTTTAGCCCAAGCTCAAGCTCGTTTAGCAGATGCTCAAACCGGCAGTGTCAAACAAGAAATTGCCCAAGCACAAACGCAAATTGACTCGAGTAAAGCCCAAGCCGAACTAACAGCTCAGCGGGTAGAACGCAATCGACCGCTAGTGGAAGAAGGTGCTCTGGCTAAAGATAAACTGGATGAATTAATTAAAGAAAACCGTACTGCCCAAGCTAAATTAATAGAATCTCAAAGACGCCTGCAACAACTGCAAGAAAATCGGCTGTCCCAAATTCAGCAACTGCAAGCTGCTGTGCAAGTCGAGCAGCAAGCATTGAACCAATTGCAAAACGGCACGCGATCGGAAGAAATTGCTAAAGCTGAAGCAGAAGTTGCCGAAGCCAAAAGCAAATTAGCGCAGCTAGAAAACGGCAACCGTCCAGAAGAAATCGCCAAAGCCGAAGCAGCAGTTGCTGAAGCCAAAAGTCAATTTGCCGCACAAGAAAACGGTTCTCGCCCGGAAGAAATAGCTCAAGCTAAAGCTGAATTAGAGGAAGCTCAAGCTCAAGTACGCTTTCAAGAAGTGCAGTTAGAAGATACGAAAGTTCGCGCTCCTTTTGCGGGAATTATTACCCAAAGATACGCCATCCAAGGAGCTTTTGTAACTCCGGCAACTTCGGCCTCGGAAGCTACTTCGGCAACTTCGACATCGATTGTCGCTTTGGCTAGAGATGTGGAAGTTTTGGCGAAAGTCCCGGAGGCTGATATCAGTCAAATTAAACCGGGTCAAGAAGTTGAAATAGTCGCTGACGCTTATCCAGATAAAGTGTTTAAAGGCCGCGTTAAGTTAATTGCGCCGGAAGCTGTTAAGGAACGGGATGTGACGCTATTTCAAGTGCGAGTTGCCCTTGATACGGGCAAAGATTCGCTGCAATCTGGGATGAACGTAGATTTGAGATTTGTTGGTGAAAAGTTGAGCAATGCTTTAGTTGTGCCGACGGTGGCAATTGTGACTAATAAAGGTCAAACGGGTGTGCTAGTTCCCGATGAGAAACAACAGCCGCAGTTTAAACCTGTTACGGTTGGATCTACTATTGGCAACAAGATTCAGATTTTGGAGGGTGCGAAAGCGGGCGATCGCGTTTTTACCGAACTTCCTCAAGGTAAAAAGCTGGAGGATATTATCAAGAATCAGAAGTAGTCAGTTGATAGTTGATAGTTGATAGTTGGCAGTTGGCAGTTGACAGTTGGCAGTAGTCAGTTGGCAGTTCTTAGTAGTCAGTAGTCAGTTGGCAGTTCTTAGTAGTCAGTAGTCAACAGTCAACAGTCAACAGTCAACAGTCAACAGTCAACAGTCAACTGCTAATCTAAAATCCCAAATCTAAAATCGAATTATGGATATTGTTGAAAGCGTCAAAATGGCCGTCACAACTTTGATGGCAAACAAGCTTCGCAGCACCTTGACGATGTTAGGAATTATCATAGGCAATGCTTCTGTCATTTCGATGATAGGTATCGGGGAAGGAGCTCAAACATTTATCGAAGGACAGGTTAACTCTCTGGGTTCAAACTTGCTATTTATTATTCCCGGAAGTCCTGAAGCGCAAAGCCGCCCGGTGATTCCACCTCAGACTTTAGTCGTCGAAGATGCAGAGGCGATCGCATCTCAAGTTGCTTCTGTCCAAGAAGTCGCACCAACTCTCAATGACAGTCAACTCGTTACCTACCGCAACAAAAATGTCTCATCTTCCATTGTCGGAACTACCCCAGAATTTCTGACAGTCAGAAGCTTTGATGTTGGTCAAGGTCGATTTTTAAACAAATTAGATTTAGAAAGACAAGAAAATGTGGTTGCTTTAGGATCGGAAGCAGCCGAACAATTGTTTGGCAATACACAGCCAGTTGGTCAATACATCCGCATCAAAAACTCGACCTTTCAAGTGATTGGAGTCATGCAGTCGAAAGGTTCCAGCTTTGGCGACAATCAAGATATGAATGTTTATTTGCCACTGACAACAATGGCAAATCGGATCGTAGGTAGATCGTCTCCCTACGGCACAAAAGTGACATTTATTTCGGTTGCTATCAAAGATGAAAGTATGATGCAAGCAGCCCAATTTCAAATAGAAAATCTACTCAGATTGCGTCATAAAATCACTAAAGAGGATGATTTTACGGTTCGCAACCAGAAAGATTTAATGAATACTTTGGGCAGTATTACTGGTGCTTTGACGTTGATGTTGGCTTTTGTGGCGGCAATTTCGCTGTTTGTCGGCGGCATCGGGATTATGAATATCATGCTGGTTTCTGTTACCGAACGCACGAAGGAAATTGGATTGAGAAAGGCGATCGGAGCTTCTCAGCAAGATATCCTGATTCAGTTTATGATAGAGTCTGTGATTTTGTCAGCGGCAGGCGGGGCGATCGGTACTGGATTCGGTATCGGCGGCGTGCTTTTAGTCGCTGCTTTTACTCCCCTGCAAGCTAGTGTTTCCCCAGTGGCGATCGCACTTGCAGTCGGTGTTTCCGGCAGCATCGGCTTATTTTTTGGAATCGTACCTGCAAAACAAGCTGCTAAATTAGACCCGATTGTGGCATTGAGAAGTGCTTAAGAAGTCATTAGTCAGTAGTCAGTAGTCAGTAGTCATTAGTCATTGGTTATTGGTTATTGGTTATTTGTGGGTTTCAATTACAATGCCTAATTCCCGATGCCCGATGCCCGATGCCCGATGCCCGATGCCCAATAACAAATAACCATAACAAATAACCAATAACAAATAACCAATAACAAATAACCAATAACAAATAACCAATAACAAAGTATGAATTTTATTGAAAGCGTCAAAATGGCCGGTCAAACGCTACTAGCCAACAAAACTCGCAGCAGTTTAACAATGATCGGCATGATTGTCGGCAACGCCTCAGTAATTGCCATGATTGGAATTGGAGAAGGAGCTCAAAAATTTGTAGCAGGACAAGTTCAATCCCTAGGTACAAACGTATTAATCGTGAGGCCGGGAGTTCCCAACGCTAGGCGAAGTACCATCTCAAGTGCGCCTCAAACTCTCGTACTGCCAGACGCAAAGGCGATCGCAACTCAAGTCCCCTCCGTTCAAGGCGTGTCAGCAGAACTTAACAGTTCCGAAATTGTTCGCTACAGCAACAAAAATGTTTCGGCTCTAATTTTTGGTACGATTCCAGAATTTCTAGAAGTCAGAAGCTTTGAAATGGCAAAAGGGCGGTTTTTGACTGAACTTGATGTTAAGCAAAGTAACCAAATTGTGGTTCTCGGTTCAGAATTAGCGGAAAAACTTTTTGGCAATACAAATCCCTTGGGCGAACAGATACGTATCCAAAATGTCAGCCTCAAAGTAATTGGAGTATTGGCGCCCAAAGGCACATCTTTTGGTACGAATTTTGACAATTCCGCCGCAGTGCCGATCGCCACAATGGCCAATCGCATAGTCGGACGCCAATCTCCCTACGGTTTGGCTGTCACGTCGATATTTATTTCGATTAAAGATGAATTGCAAATGGACGCAGCACAATTTCAGGTGGAAAACCTGCTGAGATTGCGGCACAAAATTACTACCGAAGATGATTTTACTGTCAGAAATCAGAAGGATTTAATGGCAAGAATGGGAGCAATTTCCGGCGCTTTGACTCTGATGTTAACTGCTGTTGCCAGCATTTCCCTATTAGTCGGCGGTATTGGGATTATGAACATTATGCTGGTTTCCGTCAGCGAACGCACTCAGGAAATTGGGCTCAGAAAGGCGATCGGCGCCTCCCACCAAGATATCTTGTTTCAATTTATTGTCGAAGCTGTGATTTTATCCGCTGCCGGAGGGATAGTCGGTACTTGCGTAGGTGTTGGTGGTATCTTGCTTGTAGGTAATTTCACGCCCTTGCAAGCTGGAATATCACCCGTGGCGATCGCCCTTGCTGTCAGTGTATCCGGTGCAGTCGGCCTCTTCTTCGGCGTTGTCCCCGCCCGCCAAGCCGCCAAACTCGACCCGATCGCAGCTTTGAGAAGTGCTTAATCAACATATACTTATTCAGTTACACAATCCGCACCTTTTATGCTGGTAAAAATTATCTTGCTCTAAAGAAAAAAAACGGTTTTTTTATAAAAAATTAACAACGTTGCAGTATCTAATACAGTTTAAATGTCTGTAGTTTTACGCAAATTCAAATCGCAAAACTTCATAAAAAGCCCGTTAAATATTAAATAAAGCTTGGTTGTGGCGTTTACTTATCAACCAGAAAGTTTAATATTATTAAATCAGCGGTAAATACACCTAACCATCTACAGACGGTACGAACCTTTGCGCTTTAATCAAAATATCCAATAAATAAACATGGCATCCCTGAACCCCAGTTCTAAATTTGACTATCTCGAAGGAACCATCCAACCAGACAGATTTAACGCCTTGGATGGCAACGACATAATTTATGCCAACAGCGGAGACGACTATCTCGAAGGCGATGCAGGTAAAGACAAAATCTGCGGCGACCAAGGTAACGATACGATTGTTGGTGGTGCAGACAATGACATCCTCTGGGGAGGCAAAGGCAGCGACCTAATTGGTGGCGATTCCGGCAACGATCTCATCTACGCAGGCGTAGGTAGCGATACCATCAGCGGCGGCACAGGCGATGATATATTTGCCATTGCTAAAGGCAGTGGCGGCCCAACTGTAGCTGCCGCCGACTACATCGCCGACTTCGGCAACGGCAATGACAAAATTCGATTGCTAGACGGCCTCAGCTTTGAAGATTTAAACATCCAGCAAGGCACCGGCGCCAACAGCAACAGCACTATAATTCAAGACAAACTCACGGGCGAGTATTTAGTAGTATTGGCGGGAGTCAACAGCAACACAATCAACCGCGACCAATTCACAAATCAGCTATCGGGAAACCCTGTCATTGAGTGGAACGGAGTCATGCTGAATGCAGTGCGGACAGCCAGTACCGCGCCTCCCCTCGCTTCCCGCAACATGGCAATGGTTCACGCAGCCATTCACGATGCTGTTAACTCGATCAGCAAAAAATACAGCCCTTACCGGGTCAACATAGATGCACCAGCAGGCACATCAGCAGAAGCCGCGACAGCAGCCGCAGCCCACCGCACCCTAGTCAGCCTCTACCCAGCGCAAGCAGCCACATTCAACGAAGTATACGCATCGTCTTTAGCTAAAATTACCGACGGCAAAGCAAAACAAGACGGCATCGCCCTTGGACAGCAAGTTGCCGACCAAATTATCAGTTTGCGGAGTACAGACGGCATCACGAAAGTAGTGCAGTACACCCCCAAAACCGAACCCGGTAGTTGGGTGCCGACTCCCCCTGCCCTTGCGGCCGCGCTGGCACCACAGTGGGCAGAAGTTACTCCCTTTGCCATGACTAGCGGTTCTCAGTTCCGCCCGGCCGGCCCGCCCGCCCTTGACAGCGCCAAGTACGCAGAGGAAGTTAACTACGTCAAAGAAATCGGCAAAAGTGACAGCCTCACGCGCACCCCAGACCAAACACAGATCGCCAAATTCTGGGCTAACGGCGCTGGGACGTTTACGCCTCCGGGCCACTGGAATCAAATCGCCGAAGAAACAGCAAATCTCACCGCCACATCCCTGGAAGATAGCGCCCGCTTGTTCGCCCTGCTAAATTTTGCCCTCGCCGATGCAGCTATTAGCTGCTGGGATGCTAAGTACCAATACAATTTATGGCGGCCGGTGACAGCTATTCGCCAAGCAGACACAGACAACAATCCCAACACGACAGCCGACCCCCTATGGACTCCGCTGATAACTACTCCGCCGTTCCCTGAGTACACGTCTGGTCACAGTACCTTTAGCGGTGCAGCCGATGCCGTTATAAGTTCTGTATTTGGTTCGGATTACGGCTTTGCCGATCGGGGAGATCAATCTGTCAACAGTTTGCGAACCTACGAGAACTTCAGCGAAGCGGCCGACGAATCGGGCATGAGTCGCCTTTACGGAGGCATTCATTTCATGAGTGCTAACGTAAATGGCTTGAGTGCGGGTAGAAATGTGGGGAACTATGTTGTCCAGAATTTCTTAGTGTAGTAAAGTAGCAGTTACCGATAGTTTTGTAGTGCAGTTCTTAACATATAGCGTTTCTCAGTCAAGTGAGGTACATTTTTAGAGTTAAAATTCTTAAGGGATAAGGATTGGTTGTACCCGATCGGCTAAGGAAACGCTATATAGCAATCCTAAATCCTTTGTGAATTTCTTACTCCCTCCCCAAGGCATCGGGGAGGGCTGGGGTGGGGTAAAAAATTTACGACTCCTGCAAGGATTGCTATAGTCAAAAATATGTTGACGATCAAACGTCATCCTAGGAATTTAATTGCCAACATATTATCGATAATTAATGACTATTGGGAACAAAGAAACACTCCTTAATAAAAACTCATATTTCTATATATCAGCGTTCGGCTTGTAGAGAAAGAATTACAGCCATTTCTTATACCATTTCTCTAAAATCGTGCAACACTCTTCGACCCCCCCTAGCCCCCCTTTGCAAAGGGGGGGGACAAGAATTCTGTTGCATTCTTTTTTAAAATTGGTATTACCAAAAAATCCCTCGTTAATAATGTTAAGACCTGCGGAATGTGGGGTTAAACTTATCCATAGGATTGTTGCCTGAGTCATAAGAATTTTCTTTGAGTATTATTAAAAAACTTTGCGATTTCAGGGTTGAAACTTTTTCCATAGTAAAATATACCTATTGAGCTGACCAGGAGCATCTGATTATGAGTGGTTCCAGCAGTGACGGTAATTTTTTCGATCTAACTCCCAATTCTGATTACTTCAGGCTAACCCCAGGACTTTTAAATCCCTTCACCAGAGGACTGCGGGCTTTAGAAGGTAATGATACTGTGATTGGTTCGGTATCTCCAGAATCGATCGATGGCGGTGGCGGTCAGAATTTCCTCTTAGGAGGTAGCGGTAACGATGCCCTATTGGGCAGGAACTTTGATGACTTCATCTCTAGCAACTTTGGGAACAATACCCTCGTTGGAGGTCAAGGAACAGACTCGCTGCACGGTAGTCAAGGCAGCGACATACTTACAGGTTCTGATGACCAAGACAGTTCGGTTAGCAATTTGGGTGGAGACACGCTAATTGGTGGTAGTGGCAATGACTCTTTTGTACCCCAAACCGAACGAAAAGCAGCAGCAGTAGGATCAACAGACCTCGGTACCCTGAAAAATTCAATTAGCCTGAATGGCTTCGTAGATGAAAACAACTTCAGACATATTTACACTTTCACCACTGACACACTCAGTAGTCTCACATTGGGACTCAACGGTTTGAGTGCGAACGCTGATTTATGGATTGCGAGGGATACTAATGGCGATGGTAGCCCTATTGGAGAGGAATTCTTTGCCTCCCGAAATTTTGGAACTCAGTCAGAAGTAATTGAAAGTCGCTTTCTTTTACCCAGCAAATACTTTGTCTACGTTCAACAGGGTGTAGCGGGCGCTAACACCAGCTACAACCTGGATATAAATGTCAAGCTAATTCAGTTATCGCTGAATCAAGCTACTCCTCAACTTGTCGGCACATTTAGCAGCGAAGTCAAGTATTCGTTTGACGGCTTTGTTGAAAAAAACAAACCTGTGCAACTCTACAAATTCGATCTCCCACAGCCCAGCAACCTTCAAGTCAACTTGCGGGGAATGTCTACGGGTACAGATGCGGATTTAGTGTTGTTTCAGGATGTCAACCAAGACAACAAGGTTGATTTTGGTGAAATTGTTGGCGCTCCTCAACAGCAAGGCAACAATCCAGAGGAGATTTCCTTTACAGGTTTGTCAGCAGGTACTTATTATCTCGGAGTCAATTCTTTTGAAGGCGACACGCTCTACAACCTCAGCATCTTAGCTGCACCGACAACAGATAAGTTCAACAGCTTGTTTGGCTACGGACTCGTGGATGCAGCAGGGGCCGTTGCGGCTGCCACTGGTAAACAGCAGTTGGATGCTGCTAACCCGCTCACCAGTGCAGCTAAATTCAATAACATAGGGGAATTAAACCAGATCGATGTTGCCCCAGCCTGGAAAGCAGGTTACACGGGTAAAGGTGTTGTGGTTGCGGTACTGGATAGTGGCGTTGACTTTAGTCATCCCGATTTACAGAGCAATATCTGGCGGAATCCTAATGAAATTCCGGGGGATGGTATTGATAACGATGGCAACCGAAAAACTGATGATATCAATGGGTGGGATTTTGTGGATAATGACGCCAATCCCTCCCCAGATTTAAGAGATTCGGTACAGAATCACGGAACTGAAGTAGCAGGAATCATTGGGGCGAAAAGAAATGGAATTGACATCAATCTTCCCAATAATACCCTGGAAATGAATGGGGTTGCTTATGATGCTCAGATTATGCCGATTAGGGTGGGAGATTTGAGAGTATCTAATGCAAATCTCGTTGACGGCATTCTCTATGCGGTTAACAATGGCGCCAATGTGATTAACATGAGTTTGGGCGGACTCAAGTTTCTTGATCCAAATGTACGGAAAGCCCTAGAATATGCCAAACAACACCGAGTTTTTGTGGTGATGTCAGCGGGGAATGACAGGGACAAACTCAACCCTAGCGAACCAAATTTTCCAGCCTTTTATGCTTTCGATAATTTGGGAATAGCTGTCGGAGCAGTAACAACTCCAGGCAAACAGGTGACAGTTTTTTCCAATCCTGCTGGTTCGATAACAACAAATTTCGTGGTTGCTCCGGGCCGTGACGGCTTATCTACAGTTCCGGGAGGTTATGACCCTAAATTTGGCGGAACGTCTATGGCTGCTCCCTATGTTGCAGGTGTAGTTGCTCTAATGCTTCAGGCGAATCCAAAGTTAACTCCTGACCAAATTTTGGAATTTCTGACTACAACAGCAAAACCTGAAGGAATTACCCCGGAAGTTAGTTAGACATAATTAACAACTACTGGGAAATTTCTCGAACCCCGGTTTCTCCAAGAAACTGGGGTTTTGAGGATGTACACAGGACTTACGCACGACGGCCCAGAAACCGGGTTTTTTCGAGTCTCTTCGCTGCAGCCCGCCGAAACCGTAAAAAACCCGGTTTCTAAGCATCGCAGCGGGTGGTCAGAAACCGGGTTTTTTCCCAAGAATATGTTACAGATGGCAGAAGCTGCCAAAAACCCGGTTTCTTGGGTTTTTATGCGTAAGTCCTGGTACATTATTTTTATTCGAGCAATTCTACAGTGCCGAGATACCCATCTACTCGGACTTTTTGACCATCTCGCAAGCGAGTTGTAGCTTCAGAAATATTCATAACCGCGGGAATTTTGTACTCGCGAGCGATTATTGCTCCGTGAGACAATTGGCCGCCAACTTCGGCGATAATTGCTGTTGCTCCTAACAGCAGCGGTGCCCAACCTGCATCGGTGTATGGGACTACTGCGATCGCATTTTCTCCTAAATCTGTGCTCGCGGTGCGGCAAATCTTGACAAAGCCTTCGACACGGCCAATACTTGCCGGAATTCCCTGGATGATATTAGTTTCCGATGTTGCGGAGTCGATCGCCCTTGTCTGAGAATTTGGCAGCAAATTGCCGTAGACTACAGGGGGAATCGGACGATCGCGATCGGCTACCAGGCGATCGCGCCTTTCCCTAATTGTATCCTGAAAAGAAACACTCGCGCCGCTGCGAATCCACTGCTGAATTTCCCCAAATTCCAGATAAAAAATATCCCCGCTTTCCTGAAACACCTGCATTGCCAATCCGCAAGCTTCAATCTCCAAAAAAGTCCAGCGCAGGTGAGCCAACAACCGCGCGTAAATTTCGCTAATTTCGTTTTTTACAAGCGCTCTTTCTTGACATTTATCTAATCGCGAATTCTGCAAAAAATTCAATCCTATTTCACGCTTTTCAACTAAATTAGTTTCGGCTTTTTGAGCCATAGTTATTAGCAACTTTTGATAAATTTCCGGTTGTTCTCGCCAAGTAGGAACAGCAATATCCGTTCCCACCTCGCTCAAATATCCGTAAATATCAAGCCACTTTTCAAACTCTGCTTGTAAACCCGGAGTTTCCGCAAATGTCTGTGCTAAATGTGCGACTGAAACAGTTGCGTCAGGCTGCGACACAGCAGCTTGTCGCAATTTCTGAGCCAACTGCTGTAAAGCTCGTACCGAAGCAATTTCAGGAGCACTGTCATTAGCCAGCCAGTCATCATTAACTCGAAAAATTGCCTTGCGAATTGCCAGCCCGATCGGCCCTAATATATTGTAGTAAGTAATCGGTTTCAGCCACTCCTGAATTTGCTCGGTTCTCTCTAACAATTCCGTTAAATATTGGTAATCGGGAATTGGGCATTGGGAATTGGGCATTGGGAATTGGGCATTGGGAATTGGGCATTGGGCATTGGGCATTAATATTCCTTTTGACTCATCCTCAATAATTAATCCGTGTATCCGTGTCAAAATCCGTGTCGTGCCTTCCTTATCCAAACTTTGCAGTGCCGGGAGGAAAATAGAAGTACGATCGCCCTTGAATTCTGCATTGAGCGCCCTCTCTCGCTGCACCAGACGCCACAAACCAGGCAAATTCGGCAAAATCTTCCCCAAAGGCGGCTTGCCCATTTTTTGCCCTCTGAGCAAAAATTCCAAACCCTGCTCCGGCAATCCCATCATCCGAAAAATTTCGCCCAACAAAGTCGCATTAAAATAGGCGTGAGAACCGAGCAAAGTTGCCGTTTCATTAAAGTTTAAGCCACTGGCGCGATCGCCCAAAACCACCTGAAAAATCTCTCCCCAAACCCCGCAAGTCAGCGGCCGGTTAATCGACCAAGTTAACGGGCGAATTGCACCGGGAATCACTTCTGCTGCAATAGTGCGCGTCCAAAACGGCTGCAAATTAGTAATTGGGCGACTTTGCAAAATCCACACTTTTTCCCCGTCCCAACTCCACTCAATATCCTGCGGGATTCCGTGAAAAAATGCTTCAATTGCTTGTGCTTGTTTCACCAATTCTGCTAATATCGATTGAGCAATAATTGAATTACTTTGAAGTTCAGTTAATTTTTTTTCTAATAATTCAGGTTGACTAAAATCAATTTCCAAATGAACCGGAGTAACTTGTCCGCCAACAACAGCTTCGGCTCCTCCAGGTAAAGCTTCTATAATTACCTGGGAACCACCATCTAAAGGATTGCGACTGAACATGACTCCCGCCAACTGGCTGTCAATATAAGGCTGAATTAATACAGCCATTTGGGTGTCGGGTAATTGTCGCTGTCGGCGGTAAGCCACAGCTTCGGAAGTCCAATAAGACTGGCGGCAGCGATTAATGCCGTCGAGCAATTCTGCTTCAGTGAAAACAGGGCCAATAGTTTGATATTGTCCAGCCGCTGAACTAAGATCGCCGTCTTCTCCCGCAGCAGAAGAACGCACAATCATTCGATTTTGGATTCTGGATTTTAGATTGTGGATTAAAACATCAATACTTGACAAATGCTCAGCATTTTTCTTTTCCCTTCTTCCTTCTTCCTTCTTCCGTCGGACTTCTTTTTTCTTGCTTCCATCCGTTACATCCGTTACATAATCCGTTGCCGAACTTCCCTCTTCCTTCGATGGCAATATAAAACCAGCAGGTACATTAAAACCGGCGCGTTTTAGTTGAGACAATTTAGCCGCTTTATCGCCGCAGATTGCAGCATCTAACGACTCATCAAGAGAAAACAATTGCTCTGATTTAGATAAAGCCATATCATCACCCTGACTGAAATTAATTGCTGCTAACAACAAAGCTAATCCTGCTGCTGCTAAAAATTCGGGCATTGATTGTCGCCACACCCAAACCCAGATTGGGGTGCACAGACACCCGCAACGGGAAGCAAAGAGTCTCGCCCGATCGCCCTCACCCCACCACCGCTGTGCCAAACCCCACACCAGCAGCCCCCAAATGCCCGATGATACAGCCACCGGCGGCGAAAATACCAAAAGACCCCAAACAGCGTTGGTCACGCCTCCACCTCGGGCGATCGCATATCTGCAGGCAACTAGAGGAATTAACAGGACGATCGCGATCGCAGGTGCATCCGGGAAGCAAAACCGCCCCGCCAAAACCGGCACAATACCCCTGGCAATTTCCGCCAACACCGCAGCAATTCCCGCTAATTTCCCCCCGTGAATGAAAGCAGCCGACACCCCCACATTCCCCGTACCCAGCGCCCTCAAATCTCGGCGGCTAAACACTCGCACCGCCCATCCCGTTAGCGGTAAAGCACCCAGGCTGAAACTAGCAGCCAACAGGAATGCTATTGTCGGCAACGGCATAAAATCAGCTCTCCTATTTTCAACCTCTAAACATTATGACCGCAATTCTGTCAATTTTTCTGTCTTCCGATATATCAACCAGACGGCATTAGCACTTAAGATAATGTAAAAGTAGAGTAGATAAGGATTTAACTATCATGACAGATGTCACCTTGACGACCCCAATATTAGTTCTTGTTGCTGGCTTTATTGCCGCAGTTACGATCGGCTCGATCGCCTGGTATAACTCCAAGCGTCCCCCCGGTTGGGAATCCAAAGAACGCCCTGATTTTGTACCGAAAGTTGATAAAGACGATTTGATTGCTGATGTTTCTGACTCCAAAGGTAAATAAAACAAAGTTTCTTTAGAGGAATAAAAGCAGGACTTGTCCATTAATGAGAAAACTCGGTCATTGCGAGTTTGTCATTGCCAGCCGGAGCGCGGCAATTTCAATGGTTCACTTTTCCATTTTTGGCGCAAGTCCTAGAAATTTCAAATCCCAATAATCTAAAATCTACAATCAGGTGCGTCCCTAAGCACTTTACATATACAGGCATAAGGCTAAAAAGTAGTTTTAGACGATACATATAGCGTAAGGTGCGCCCAGTGCACCTACAGATTCTGCGTCCTCGACTGATATAGAATAGAATTTCTGCGTAAGTCTTGTGAATATTATGTAGGGGCAATTCTGAAAAAGCCCCTACAAATCGGCGATACCACGCAAGTTCTGCTTGCTTATTTTTGCAGCGGATTGAGTTTCGTAACCGAGCTTTCCTTGGCATCTTCAGCGCTATCTTTCAGGAAAGCAGAAGCATCCTTAACGGCGGCGCCTACTCTCTCTAAAATATTGGCATCGGGTTCGCTTTGTGCGTCTGGCGCTTCTAACAGAGTTTTATCTCCGCCGAGTTCGAGGTCGAACTTGTCAGTTTCCATCGGTGCAGAACCCGGATAAAGCAGCTTTGAGGAATTAGATTCAGCGGTAGTCGAGGCCAGGAGACGATCGCCCACGATCGACAAATCAGCCCGATTCTTTTCTGCTTTAGCAGGCAATTGATTGACTTTAGGGTCAGTAGACATTTGATAATTCGTGTATCCATCACCGCCAGCCTTGTGAGGGTTATTCATTCCTCCAGCTTGAACGGGAGGATTGTCAGGCCGAGCACCTCGAACATCGCCCGCATTGCAAGCTGTGCTGGTAAATAGCAGCACACCTGCCATAAATACAGTCAAAAATTGACCGATACGCAGTCTTTTAAAAAAAGCAGTTACAGTGTTCACAAAACTTTTCCGATTTTTTACTACCACTTGTTAAGAGTAAAAGTAAACTCCCCATGCCTGCCTCTAACGGCGGTGATATTTTGATGCGGGTTGCTATCGACTTTTTTATAACTTTAGAGGGATTTCATAAACTGCGGAGATTTTTCCAAAGCAAAGCATAATGGTAGGGTGCGCCAGTTCCAATAGTTACTGGAATTGAAGAGCTTTTTTGTTTATGACACACCCTACAAGCTCTTAATTAGGGAATTGTTCGACTTTCGCTTCAGCTTGCAAAGTCAGCAAACCAGCTTCCACATTTAGCTGCTGAATTCGCAGGGACATTCCCTCAATTTCAAAATTTCGCAAGTTTAAAACTTCACCAGCTTTGTCCGCCAAAGCTTCAGTTAACTCCGGCGAAAATTCCTTGTTTTCGGGATACTCGACATCCTCAAGAGAAATTGCCCAACCGCCCTCTGCGATCTGAGGTTTTGCTGTAAAATAAATTTTTTCAGTTGAGGCAGTTTCCCGCACCAATACCTCAGCATTTAAAGCGATTTTTTCTGTTAGCAATTGGCACTCAATAGTTTTAACGTCGATTGTCCGCAGTTGTCCGTCAACAGTAACTTTTAAGTTTTTCAGTTTCCTGCTGATGTATTCGGAATTAAAAGCGCGGTTGATATCGCTTTCTGTTAAAACTGCGCGCGCCCCACCGAAGGCAGGCCCGTTAAGTTCAATTTTGCCAAACATAGCGGTCAGGGGATTGACAGCAATATCCTTGACGTGAATTTGCAATTCTTCCACGCGCAAATCTTGTTGCATTACCAATCCTTTGCCCTCAACGGCAACGGCCTCTACTTCTCCCTGGGCTAGCTGGACAGGATCGGCGTTAACTGTGACAGATAAAGTTTCGGATTCGTCTAATTTGCTAGCAATAGCAATCTCGGCCACTTTGTCGATCGCCTGTTCCCCTAAACTTCTATTTTGTTGAAGCACGCTCAGAATTCCTAATAATATTGTTTAAAAATAGTAGTTAATACTTAATTGAGTTAGCGTCTTCCTCTCGGCAGGTTTCTCGTCTTAAAAAAACTCAGCCAAAGACAGAGGGTTTCCCAAAAATTACTAAAATTAGTAAGCTGCTCTTCGGCGCACTCTACATTGACTTCGTGGCGAAGCGGGGAAAAATCAAAAACTCGGATTTTTGCCAAAAGTCTTTTCTAGAAGTTCGATCGCCCGCTACAATTAAGTTAAGAGCCGGCACCGCCATTTGCAATGAATCCAGAATCAACTCTCGCCAGACTACAAGCTACACTTCCCGACGGAAAACTTCCTTCTAGCTACGGGGTATACTTCAAAAACACCCTAGTAGCCCTATGTCACGCCCTAGAAGACCACATTTTGCAAACCAGTGGCGGGGAAAAGAACGAACTCCAACCCTTAGTTTTGGTAACGTTTCAGCAGGGAAAATGGTATTTACAGGAAGCCGATCGCTACCTAGATATTGCTAATGCCTCTCGGCGCGTTGTCATCGGTGCAGTAGCCGACAGCGGTTTCGCTACCCACAAAACCGGGCAATTAGAAAATGTATCTTTAATAAATCTCGATGAAAACGACCCCATCATCGAAGAATGGAATTTAATCATCCTCGCCCCGACATACAAAGCAATGGTGCTTTGTCGCGAACTTTCAGCCCAGGAATACTTGCCCGAGGGCAAGCCAGAAGTAGATACAGAACGAAAGTTTTACGGTTTGTGGTCGTTTGACCAATCTTTGGTGTCGGCGGCAGCAGAAATTTTTATAGAACAGACGCGACATTACAACTCTCCCCTGGCCGACAGTTTGCTGGAAATGTACCACGAAATCCTGGCTACCGTTGGCCCGCCCTTGGCAGACATTAGTGGCGTGGTATCGCGGATAGTCACTTACCTGCAAAGTTCTCAGCAGCAAATGGTAGCAATTAACCGCCAAACCCGCGAGTTGTGGGAATTGGAAGGTCAAGCTTTGCGCGTCAGCCGCAATTTGAACGCTAACAAACTTCAAGCTTTTCTGCGGATGGCCCAGCGCGTGGACGAACGCGATACCTCAAATCCTACAGCGTCTTTGCAGGTGGCGGCTTTGTCGGAAACTTTGGGTCAACTCCTGGATTTGCCGGCTTTGCAGTTGCGGAGGCTGCGGCTGGCTGGATTGGTGTTTCGAGTCGGCTTAATTTCTGCCCCGAATGAGGTGTTCGATCGCACTCCCGATGCTTTCGACCAAGCAACTTTATCATTTTGGCGCGATCGCAGTTTCATTGGTTCCCAACTGCTGCAAGCAATGCCGGAACTAGCACCTGTGGCGGAAATTGTCAAGCACCAACTCGAATATTGGGACGGCAGCGGCAGGCCAGAGGGTTTGCGAGCCGAAACCATACCCGTTGCTTCGCGGATTTTGGGGTTGGTCGCTGATTTTCAAGAATTGACTCAACCGCGTGGCGATCGTCCGGCTTTAAGTTTGAGCGAAGCTTTGGAAGAGTGTCGGGAACTGTCGGGCACTCGCTTCGATCCGGCTTTGGTGGAAACTCTCGGCAACGTCGTCAGGCTGGCAGAAATGGGTTTGATGGAGTTACCAACTCGCCCTAGCCAACTGCCTAACGTGTGGTTGGAGGATTTGGGCGATCGAACGACCGCGACCGCTCCGGCATTATAAAATAACTGGACTGTTGACTGTTGACTGTTAACTGTTGACTGTTAACTGTTAATTGTTAACCAACAACTGATAACCAACAACTGACAACTGACTAATGACTAATGACCTCGAAGCCATACGCAAAGGCAAAATTTTGATGTTGGCCGGCACTGATTTAGCCGGCAAAGACTTAGCCGGAGCGGATCTCGCCGGTGCTAACTTGTCTCAAGCCAACTTGAGTGGAGCTAATCTCGCCGGCGCTAACTTGCAGCGGGCCGTATTGCGAGCCAACCTCCGTGGCGCTGACTTGAGCGGCGCCAACCTGCGAGGCGCAGATTTTCGCAATGCCGATTTGCGGGGAGCTTCCTTCGCTAACGCTTTAGTCCGCGACGCAAGTTTTGGGGGTGCTTTTTTGACGGGGGCATCCATCGGCAATTTGGATTTGAGCGGTGTCGATTTGCGGGGCGCCGATTTGCGGGGCGCTGCTTTGGCTCGGGCAATTTTGCACTCCGCCGATTTGAGCCATGCCAATTTGTCCGGCGCTGATTTGTCAGGAGCTGACTTGGAAGAAGCGATCCTGAATGGAGCCGTACTGCGCGGCGCTAACCTGACGGGGGCTAATTTGCTTTGCGCCATGATCGAACAAACCGTTTGGGATGGAGCGTTGCTCGATCGCGCCTGTCTCCAAGGCACCCCCCTGAGCCTTTAAATTTCAACAATGTTGTTTTGAAGACAGACAAAAAACAATATCTGCTTATGAGGTGAATAAGCACAAGCTATTTTTACATTTCTTAATATGAGGTTATAATGGCGACTGTAGATGAGCAAACGAATAAATGGTAGCAGCTTTGTTTAGCGGTACATCCTTTCAAGGTCAAAGTGGCGATCGCCTTGTTAGTAAAGTAGCAGGAGCTGCGATCGCAGCCTTATTCAAGCGTTCTGAAAAGGCCGAGGCCAACATCCGAGTCGAACCAGTAGCCAAACTCTTGCAGGGAAGCATCGACGGTTTCGACTTCGTTGGCAAAGGTATGTTGATGTACAACGGCCTTCGCATAGAAGTGATGGAACTCTACCTGCAAGCACTCTCCATTGATTTTGGAGCGATTTTTGCAGGTCAAGTGAAATTGCGGCAGCCTACCCAGGCAAATATGCGAGTAGTCTTAAGTCGATCGGATTTAACCACCTCATTCAATACACCTTTTGTAGTTGAAAAACTCCAGAAGCTGAAGTACCAAGAGCAATCTCTGCACTTTCAAAACACTGAAGTCAGCTTCGGAACCGACAAATCAATTCGGCTTCAGTCCGAAATTACCGTAGGCGATGCCAGCGAACCGGTCAACATAGATATTACTGCTCAATTGCAAGTAGAAGACAGACGCAAAATCCAATTTGTCAGCGTTACTTACGGCGGTGACGGGCAAGCAGTAGACTTGGGTCAAGCTATAATTGCCCACGTAAATAACTTGCTAGACTTAGACAAATTTGCCTTAGAAGGCACTCAACTGCGAGTAGACCGCTGCCGAGTTCAGAACGACGAGCTGGTTTTCTACGGTTGGGCGGGTATCGAACAGTTCCCCAAAGGCAAGCGCTAAACCTCAGCCTGCTGAGGTTTACCCAGCCATCTAGTTCGGAAACAGAGCATTTTTTAGTTAGCAAACAACCCGCACCGGCGGGTTTTGCTTTAGATTTTAGATGGGAAGAAAAATCTAGGATCTTAAATCTCGCATCTAAAGTCGATCGACGCAAAATCAGCACTGAGATTGATTCGATCGGACAAATTATTTTGATACATTTAAATAATAAATTAAACCACCCTCAAGAATAAAGATGCTCGGATTTTATTTATTTTGTATCTACGTCGCAGTCTTGTCCGTGTTTGCCGGGCCGGCCCACCGCCGGTCTGAGAAATGGTGGGTAGAGATTGTCACCGATTTGCCCCACTGTACCTACTATTTTGGCCCCTTCGACACCGACAAAGAAGCTTCCAGCAATACTCCAGGCTACATCGAAGACTTGGAAAGCGAGGGAGCTAAAAGGGTTAGTATCCGCATCAAACGCTGTCAGCCTTCGCATCTTACCATTTGCGAAGAAGAAGTCTCAGAAACTGTAGCGATTTAAGGATGTTGAGTTTTGAGTTAACTCAAACCTCAACAATAATATAAACACACTCTTCTTCTAGTCCTTACCTTGCGGACTTTGTATGTCTACCAATGACTTACAGCCACCCAGCCTAAAATTCTTCTCCACCAAAATGCTGATTTTAGACAGCAGCTAGTCTCAAAAATTACCTGCGTCAAATCAGCACTGAGGAAGATCCGATCGCTCCCCTTGCGTTGATAAATTGAGAAGAGTAAAAACTACTTAAGTCTTCTCAGAGGTAAATATGTTTGAAATCTCTATGTTGGGTATGTTTTTCACGGCTTTTTGGCTGCTAGCTCAACCTGCTAGCAGCACTCGACGCGACGAATGGTGGGTAGAAGTTGATACAGATTCGCCAAAGCGTACCTATTACTTTGGGCCCTATGACAGCAGAGAGGAAGCTTCCGATAGATCGATCGGCTACATCCGAGACCTGGAGAACAAAGGAGCTAAAAAAATTAGCATCAACCTCAAACAAGGTAGCCAACCTACTCAGCTAAGAGCTAGTGAAGAGTCTTGAGAAGGTTGGAAACTGCAAATTACGGGCGAAGAAAAGTTGACTTATTAACAGGGTATTTTTCAAATGAGATCGCGCTTGTATACACTAGGGACACAACAATGCTGTGTCCCGAGGAAATAGTGAAGAAAGAATCTTATTTGCGTCCGAGAAATGCACGCTTTTTTAAAGCACCATCTGATTGAGATTACTGCGAGGGTTAAAAGTACGATTTGCTTGGATTTTCTCGTAGCATTCGCGTTCTACACTGCTAATTTCTTTCGGTGGCACGATCGCAATTTTTACTAACAAATCAGTCCGCTCGTCTTTCTTCGGTTTCGGCCATCCTTTGCCCCGCAACCGCAAAGACTGACCCGAACGAATCCCGGCTGGAAATTTCACAGTAATCATACCTTCAGGTGCCGGCACTTCAATTGAAGCTCCCAACACCGCTTCGTCGGGAGTTATCGGGACTTCGCACACCAAATTCTCTCCCTCAAACTGGAAGAAAGCGTGAGGCAACACTTCTAATTTTAGATACAAATCTCCCTGTTGCTTCGTGTACGGGTCAACTTGACCTTTGCCTTTTACCCGAATTTTACTGCCGGTTTTCACTCCTGCTGGAATCGAAACTTCGCCCGTGGCGACTCGCTTAGAAGTTCCCCGAAATGCTTCCCCCAGAGTCAGGGAAATGACGACCTCGGTGTCGAGAGAGCTTCCTGCGGTGCGGTTTTCGTACCCCGCGAAATCTTCAAATCCGCCAAAACCGGTGGGCCCGCCGCTCGTGCTGCGGTAGTTGCTGTAATTCCACTTGGCGTTGCGGGCATTACCCGGACTACTACCTGCGCGACCTAGCAAGGCATTGATAAATTCGTCAAAACTGCCGTACTCGCTGAAGTCAACCCCGCCAAAGTCTACATTCGTACTGCCCCCGCCCGGCCATCCGCCTGGAGTTGTGGCAGCTTGCTTCCAGTATTGACCGTATTGGTCGTATTTTTTGCGTTTTTCAGGGTCTGAGAGCACTTCGTAAGCTTCGTTTACTTCTTTAAAACGAGCTTCGGCTTCTTTGTTGCCGGGGTTCATGTCCGGGTGATATTTGCGGGCTAGTTTGCGGAAAGTTTTTTTAATTTCGTCAGAACTGGACGTTTTGTTGAGTCCCAAAATAGCGTAATAGTCTTTAAAATCTGTTGCAGCCATTAAGCAATCCCCTCTTTATTAGTTGTTATTTGTTAGTTGTTAGTTGTTAGAAAGAATAAATCCCAAATTAGCCGCAGGATGGCGCATTAGTATCATGCCAGGAGCCGAAGTGCCTGCGGCATCTCATTCAAATTATAGGTTATCAAAGGTTTGGACTCGATAGAGTTCGGTTGTTGCTTGGTGTTCGATCGCAATTTCCGCACTCCGCTGCTGTTTAAGATTTTATAGCATTCGGCTCTCTCGTGCTGAAGGGAGCCGGAGCAGCCGCCTCTCGAAATGCTTTTGGCATTCGACAGCAAAAACAATGCTTTCATCAATTAAGAACGTCCTTACCCTATATGCCGTTGCTATACCTGTGAGCTTTGAGACGGTGAAACTCCTGCGGCGAAAAGTTTTGGGGAGTTATGAGGCTTAGGGCTTTCGGGAGGCGGCAGCCCGGTTGAGGTGAGGCGGGGAAAGCTGCTGCTGTTGCGGGCGCGAGCCCAGGAGGGTTGACTTGCGCGGACGATCGATCTTTTTTTGCTCTTTTTTTCCGGGGCGCGGTGCGATCCAACTTCTCGATATGAGCTTGATTACCCAATCCGCATCTTAGCAGGTTTTCATCAGCAAGTTCGATCCAATCTGCTTTTTGAATTGTAACTATATAATACCTTAAATTGCGCCGTTATTCCACAAAATTTCTAGATATTTTTTATTCACCCCAGACCAGTGCTATAAAATTTTATTTTTACCACCTATGAATAGATTTAAGTCAAAGTAATATAACATAATTTCTCCGCTGTCTGTTAGCTAAATCACACATTTTTATAAAACATTAAGATAGGATAGTAGAGCGATCAGCTTTTAACGCTACGAGGGTGCTAAGATTATGAATTATTTGCTAAGTTGGCCTTGCGGCTGCTGCGACGATTGGAAAGATAGTTCCGAGAGTGCTGTGGTACTCAGAAACGGGCAGCGCATTTGTCAGTCCTGCTACCAGCGCAAATACAAGAATCAGAAGCTATTCGCCAGACGCAGGCGATCGGACATATCTGTATCACGGCAGACAGTAACAGAGACGGTCGCTTATTAATAATGCGCGAGCCTTTGAATAAAACCAAGTATTTCGACAACCTCAATCAGCGGTGAGAATTAATAATCAACAAAAAAAGAATGAATTTCGTCATCAGTCATCAGTCATCGGTCATTGGTGATCTGTCACTAATTTCATTATTTATCATCAGTCACTTGAAAATCAGGTAACAGATTTTAACTTAAAAAACTAATGACTGACGACTAATGACTAATGACTAATAACTAAATGATAGTTCCATCAGGAATCGTGGCATGTTTCAGGACTACGATAATGCCGCTGCGGATGTAAAAACCTTGGTTTTCGCGGTTGGCTTCTTCCACTCGGTCTTTATTAATTATTTGAACATTGCGGCCAATGCGGGCATTTTTATCCACAATCGCGCGGCGAATTGTAGTATCTGCACCGATACCGAGGGCGACGCCGCCGTTGTCCAAACTCGAATGCCTTTCGGCGTCGGGTTCGTAGAAGTCCGCACCCAGAACCAGGGTGTCTTGAATCGTACATCCAGCTTCAATGCGCGATCGAACTCCCAACACAGAATGGTCGATCCGGCACTGTTTGAGAATGCAGCCTTCAGCAATAATCGATTCAGTCACGTGAGTATCTAAAAGCTTAGTCGGCGGCAAGAAACGCGGGCGAGTGTAAATCGGCGCCTTTTCATCGTAGAAACTGAAAGGCGGCTGAGGCTGTTTTGTCAGAGCCAAGTTAGCCTCGTAAAAAGCCTCAATGGTTCCGATATCTTCCCAGTAATCGTCAAACAAATAAGCTTGAACGTTGTGGTCTTTTGCAGAATTCGGAATTATCTCTTTACCAAAATCAGTTTGGTTTGGAGATTCTTTCAGGAGTTTAATCAGAACTTCTCTTTTGAAGACGTAAATCCCCATCGAAGCAATGTAAGGACTTTCCTGAGCCTGCTGCGCTGTCAGTCCCAGTGTAGTAGTATCCACCTGCATTTGTTTGAGCGCATCGCCTTTTGGCTTTTCGCTGAAAGAAACAATGCGGCCGGTGTCGTCGATTTTCATCAAACCAAAATCCGATGCCCGCTTCTCGTCCATTGGCAAAACCGAGAGGGTGATATCGGCGTTGGTTTCGCGGTGTCTCTGCACAAACTTCTGGTAGTCCATGCGGTACAGGTGATCGCCGGAAAGAATCAAGTATTCGTCAACGTCCCACTGTTCTAGCAGCGAGAGATATTGGCGAACTGCGTCGGCTGTCCCTTGAAACCAGTTGGGGTTTTCCTGAGTTTGCTGGGCGGCGAGCACCTCGACAAATCCCTCGGTGAAGCCGGAAAACTGGTAGGTGCGAGAGATGTGACGGTTGAGGGATGCCGAGTTGAATTGGGTGAGGACGTAGATTTTGACTATTTCCGAGTTTATGCAGTTGCTGACAGGAATATCGATGAGGCGATATTTGCCTGCGAGGGGAACTGCGGGTTTGGCTCGCAGTTTGGTTAGGGGGTAAAGGCGGGTGCCTACACCGCCACCGAGGATGATGGCTAAGACTTTTTTCAAGGAACTTTCTCCCTAGGGTCGATTAACTCTCCAAGTACAGTGTCGGATGGTGAGGGCTTCTTGACAAGGGGGGGGAGCAAGGAAGTTTTGAGTTTTGAGTTATGAGTTGAGTCGCTTACACAGAAACCGGGTTGTTTAATCCAAATACTTCTTCAAACTCTCAATAAGAGTTAAAAAATCCGGTTTAGAAGAGTTGGAGTGTGTCCGGGGCTGGAGTTAGGAGTTTTGAGTTGTGAGTTAAAATACCCATCAATCCCTATGGATATTTAAAAAATTTTTGAGTTGTGAGTTAAAATACCTTTCAATAAATAAAGGCAGTTTAAGGAAAGAATAAGGTTCGGGGTTTTGGCTGTTAATAACAAGTTTTTTGGGTAAATTCCCCATTTTCACAATTTCTCGATCGAGGCTCATGGCGCTGTTGTTCTTTTTCAAGGCAGGTCGAAGATCCCACGACCACGGGCCCTTCCTTCCGCTCTGGTTCTGCTTGAGTTTGAGCCGGTTTTTTTTTGGGGGCGTTCCTGTTATCTGAGTTTGTCCGACTCCACAGCACTCAGGAAGCGCCGCCCGTCGGGACGATAAATTTCTTCTAGGTAGAGTCAGTTTTCAATCTTAGATTGACGGCAAATTTGTGTAATATTTTACAATTTGTCGATCGACAAAAAGGGATAAAATGTCTATTCTCTACCAAAAGTTAGATCCCCTAGAAACCTCTGCTACTGTAGCCTAAGCCGTAAAAGCTAGAAAAAGTGTATGCAAATTCAAACGCCGGACTGGGTTAAACACGCGGTATTCTACCAAATATTCCCCGATCGCTTCGCCAAAAGCAAACAGCCTCGCAAACGCCTGCTGCAAAACTTCATGTGGGAAGAATGGCACGAAATCCCCACCCTGCAAGGCTACAAAGGCGGTGACTTGTGGGGGGTGATGGAAGAGCTAGACTACTTGCAAGACTTAGGAATTAACGCAATTTATTTCACCCCCATATTTCAGTCGGCCAGCAATCACCGCTACCACACCCACGACTACTATCAAGTCGATCCGATGTTGGGTGGCAATCCAGCTTTTAAAGAGCTTCTAGACGCTGCCCACGATCGCAATATCAAAATCGTTCTCGACGGCGTATTCAACCATGCCAGCCGTGGCTTTTTCTTCTTTCATGATATCCTCGAAAACGGCCCCCATTCTCCTTGGGTAGATTGGTTTAAGATTGAAGGCTGGCCGCTATCGGCCTACGACGGCAATTTTCCTGCTAATTATGCCGGTTGGGATGGGAATAGAGCCCTTCCTGTATTCAATCACGACAATCCAGAAGTGCGAGAATACATCATGGAAATCGCCGAATATTGGATTAAATTCGGCGTCGATGGCTGGCGGTTGGACGTTCCTTTTGAAATTAAAAACCCAGGATTTTGGCAGGAATTTCGAGACCGAGTTAAAGCAGTTAATCCCGAAGCTTACATTGTCGGCGAAGTTTGGGAAGATGCGAGAGAATGGCTCGACGGCACTCAATTTGACGGCGTGATGAATTATCTTTTTGCTGCACCGACTATTGCTTTTGCAGCGGGGGATAGGGTAGATTTAACTCAAATTGAAGGCCGTGCTTACCATCCCTATCCGCCGCTTTTTGCTAAAGAGTACGGCGACAAAATTCAGCACGTTTTGGAACTGTACCCGTGGCCGATACAGCTAACTCAACTTAATTTGTTGGCCAGTCACGATACTGCGAGGTTGTTAACAATTGCAGGAGGCGATAAAGCTAGCGTCGAACTCGCTACTTTGCTACTGTTAACTTTTCCTGGAGCTCCCAGCATTTACTACGGCGATGAAGTTGGTTTGCCCGGTGCTCTCGATCCCGATTCTCGCCGCGGTTTCCCCTTACAAGGTCACTGGGAACTTGATGTTTTAGATTACCACAAGCAGTTGATAGCTTTGCGGCACAAATACGCTGCCCTCCGCACTGGTTCGTACCAAATTCTGTTTGCTGAGGGAACGGTTTACGTTTTTGCCAGAATTTTGGGGGATGAGGAAATAGTTGTTGCTGTCAATGTCGCGACAGAAGCAGCTAATATTAGCTTTGAGCCAGCTAAGTTGAAATATCCTCACGATAAATTGCTGTTTGGGAAAGGCGAGTTTGTTTGGAAAGGTGACGGGGAAACTCGCCTTTTAGAATTGATGCTGCCGGCGCGATCAGGATTGATTTTAGGTTCGGATAATTAGTTCAGCAATTACGCAAGTGTCACGATCCAATCGACTTGTAGGGTGCGTCAGACCGAGTTAGGGACGGATGATCGATGGTTTGGACTCTGACGCACCTTACTAATTGTGACACTTGCGTAATTTCTCTAGTTTAAAATGTAAGGTGCGCCCATAAGTACCCTACTAAATTTAGAGATATCCCAAGTTTGATTATGCTGCAACCAATGCTGGTATTAGCACCGCATCAATGATATGGATCACGCCATTGTCAGCAAGAATATTGGGAGTGATAACTTTAGCATCATTCACTTTAATGCCGTCAGAAGTATCAATTCCCACCACAGAACCTTCCACTGTTTCAGCAGAACTTAACTCAAGCAAATTCTCAGTTAGTACCTCGCCAAACAGAACGTGATAAGTCAGAATTTTCTTGAGCTTGGGTATGTCTTCCAGCCAAGACGTAATAGTGTTCGTAGGAATTTTGGCAAATGCCTCGTCAGTGGGTGCTAAGACGGTGTAGGGGCCCGGACTTTGCAATAAATCTAACAAACCAGCCGCTTCAATAACAGTCACGAGGGTTTTGAAAGAGCCCGCATTGGTGGCAGTCTGGACAATATCAGCCATGATGTTTTTCAGGAGTGCAAATAGCAGAAAATGAATCAGAGGCGACAATCATTTTAGCAATTTACAAATAGCAGAAAATGAATCGGAGGGATGATGATTATTTTAGCCATTATAAGTTAATTCGGTTGTCGGCTCTGATGGCTCAGCGCGATCGACCTTTTGGCTTATACTTGGGTCGCCTCCTCCCCCTTGCGGAAAAACTGCTTTAAAATCTCTCCGGGCTCTCTGTCCCAGGTGTCGATATGTTCGTAAATTAAGCCGTCTTTATCCAGTTTATAAGTAGAGTAGCCGTTAAAAAAAATCCGAGCTTTCCAGGGAACCCGCAGTGTCCCGCGAACAGTCCAATTTGCCACAATAGCATCAGGGGCTGTCTGACCTACATCGTGCAGGTCGAAGTAAATCTCGTTAAAGAATAGCTGCCCATGAAATCGCAAAGTCCAAAAGATAATGCGATAGTTGATTTTTCCTTTAAATTTGTTAACAGGGTCTTGAAAATAAACATCTTTTGTGTAGATGTCGTAGGAGATGTCTTTCTCAAACAGCGTCGGGAGATCCGCTTTCAGGGTGTCTACTGCTTGTTCTACCTGCATTTGATATTCGATTGCGCTCAAACTACCACCTTGTGACAGTATTAATTTTTGACACTCACCGTCCTTTCATGAGCGGTGATTCTTCCTTCACAGAACAATGCCTCACAAAAGCAGTGCCTTTGCTTGGTCTTACTCGTTCTCCAGAAGCTACCGAGGTATGCCCTACCTCTAACATTCGTAAACCTTCATCTCGGATATTTTTAGCGGCATTGATATCTCGGTCGTGCAAAGTTCCGCATTTAGGACATTGCCACAGGCGAATATCCAATGGCATTTCGCTAGTTCGATGCAAACAGTGATTACAAGTTTTGGAACTCGGAAAAAATCTATCTACTTCTATGTAGATTTTTCCTTCCCATTCTGCTTTATATTTCAGCATGGTACAAAATTTCCCCCATCCTAACTCAGCTATTGACTTAGCTAATTTATGATTGCGTACCATGTTTTTCACTGCTAGATTCTCTACCACTATGACTTGATTTTCGTCTACTAATTTACGACTTAGTTTGTGGAGAAAATCTTCTCGACATCTAGTAATTTTCTGGTGTACTTTTGCTACTCTTTTTCTAGCTTTATTGCGGTTGTTAGAGCCTTTCTGCTTCTTAGCTAATCTCTTTTGGTACTTAGCCAACTTTTTCTCATGGCGGTAGTGCTTAGGATTGCCGTGTTTGGTTCCATCTGAGGTAATAGCAAAATGAGTAATACCTAAATCAAGGCCTACCGCTTTACCTTCCTTAGACAGTTCTGGCTTATCCTTTCCTTCATCAAACAAACAACTAGCATAGAATTCACCACTCGGGGTAATTGAAACCGTGACAGATTTAAATTCACCTTCGGGAATTCTGGATACTTTGCAGTAAACTTTTCCCAGTTTAGGCAATGTTAAGTAGTCACCGCTTAATTTCATCTTTTGAGGAAATCTAATTGACTGCCTTTGATGCTTCTTCTTGAAATTGGGATACTTCGCCCTCTTTTCAAAGAAATTGAGAAAAGCACTCGACAAATTATCGGCTACTTGTTGCAGAACTTGGGAAGGTGGCTCTGTTAACCATTCATGCTCTTTCTTGAGTTGTGGGAGCAGTTTGATTATTTCATTTCTGCTTAATCCCTTCCCAGTCTTTTTGTAAGTTTCGGTTGTTAAGTTAAGGCTGTAATTGTAGAACCAACGGCAACAACCAAAAGACTTAACCAGTAAGTCTCTTTGCTCGGTTGTTGGGTAGATTCTATACTTAAACGCCTTGAACATTGCACTTACCAAACTATACTTAGTATGGTAAACCAAAATCAGGCAAATGTAAAGCCGTCCTCAAAGGACGGGGTTTTCAACCCAAATTTCTGATAACTTTAAATGAATAATCTCGATCGGCAGCGGGAGGATCAAAAAATTGATACTTCAACCAGCTCTAATCTTACCTCTAATTATATTGTCCCCCTCGGCCTTTCTGCTGACCCGGACTTGCGACATCGAAACCTTGGCACAGATTTGACAGAACACCCCCACTCCTCTGACATTCTCGTAGAAATCAACAGCGGCAAGCTGTTGATGGTAGATAGCCGTCGCCGGAACGGTCTAATTTTGATTAAACGTTTCCACGCGGAGTTTGCCGGGCCTGGGGCTGCCGTTGGGGGCGCTTTTGATGTTGACTCTCAGCAGGCGATTCCCGTGGGCGATTTTTGTTTGGTTTGCCCTCAATCTCCCCAAGAAATACAGAAAGCTTTTGGAATTCGGCGGCAGTGGGTGCGGTTAATGGAACAGTTAACGGCAAAGCCGGCAGCTTTGGAACGGGCACAAATGGTTTTAACTCAGTTTGAACAATATTTGGATTCGGAAACTGTGGCACACATTCCCGATGAAGCTTTGGCACTTTTAGTAGGCGTATTTCCCCAAACCATTCGCGCGGCGAGACAGATTGATAATTAAAAATGTTATTACATCATTTTAGCCGTAGGTTGGGTTGAGGAACGAAACCCAACGCAACCGATGTTGAGGTTGGGTTTCCACTATCGTTCCAACCCAACCTACGCAAGATTTGTGGCAAAATTAATATTCATCATTCCTGACCAACCTCATTGTCCCATTCCATCTGAACATTTGCACCCCAATCCCTTGAATAAGAACCATCCTGCACATAGCGATGAAAACTGGAATATTCCCAATCCTGTGGTGCGGCAACTAATCCATGCTTTACCGGATTATAATGAATGTAATCCACATGATTTGCAAAATCAACTTCATCTCTAATTTGATGCTCCCAAAACCGCCTCTGCCAGATAGCTTGCTCACCTTTTTTCAAACGAGACACTGAACGATTTTGTTTGTATTGCTCAGGACAATTGCGACTAAAATAATTCTTAATCAATCGCCAGCGAGTTGAAAAATTAGCATCTTGATCGGGCAGCGTCCAAATACAATGGAGATGGTCGGGTAAAACAACAATAGCATCAATTGTAAAGGTAAATCCACCTATAACATTGCGGAATGCAGCGCGCAGCAGCTCTACCATTGCGGGGTCAGAAAATAAGCGTTGGCGCTGATAGGTAACAATAGTAAAAAAATAGGTAGCTCCGGGAGTTTTTAGACGACGATACTGCATGGGCTAAGCACTCATTTTTATAGTGTAGGTTGGGTTGAGGCGCTCAACCCAACATTCTGTATAAGCCGTGGAGTTGAGGAACGAAAGCCAACATTATTAATCAATTGGGTGTTGGGTTTTGCTATCGCTCAACCCAACATTCTGTATAAGCCGTGGAGTTGAGGAACGAAAGCCAACATTATTAATCAATTGGGTGTTGGGTTTTGCTATCGCTCAACCCAACCTACAGAATGCCAGCTTACTTAATAGTGTAGGTTGGGTTGAGGCACGAAACCCAACATTCTGTATAAGCCGTGGAGTTGAGGAACGAAAGCCAACATTATTAATCAATTGGGTGTTGGGTTTTGCTATCGCTCAACCCAACCTACAGAATGCCAGCTTACTTAATAGTGTAGGTTGGGTTGAGGCACGAAACCCAACACTCTATGTAATTTGATTGATTTCGCTGATTTGACAGCATTTTTAAGTGGTTTTGTCAATTAAAAATTTCTCCTATGCGATCGACTGTTCGCTGATTTTCCTCCGGGCTACCCACCGTAATTCGCAAACCTCCTCCTGTATGCCTAATTAAAGTACCTCCATCTTTTAGCTGCTGCATGATTTGTTTGTGTTCCTGTTCGGCTGACTCGCCCTCGCCGGCTTTCACCCGCAGGTAAACGAAGTTAGCCGCACTCGGCCAAACTTGTAATTTTTGATGCTGAGTTAGGGCTGCAATTAATTTGGCTCTTTCTGATAGAGTTTCGGGAATGGTTGCTAGCAATAACTGCCGCTGCGCTAGGGCTAACTCGGCTGCGGTTTGCGAGAAGCTGGGAAGGTTGTAGGGGAGACGGATTTTTTCTAAGGTGGCTGTGAGTTCGGGATGGGCGATCGCATATCCGACTCTCATTGATGCTAGTCGAAATGCTTTGGAAAATGTCCGCAAAATTATCCAATTTGGGTGATGGTGCAATTGGTCTGCTAAAGTATTTTGACTGAATTCAAAATAGGCTTCGTCAATTACTACTAATATCTCTTCGGGTAAAGTTGACAACCATTCTATTTCATCTGGTGTCAAAGCATTGGCTGTGGGGGAATTGGGATGAACGACAAAGACGGCGCGCACGGGGGGATTTTGATTTTGGCCGAGATCCCTTTTAGCCGCCTCGATATCGATTTCAAAAGTCTCCTCTTTCCGCCGAACACTCACAACGGGAATACCGAGGGTTTGGGCGATTATTCCATACATCGAAAAGGTGGGATTCGCAACGAAAATAGAGCCGGTACCGCCCAAGCAAGTAGCTATTAAGATGGATCTAATTAGTTCGTCCGAACCGTTGCCCACAGAAATATTGTCGGCTGTAATGGCAGTTTTTGGCTGTGGAACCCCCCCTAGCCCCCCCTTGTTAAGGGGGGGGACATGAATGGATTCTGCGGATTCGTTGGCGTATTGGGCGATCGCCTCTTTGAGCGCTGCGTGGCCTCCGTCGGGATAACGATTTGTCTCAATTAACTGCTGGTAAGTCCAAGCTAGCTTTTTTTTTAATTCCTCTGGCAAGTCGTAGGGGCATTCGTTGGTATCAAGGCGATCGATCGCACTTTCCGAGTGCGCTGGTTCTCCTGACGCCCCGCCCGGATGGGGAGTGTATGCGGTAAGTTCGGCTAAATCTTTTCGGATAAAGGGAAGCATGGTATAGTTTACGACTTTTTATTTTAGATAATCTGCTTAGAAGCATCTGAACTTAGCATAGAGCTTGTTCTATCTCGAAAGCAAGAGGAGAGGGGGATTTAGTTTCTGTCGATCGATTGATGCGTCGGCTGCGGCCAATTGATTATTCTTAGAAAGAAACTGCTAATATTTGGAAACCAAGTATGAAAGTCAAGCCGTCCGATATCTCTAAAAAGGCCGCCGCTACCCTCATAGCTTTGAGTTTGGCTATTCTCCCTTCAGCTATGCCTGCCTCAGCTCAAACGGAGTCAGCTCCGGCCCAGAACAATACTGATTCTAATGGAGTCGTTCTCGACAGAACTCCCTTTCAAGAAAGCAAAAACGACAACAATCATTGGGGTGCTTTGGGTTTATTGGGCATCCTCGGTTTGGCGAATCTGTTTCGCAAGGATGAACCTAAACGCTACCGCGATCCGATGGGCGAATAATTTTTTAAACGGCCCTCGCACAAGCCAAAAACTCAATCAACCGTCGTGGATTCAGAAACCGGGTTTTTTACCGAAAGACTGGATTATTGCCTTTAATCCGAGCAAAAAATCCGGTTTCTTTGATATTGATGGGTCTTTTTGCCACCAAGTTTACTCAATCACGCCACAAAGCAATGCCGCCCAATAAACCGCTCACATTTGGTACTATTTTAACCTGTGGCGGTAACTCAAAAGCAATCTTTTTAGTATTTCCGCCACCGATGTAAATGCGATCGCAGTTAAAGAGATTTTGCACAGAGGTGAGCGCTTTTTCCAGACGGCGATTCCATCTTTTGGAACCGACTGTATCTAATGCCGATCGCCCTAATTGCTGTTCGTAACTTTCCCCTTTACGAAAAGGGTGATGTCCTAACTCTAGATTTGGCACTAAGGTACCATCGACAAATAAAGCAGAACCGAAACCGGTGCCAAGGGTAATTACTAATTCTACCCCCGTCCCAGCAATTGCTCCCAATCCTTGAATATCGGCATCGTTAGCCACTCGCACAGGTTTTCCCAAGCGATCTTTGAGGGTAGTTTGTAAGTCAAAATCTATCCAAGACGGATCTAAATTCACTGCGGTTTTGATGACGCCTAGACGCACGACGCCTGGGAAGCCGACGGATACTCGGTCAAATTCCCCTTGTCCGCTGGCTAAAGAGGCGATCGCCTCTAGTATCGGTTCAGGTTTCGGTGGTTGAGGCGTTTCTAAACGGCTGCGTTCCGTTTGGGGTTTGCCTTCATTGTCCAAAACCATAACTTTGATGCCGCTTCCGCCAATGTCAACGGCTAAGGTGCGAGTCGATCGATCTTGTTCAGTCATTTGATTCTTAAGACTTGCAAGTTGGTCAAATTTTAATTTTTGAATTGGCAAAACTTTTTAATCGCTTCCCACATTTCCGCTAGGAAAGTTCCCAAAGAATGATCATCTTCTAATTCGATTGATTGCACCCAGGGACGGTTAGCGGTCAAATTTCTGCTAGCTGTTAGAGTCGATAGGGGCATTTCTACACCTACCTCTACTACAGAACCGGACGTGAGACGCTAGAGTCGTGGGGGATGTTATCATCCCGCCCCTCTCTTCCGAAACCGGACTTGAAAATTTCTCTTCATCCGGCTACTCAATGTGTTTCCTTTTGTCATTACAGGACTTCTGACTACCATCGCTGGCAATCTTCCCATCGTGGCAATGCCGATGCAAGAGTTGTAGGTTTTTCCACTCATCCTTGCCGCCTAGCGCTCTAGGGATTTTGTGGTCTATTTCTAATACCTTTCGACTTGATGTCAATTGATAGTCCTCCATCCCTCTGTATTCACTTGTGAATCAGATTTAGGCTTGTTCACTACCACTTATACCATTTTCCTAAAATAGTGCTACAGCTAGTAAGTGTCCTTTTTGTGAGTTAGTACCCAAATATAAGAAGGAAGAAAAATGTCAGTCGTGGGTCAAGATTGAGATTCGGGAAACACAAGAAGAACTGAAAGCTCTTCTGCGGAAAGAGTAAAGATGCGACTCGCCACGAAAAACTGCAAGTTCTGTATTGGCTCAAGACCCAAACTGTAGAAACCGTATTGTCGGCTACTGTGCGGTTAGGAAAACATCGTACCACAATACAAAGATGGTTGTCTAGCTACCCTTGCGGGGGGAATAGAAGAATTATTATTTCAGAAACGACGTTCGGGAAGACCAAGTATAATGAATCCTGAAACTGTATAGAAATTATCAAAGGAATTGCTCCAACCAGAAGGATTTAGTAGCTAGAAAGAAGTACATCAATGGTTGACAAGCTGTTGTGAAGTAGATGTGTCATATCGGACAGTACATCAGTGGGCTAGATATCGGCGATGGAGGAAAATTAAAGGCGCCACGTCCCGTGAGTGAAAAACAGAAAAAAGGCGCAGTAGAAGAATTAAAAAAAAACTACCATCCCTGGCAAAAGCCAGCCGCTGGTCAGATTGAGACATTTTTAAATGAATGGAAAAATATTCCCTTTGGGAGTCAAGACGAAAGTCGAATGGGCTACACACAATTCAAAGAAGGAAATTAACTGGCTAAGGAATTAAGCCTCACGGAAAAGTGTAATGGGACTTTGTATATCTGTGGTTATATGGATTAGTAGAACCTCAAACACCAGAGGGATTCTTTGATGAATTTACGCATCTAGACATCTAGACAAGTGAGGTACATCTTTAGAGCTAAAACCCTTAATGGATAAGGATGGGTTGTACCTGATCAGCTAAGGAAACACTATAGCCTTTCTCAGTAACATGAGGTGCACGCTTGATAAGCGGGCATAGGTCTCCGTGGGCATAGGTCTCCGTGGGCATAGGGCATAGGGTATACCTCACTTTATTAAGAACTGCTATATATCAAAACTAGCCTTATCAAGAACCATCACTATTTTCGCTTCTTTTTCAGCAAATTGTGATGTTTGATTAGCTGCTGATACCCCTTCATTAATTAGCTCTTTATCAAAGATTTTTAGGAATTCATAAATATTATGTGAATTGCCTGTATTCAGAAACTCTACAAACTTTTTTTATCGGAATTCCTCACTCCTCCCATTACATTAACTCTGCCTTTTCTTCGGTTTACTCTGACCTTTTTTCGGCTGCCTTTTTTAAACCAGTTCTTTCTTCTGTTGACTCCTAAACTAAATCCACTCTCGTCCCAAAACCAGATCTGTAATCGTCCTGGTTTTTTTTTCTACTTTTAAATATTCGGCAATCTTTATTTTAAACGCTGTTCTTTTTTCTGGATTAATCTTGGACTATAGGCTATACTTAGCGATCAAGGCAAACATACTTTTTTACTTTAATATCCTCCTAACTTGGACTCTACTTAATGTTATTACTGTGGATTTTTTAAGTATGTTGCCAATTTCTGCGCTGTTCATATTCCTTTCATACTATCCTAATTATTGAGAGCCTCTCTATAGTTTCTAATAATATCTCTATATGTTTATCTGTGGTTTTTTTGTGATTTCCCTTCATCCTCTCATCTATTAGACTTTCTAGATTGTCTGGGTCTCCCTTCAGACACTCTTTTAGATACTGGGTTTACAAAGGCACAACAGCTTATGTGCGATCGCACCTACCCTACAAATCAAAACTCTCTTCACCAACACTTCCCAGTTCCCCGCTACCCAGAAACTCTTCCTCCTCTACCTCCTCACTCCCAGAATCGAAACTTTCCACTACAAACGGCAAACCAGCCGCCATCAAACCCCGTTGAATCAGTTCCGGCGTTTCCTCAAACAAAACAAATAGCGGATGAACAGCCTCAGCTTCATCGCTGTAAATATGTCTGTAGCGGTGCGGCATCACCCATTCGTAACCTTTATCCAGCCAAACCTGAGACTGCCGCCAGCGGCCGAGCAACTCAGAAAACTCTTCGCCCGGACGATGAATGAAAATCAAAATTTCCACTCCAATTTTAACTTTCCATTCAGGATCGCACATCAAAATCGCCAAATCGCAGGGCAAACAAACTGCCTGTCCGGGCGATATGCTAGTGCCGCTGCTTCCCGCATAAGAAACCCCGTCCCGCAAGCGCGCAATTGGCAAAGGAATTGTGATTAAACTCTCAAGGGCGCGGCGGATACTCGGAATCATTTCCATGTAAACCCGATATTTTTTCAGCAGGGCGATCGCGGCCGAAGATTCGCTGTACTCTGCTAGTAAAGTCTCGTAATGTGATTGTTTAACAGACATTTTCAAACCAAAGAATAAGTAATTACTAATTGCTGCTAATTGCTAATTGATCGCTTCTCGTTACCAGCAAGACCCAATTGGTGACAACTTAAGCTCAAGTTCCCCCCTTCGGGGAACTTGAGCTTGCCTCTAAGCCTTGGTGCGTAACGCGAACAGCGATTAAAGCATTTCTGACTCTGGGCTACCAATGTCTGGAAAATGCTTACAGCCTTTTTATTTACAAGGTTTGAGCCATTTGCCGTCTCAAGATTAAGCCCCAGACAATGCCTCTTTGTCATTTTATGCCGCTCGCCTGAACTTCATCTGAGCCAAAAAGGTAATCTTGTCTGTAAGGTGTGCCTCTGGCAGCAACATGGGAAAACGACGTACTATAAATCCAGATCATATTCGCCATCGGAATGTACCAGTTCGCCTCAACTGAAGCGATCGCAGCCAGATTGCAAGAATTGCTCTCTCCCCTAGTCTATAACCAACTAGGCTACTACCAGTTGGGATTAAGGTCGCCGATACTCGGTTTACCAAGAAAATGGGTCTAAAGCCCCGTCCTTTTAGGACGGCTTTAATTTCCCCAGAACAGTGATATAGTGTTTTATATCCAGTTCCAAGACGTAAATGTTAGTATTTGAAGCCAAGCTAGAAGGAAAGACCGAGCAGTACGAGAGGCTAGACGAAGCCATTCGTACTGCTCGCTTTATTCGTAATAGCTGCATCAGGTACTGGATAGATACCAAGGGTGTGAATCGATACGACTTGAGTGCATACTGTGCGGTGCTTGCCAAAGAATTCCCTTGGGCTGCCAAGCTCAACTCAATGGCAAGGCAAGCTTCCGCAGAGAGAGCTTGGTCATCAATTGCTCGTTTCTACGACAACTGCAAAAAGGCAAAACTGGGAAAGAAAGGATTTCCACGTTTCAAAAAGCATGAAACCCGCGGTTCTGTTGAATACAAAACCTGTGGATGGAAGCTTTCAGAAGATCTCAGAAGCATAAACTTTAGCGACGGCTTCAAAGCAGGAAGTTTTAAGTTGTGGGGAACTCGCGATTTGCATTTCTACCAGAAGAGTCAAATCAAACGAGTGCGCGTAGTGCGTCGAGCCGACGGGTACTACGTGCAATTCTGTATTGATGCTGAACGGAAAGAAAAGCGAGAGCCTACGGGACGAACCATTGGTTTAGACGTAGGATTGACCCATTTCTACACGGACTCGGATGGTAATACCGTCGAGAACCCGCGTCATTTAAGAAAGTCTGAGCGGTCACTCAAAAAGCTTAATCGCAGACTTTCCCGAACCCAGAAAGGTTCTAAGAACAGAGAAGCGGCGCGGAATCGATTAAGCAGAAAACACCTCAAGGTAAGTAGGCGGCGTAAAGACTTTGCTGTGAAATTAGCAAGGTGCGTAGTCCAGTCCAACGACTTGGTAGCTTACGAAGACTTGTCGGTGCGTAACATGGTCAAAAACAAAAAGCTGTCCAAGTCTATATCTGATGCCGCTTGGACAGCTTTTAGGAATTGGATTGAATATTTTGGCAAAGTGTTTGGAGTAGCTACTGTTGCCGTCGCACCGCACTACACTAGCCAAAATTGTTCTAATTGCGAAAAGGTTGTCAAGAAATCGCTAAGTCAAAGAACACATATTTGTCCGCATTGTGGATTTGTTTTAGACCGCGATTGGAATGCTGCGCGAAATATATTAGAACTGGGATTGCGTACCGTGGGGCACACGGGAACCTACAGCACTTCCGGGTGTTATGAGGTACAATAAGAATAGATTAAAAAAATACACCAATGAAAGCATATTCAGTAGAT
>NZ_JAUBRC010000050.1:0-44910 GCF_036701635.1 Microcoleus sp. N9_B4 | reverse complement strand
TGCTCCTTCTATCAATGGCTAAGTTTTAGTCTGAGATTACAAAAAGCGCTCCTAGTAATAGGGGCGCTTTTTGTTTGTTTGCTAAGACTACTACTATATAGTCATAAAATTAATACTCTCGAAAGGAAGTCTGATTAAGTTATTATTCCAATAAAGGTGACAAAAATAGATTTTATATTCCTCAAGCCAAATTAGTAGTAATTCTAAATGGGATTTTATGTCGGTGTTAGAGCGATCGTACTACCCTATATCGGATGTCTTTACCTTGCCAATTACGTTACCATAACTTGAAGCGGATCGGGAGTATTACATGGCTGAGCCTTCCACAAATAAACGTATTAACCAATTAGTGAATTTTACTGCGACATCTGTGTGAGGACGAAGAGCTTGACTTGTAATTGCCTTTCCCAAAGGATAACCAGGTTCATCATGCCAAGCAAGATAGGTATGAATCACTGCTTTACTGCGATGCACTTCTTTGAATGTTGTTACCTGCCTTGCGTGCGCCTGTTCCACACATTCTCGCGCAAATGCCAAAGATGCTGGCTCTGCAAGTTCCGCACAAAAGTCTTCTAACATACCAGAATCTTGATTATTAGGCATGAGCCAAAATCCCAGTTTAGGTTCATCTGAAGAAGTCTCGACTACCGTTCCATCAGCATCAGGTTTGTTCAGTAACGTATAACTGTAATGTTGTAACTTGCTTTTTATACTTTGCCATCGGCCTTCAAGAGAAGGCTTGTCAGCATCAAGCATAACTCCTATTACTTGAGGAGGATTAGGACGTATAATCAGCGCATTTAATCGTTTTAAAACGCCGACATCTGAACCACATTCATATATACCGAAAGTCTCAGGAACATTATGAGCTTTACATAAAGCCATAACAACATGGCAATCATTAACTCCTTCAACAAGTAAAACTTTATCTGTATCTTGCTTGCAAACATCGCTCATACTACTTACCGCACTTCAACATCCATATCCATCGAATCATTTAGGGTCTCCGATGTATATTCTGTAGCTTTGATTAACCCATTCTTTTCATCAAGTCTAAAGAAAGCACCAAGCGTAGGATAGTTATTCCATGCCTGGTCGAAACCTTTTATACAATCGCGGCTGTGAGTGGTTGCAAAGACTTGAACATTAAGTCTATCCGATAGCTGAAACACAATATCCCAAACTTTGGGTTGAACACTCCAGTGCAATCCATTTTCAAATTCATCAATTAAGAGCAGTCCGTTTCGAGCATTTACAAGTGCAACAATTATATGGAACAAACGAGTCATACCATCTCCCATACTCTTGAGAGGTAATGGCTCCTCTATCCCTTTAATTTTTACTAGAGCAATACGCTGATCGTTTTCCCGAGTTCTAAAGTCACTTGCACTATTCTCTACAAAAGCCACTCCAGTAACTCGATCGTCAATTAAGCCAAGAGCAGAAATAACCTCCGACTCTACATCGGTCAAGCTCGTTAAATCCCAAAGAGCAGCTAATTTTCGATTGGGCATATTTTCGGTCGCAACAATCTGCCATGTGTATTTAAACTGGGATTCCTGCCTTTCAGAACCAGAAATCATTCTATTGCGACGTCGGATCTCTCTCAGATCTTTATTGTCTAAGTCTAAACTAAAAAGCCTTCTAGTTCTTTCACCTTCCTCTGCTATCAGAAAAAATTCAACATTAGATAGGTTTTCATCAACTTCCACATCAGAAATACGAATTTTCCTGAGCGTGCCTTCATCATCATTTTTATTCTGATATGCAGCGGCACTGATATGAAGCTTTGTGTTTGAAGCGACTTCTCCAAGAGAAATACCCTCTTCTCCAATTATAGGTAATTTGTGACCGCAGAAAAGATGTCGCACAGAATTACTAATAAAATTTTGGGAATGTGGCTGAGCTTCACTAAACCAACTCTCTTGCCTAGACTCTACCAGGTCAAGCAGGACTGTAGGGGAAGCATTGCTGGCATAGAGTTCTACGGCTTCAAGAAACGTACTCTTTCCAGCATTATTTTTGCCAACAATCAGGTTGACACGATTCAGCTTTCTAACTTCAAGGTGTTGAAAGAGCCTAAAGTTGTGTATCTCGAAGGACTCCAGCATACAATATTCCTATAAGTTTTTCTAACTAGCTTATATCATATCTTGGTATAACTTGCCACAAAATAATTTAACAAAATCTTCCCAGATACCGTAGACAATAATTGCCCGTATCCCCGCAATCTCAGCACCTTGCAGAGTGCGAATAATTACATCTCGTAGCAAAGCACACCCAATACCTTATATCATCGATCGCCCAATCATTAAAAAGCCAGTTTTTGAAATAACTCCGCAATCGGAAGAGTAAAGCCGGGGACGATTTCTTCGCCATCGAGGGAGTTAGCGGACTTAAGCAGGCGATCGGGCTCTTGGGACGATCGATACACCAACACATACTGTTTTTTAGGATGAATCACCCAAAATAAACACGCTCCATTTTCAAAATATTCTACGAGTTTGTGGTGAATTTCTGCCAATATATTGCTAAGAGAAAGGATTTATACTCGCACTACGCTCTGGTTTCCCTAAATTATAACTATTAGCAATATCGCTAGCCAACTGACAGTTGATTCTGAATTGCCTCATATCAATCTTACCATTTCCGGCGCGGTAATACCAAGTTCTACCGCCAGCTTGGGGTATCTCCTGACAGTCCGAATATGTCACCTCAAATATCTTGGCAATATGCACGTCATAGAGGCACAATTGACCCCCATAAGCAGATTTTGTGGTATTGGTTTCTGACACCGTAAGGGCATAAGTTCCTCCGCTCAAATTCAAGATATTTTCAAGGGAAATGCTCAAGACTGGTCGAAAGTCGGCGGCCCGGCGGGCCCGATTAAAGTAATTAACAGACCCGCAGTTAGTGGCACTCATCAAACGTTTAAAGAACAAGTGCTCCGAGGTGGCGAGTTTGGCGCAGCGCCAAATATTACCACGCTCGATCGAGATGCAACAACTCCCCTGCTACAAGCTTTAGGCAATAACGGTATTGGGTATGCGACTTTCGCTCAAGTAGTCAATCAGAGAACGGTGCGCGTTGTTCCAGTCAACGGTGCCACGACGGATGCGGGTAACTATCCTTACAAGCGGCAGTTGTACTACGCCTACAAAAATCCTCCTAGCCAAGCAGTTAAGAATTTCTTGGGCTACGCGACTTCTTCGGAAGGACAGAAAGCTATACTGGCCGGAAATTGAACCTTGGCAAAGAATTCGCCAGAATTTATTCTGACGCTACACAAGCTTGCAAAGCGGTTTCAACCGCCGAATCATCTAACAGCACGACACGGATAAACACGGATACACTGATGATAGTCAACTTAGCCAATTAGCTAAACAGTCCGATCGCTGGACTTATCCGTGTATCCGTGTCAAAATCCGTGTAGTGCTTCTTTTTTGATTGCTGAACTGATAGGCTAATATTCGATGTAATTTAAAACTTAAGGTTTTTCTGTGAGCAAAAGTCGCGAACCCGTCGAAAGTTTACTTCTCTACTATTTATTCAAATGGTCAATTGTCAGCCCAATGCTGCACCTGTACTTTCGGGGCCGTATCTATGGTGCAGAAAATGTTCCGACAGAAGGGCCACTGGTGGTAGTCAGCAATCACGCCAGCGATTTTGACCCGCCGATTTTGTCGAATTGCATGAGGCGGCCCGTCGCATTTATGGCAAAGGAAGAGTTATTTAAAGTTCCTATTTTGAAGCAGGCAATTACGCTTTACGGTGCTTATCCAGTTAAGCGGGAAAGTGCCGATCGCAGTGCAATTCGATCGGCTATCAACTCTTTGGAAAATGGCTGGGCGACAGGTGTATTTTTGCAGGGAACTCGCACCCCTGACGGCAGAATTACTGAACCGAAATTAGGTGCTGCGCTGATAGCTGCTAAGGCAAAAGCGCCGCTGTTACCTGTTAGTTTGTGGGGAACTCACGCGATTTCGTCGAAAGGTTCGGGAATTCCGCGTCCGGTGCCACTGACGGTGCGAATTGGCAAGCTAATTGAAGCGCCCGGTTCCTCGGATCGCGAGGAGTTGCAAGCGTTGACTCAAAGATGTGCGATCGAGATTAATGCCATGCACGATTTGGGTCGCTGATTTGCTTGGAGGTTGTTTTGTATAACTTACGCAGAAACCTCGTTTGATAGATAAAAAACATCGTTACAGGTTTGTAGTGAGTACGAAGACTCCTCATTACAAACCTATTTTATTGCGGTTGTACGATGCCTCTGACATAAGCGACAGCTAAAGGCGAAATTTTTTCTGTAACTGCTGCGATAACTTGGCGATCGAAGTCAGTCCAAACTCTGGGGCGATCGAACATACAAGGCTGCAAAACCCCCCACAATAAGCCGTCAGCACAAAGGTGAGCGTGAATCAAAGCTCGATGTCCGAACTCTTTTGCCTCAAAATTTTTGTTGACAACTTTAGGATTTGCTGTTTCAACATCCTCAACAAAAATCGACGGTTCAGTTCGCAAAGCTGCTGCAAACAAAGGGTCTTCTTCCCCTAAAGATTCTGGTTCTTTTTTCCATTCCGGGTCCCAAACCTCTGGATAGTTTGAGTTGCGACGCCAGCAGTAAGGTACTCTGCCCATTTGCGTTTCAGGATTGCGGAGGTAGAGAAAGACCCGATCGCAATTTAACACCTCGCCTAAAGCCGGCACCAAAGCCGAAAAAACAGCATCCGGCGTTTTGATGTTACTCAAAATTTTATCCAGAACTTGCGGCAGAATTTGGTCGGTCATTAACTTTAGCTTTTGAATTTCATCTACTAATTTTAAACTACTCCTTCTCTTCTGTTCTCTTCTCTTACGCATTTATCATCAGGATCTTCCCGGTTCGTTAAATCGCTATCGAAGACAAGTTTTAAAACCAGAGAGAATGGAAAAAAAATTAAAACTTGCTTAATGCTTCCCTTTGTTTATTCAATTCTCGCTTGGCTGAAGTTAGCACCCGTATAACCGGTTGTCAGCCAAAGAATAGCCCTAGCGCCGTCGCGAACAGCTTTTTGCACCGGTTCGGGGGTTCGCCCAGACGGAACTGCCACAGGCTTAAAGCTAATGCCTCGACTGCCGAGCACGATTTCGCCGATAATCTGAGCTCGCCGCATATGATCGTCAGAAGTGATCAGATACACGCTCTCAATCCCTTGAGCTTTCAATTCATCTACCAGGGTGGTAAAATTTGTTACCGTATCCACCGCTCTGTAGTCTAAGTGCAGGCGATCGGACTCAATTCCCGCTTCTGAAAACACCCATTCGGCGAACTCGGGATTGCTTCCAGACGACACCCAAATCGGCAATTCAGGATGCGAGCGAGCAAATTTGGCGGCAAACACCTCTCGCTCCGTAGCCCCACCTAGAACTAACAAAGCTTGGGGTCTCTGAAATTCGCTCTTAACCTGCTGATAGCCCAACCAACACGCCATTGAAAGCCCTACTAGGAACCAAAAACTGCGTGAAGTGTTCAAACGCTGGTAACGCCGCGTGTTTGAATTGATTCTTAACCACATCTAAACCTATAAAAATTTTATTTAACTCACAAAGGAACCATAACAAAAAATACCGCACCTATAGCCCACTAACAGGAATTAAAAATTAAAAATTAAAAAAGGGTCGGGGGATCATAGATTTTAGATTTTAGATTTTAGATTTTAGATTTTAGATTGACTCTACGTTTGTGGTGGGGCTTAAACAGGTGATTTGAGATTTTATAGCAACCGCCTTGGCGGTTGCTATGCTTGTCTGTGGGCGAATTCGTTAGCGGATATGCAAAAAAGAGGGGAAAAACAAAGCTTCCCCCTCCTGCTTTTAATTTTTCTTGGTTTTTAACGGGACTGGCCGGGTTCGAACCGGCGGCCTAGCGCTTCAGATTTGTGTGAGTTTCCCCACTCTCTGGACTATACCTTCACCATATGCTTGCAGCTTTTAGGTGGTGACCGTCTAGTCTCTAAACCTTCCTGATTTCAATATAGGCGATCGCATAATCGCGCTGAACTCAGGCTTGGCTTGGTATTGCCTTAGAGTCATAGGAACCCACGAACTCTTTAGGTTTCACCAAATTTGACCACATTCACTCCTAGAGTTTCCTCGCAGGGTGCCCGATTCTTCAGGAGGCGCTTGCTCTATCCATCTGAGCCACAGCCCCAGTTGCTAAACCGTTTTGATTATAGCAGTTAATGTCGATTTTGAATTTTTTATTTTGGACGATTAGCGATCGCCCGTTGCCAGTTTCGCAGCGATGCGGGCAAAGTTTTCTGCTGCGGTGAGTTTACCAGCACCGTAACAGGCGCGCTGTCTCCATGCGGTGACGGGGAGATGTCCGGGGGGAGCATTTTCGTTGAAGGAGAGCTCGCTGTAATATTTCCAATTTTCCTTGACTCTCCAGCCGACTCGATCGCAAAATTCAGTATAATTTGCCTCGGTACTTTCCCAAATCTGCTGCTGCACGCTCAACCCGAACCGCCCGCTGCTGTATTGTTGCCAAAGTTGGTCGATCGTGCGAAGGTCTGTAGGAGGAAAACTGTCAATATCGGCTGCACTCAGCCAGCCTTCGTCTTCCCTGACAGCGATTTGGAGCAAGATTTCCCAAGTGTGTTCATCAGCTTTGCGCCATTTTCCCGTTTCTAATAGCTTTGTCAGTTGGCGGTAGTCCATCCCCACTTCCGAGATAGCCGGAGTTGACTCAGTTATGGCGCCGATTTTGTCTTCTAGTCGCAGTAGAGTGCTGACAATCAATTCGGGGTTTAGTTGTTCGAGGCGGTACAGAACCCATTCTAACTGAGATTGCAGGTATGTGCGGGCGATCGCACCTTGCTGCAATTCCCCATGCAACTCATCAAATTTAGCTGACCAATTTTGTTGATTGCGGGTCAATTCCCACATTTGTTTGGCCCACTGCAATCTAACTTGTTCTTTTTTTAAATAAGTTTTGGAAGGCTTAGCACGCTGCGGGTAGGGAGTCAAATCCCAGCCGCAAATCGAGCAAAACTCTGCTTTTTCTTCTATGTATTCAGCGCCGCACACTGGACAGTTAGACATATTGCCATAAATTCGGTTGCCAAGTAATTATCTGACATCGGGTAAATTAACCATAATTCGATTAGGTACACACTTTGCAACCTACAATTACAGTTTATCTGTACTAATGTTCGCTTTTCGCACCCGAAAGTTAGAGTTATTTATACCTATCTAACAAGGCAAGCGAATAGTAAACAAACTGCCTTTGCCCAACTCGGATTTTACCTCGATCGTGCCGCGGTGAGCTTCGACTATTTGGCGGCAGAGGTGTAGTCCCAAACCTGTACCGGATTTCTTGTGAGTTCCAGGGCCAAACCTTTCAAATAACTTTGCTTTTTCGGTGGGAGAAATGCCGGCGCCAGTGTCTTGGATTTCTATGATAACCCATGCCAGCGGTTGGTTTTTGAAGCTCGTATAAGCAGGTGAATTGGCAGCTTTTAAGCTGACATCTATTGAGCCGTTGTCGGTGAATTTAATCGCATTTCCGATTAAATTTGTCAGCAAGCGGTGCAACTCCAGACGATCGCCCGGATACTTCGCAATCGGTGCACTTTCTGCACTTTCTGTCAAGTCTAAATTTACCGACAAACCTTTAGCATCCGCTAGGGGAGCTAGTTCTTCAGCTACCTCAGTAATAAGCTGGCGCAAGTCCACGGCAGCGAAACTCAGGGATTTGCGGCCTGCTTCGTAGCGGTAGACTTCCAGCAGCATATTTACCATCGCGATCAGGTTTTGGTTGCTGCGAACCATCGTCCCAAAAGCGTCGCGCATGGGAAGGGAAATTTCTCCCAAAGCTCCCTGCTGCATTAAAGTTAGCATTCGATCGGCTGCTACGAGGGGTGTCCGCAAGTCGTGAGCGAGTCGGGAGACAAAATCTTCGCGCTGGAGGGCGATCGAATTGCGCTCGTCTACGCTGTGTTTTAGTCGCAGGAGCGATCGAACCCTCGCCAGCAGTTCATCCATTTCGACTGGTTTGCGGATGAAATCGTCTGCTCCCATGTCCAATCCCTGCACTACGCTGGCACTGTCGTGAGCCGTGATCAGCAAAATCGGGATAAAGGGCAATTCCTTATTTTGTCGGATTCGTTTAGTGACTTCGTAACCATCCATTCCCGGCATCATCACGTCTAGCAGTACCAAATCCGGGGCTGACTTGTCAATTTGACTCAAGGCAGAAAAGCCATTCTCGGCCGTACTGATTTCGTAACCTTCTTCTTCTAGGATTGTCTGAACCAATAAAACATTATCTGGTGCGTCGTCTACCACCAGAATGCGATCGGCTTTTGTGGCATTCGGAACAGATAAATAACTCATTTAATTGTTAGCCTGGAAATAAATACTAACTTTAATATGGCATCCGATTTATGTTTTCACATTTTTACACTTGTTAACTCTGTCATAAGGAAGATCTCACAACTTTATCAAACCTTTTTACTTTTGAACACTCGGATGTAATATAATCTACTACTTGGTTGTCATCGTATGCACGCCGTCCCAATCATCGGGCGGGGGTACTTCCAAATAGCTTAGGGATCTGTCGAGGTGAACTTCCACAGGTCGATCGCTGGGTCGCATTGCTAAAGCCGCTTCAAAATAACTAATAGCTTTATGAAAATTTCTAGCAATATAAGCATCCCTACCGTTACTGTAAAGTTCCAAAAACCGAACTGTTTCCCCGTCGATGGGTTCAGAACTATTTTGCAGCAACTCGTAAATACCAACTGGCTGATTTTGGCCCTTAACCCGCACCTTGTCTAACTCTCGCACCCAAATCCCTTCGCGGCACAAACTGTATGTAAATTCGCTCAAAATTATATCGCATCCGTACTCCTTTGTAAGCTGTTCCAATCGCGAACTCAAATTCACAGCATCCCCGATTACCGTGTAATCCATTCGCTTTTGAGAACCAATATTTCCCGAAACCACCTCTCCAGAACTAATCCCAATTCCGAAGCGAAACGGATCTGCACCGGGGCGAGAATCATTAAACTCTTTCAAACGCCGGCGCATATCTAAAGCCGACTGCACCGCCATCCAACCGTGACTTTCCGGGGGATTCAGCGGCAGGGGCGCGCCGAACACCGCCATTAAAGCATCGCCGATAAACTTGTCTAAAGTGCCTTCGTAGTGGAAAACGGCCTCCACCATCGTCTCAAAATATTCGTTCAGCAGGGATACCACATCGGACGCTCCCAACTTTTCGGTCAGCGTGGTATAGCCGCGAATGTCGGAAAATAAAATAGTCACTTCTTTGCGTTCGCCCACCATCAGGGCGCCTTCACCCAAGGCCATCACTTTATCTACGACTCCTGGAGTCAGGTAGCGGTACATCGTATTTTTCATCCGCTTTTCGCGGCTGATGTCTTCGAGTACCACTAAACCGCCGCGCACGCCGCCCTCTGGATTGATCAGCGGGTTGACAGTCAAATTCAAACTGCGTTCAATTACTTTAATTCGAGAGGCGGGGATGGGCAGCGGACAATAAGGGTGATACAGGGCAGAATTTCGCAGCGCAAATAGAGATTGGGCATTAGCTAATTCTGCCAGCGCTACTTCCTCAGTCCACGCGCGGTTTTCGCCCCAAGCGTAATATAAATTAGGATCAGTGCGATCGGGCACGGCCAAAATATAATTTTCTTCTTCTTTTTCTTCTTCTTCTTTTTGTTGGGAATTGAGCGTTTTTTCTACCAACAGTCCCACAGTTAAACTTTGTTCGGGAACGTAATGTCGGGCAGCATTTTTGAGACTGTCTTCTAGTCGAAATTGCAAATTGTCGATCGGGACAACTTCCCAAACATAGCGATTAACCAGTTTATCTTCCCAAATCAGAAGATTGTGTTTGCTTTTAGCTTGATTTACCGGACAGCCCAACAATTCTAGGGCTGCTTCGTTGATCGTCACAACTCGCCCCTTCAAATCCGTGGAAATCACTGCATCAGAAAGACTTTGCAGCATATCTTTCTGATACTGCTTTTCCACCATCACGTTCTGAAACAGTTGAGAATTTTGCAACGCCATTCCTGCTTGGGAATTAAACGCTCGCAAAAACTCCTCGTCGGAAGGAGTGAAAGTCCCTTGGTTCTTATTAATTAGCTGAGTTACCCCGATCAGCTCACCTTTAGCATTATGCACCGGCATACACAAGACAGTCCGAGTGCGGTATCCCGTTTGCTGGTCTGTAGATGGGTCAAAACGGGGATCGTCGTAAGCATCTGTAATATTTAGAGGTTGACCAGTCGAAGCCACGTAGCCAGCAATTCCCCTATTCGCAGGAATGCGAATTTCCATCATCGTTTTGCCGTCGGCCTTGGCGACTTTGGTCCAAAGTTCGTTGGTTTCCCGATTTAACAAAAATAGCGTGCTGCGATCGGCTTGCATCAAGTCGCGAGCTTGATCCATGACAGAGCGCAAAGTTGTTTCCAAGTCAAGACTTTGACCCAAAGTCGTGGTGGCTCTCAAAAGTGCGGCAACCCCTCGCTGGTTGCGGGCCACGACGTAGAAAGACTGACAGCTTTCGAGAATAATCCCGATCGAATCTGCAAAAGCCTGGAACTGCTGTTCGTCTTCCTCGCTAAAGGAGACATTACCAGCTTTATTTAACAGTCTGACCACCGCTACGGGTTCATGTTGGCTTTTGCTGCTAAAAATCGGCATACAGAGGATGGTCTCGATCTTGTAGCCCGGTGGTTCGTCTACTTCGGAATTAAAATGCTCGTGCGATCGAGCTTCGGCGACATTGATCGATTTTCCGGTTGTTGCTACGTAGCCTAAAATGCCTGCATCCATCGGCAAGCGCACTTCTACATCCTCGCCCGTAAGTGGATCGAGTGTTTTGTGCCATAGTTGATTTTTGTTGGAATCAACCAAAAAAATTGTTGTCCGGTCTGCTTGCAAAATTTGACCAATTTTGACAGTGAAGGCATCTAAAAGTTGCTCTAAGAGACTTTCGAGTGCTTCATTGTTAATCAGGTCCATCGCCCGGATAAATTGCTGAAATTCAGCCGTGATAAAGTCCAGCAGGCACACTAATTCAGGAACTGGCAGGCTCTTAACACGGGAGGTCAATGCCCCCATAAAATTGACTTGAGTCAGTGTAGCCAGAACGCTACCAGTATTGGAGAATGTCATGATTAACTGCTTGCTCAGAGGGGTAGACTGACCGCAGGTCGATCTGCGCGAGATTCGGCGGCGGTGCAAACTCTTGAATTTGTTTGCAAGCGCATCGGCACTCGCTTGTCGCTTTGATGAATCGTGAGTTCAAAAGTGGCGCACGCAACTTCAGTTTGCTTGTTATGTATGCTCGATCGATCTTTTTTACAACCTCGATGATAATGATGAGGGTTCGTCCATTCAAGCTGAACTTGAGTTCGCAAAACAGAAGGCCTGAAAATTAGGTGACAGGCTTTAGTTTGATCGAGAGTGCAGTGTGGATTTGACGCTCTGTGCTCGACTGCAGCGCGCGGTGTGACTGTTTTAGCGCACTCGGCGACCGTATCCGGTCAGGTAAAGAGCGCTATGAAAGCAGCGCGCAAGGCATTCCTACAGAGCTTACTCATAGTTTAATGGTAAATGCAACAGCAGGATAGCGACGGTAATTTATGCAGCAAAAAAGTTCGATCGGTCTTTGAAAACATCCATCCTCATTACCAACTGACGATCGAACAGCGAAGCTAAACTGTCGGTGAGGTTTAAAGGTGGTACAGATGCTGACATTTAGGCAGCTCTGGGCATGGACTGGGCAAACACCACTGATTGATAGTATCGCTGGAGTTGTGCGGCGGCCGCGGCCCAACCCCAGCGTTCAGCTTCTCGGCGAGCGTTATGGCGCAGGGTTTCCCGTTCTTCGGGATTCGCAAACAGACGCTGGGTGGCGACGAGTGCTCCTTCTTCGTCGGCGGGGTCAAATAAATATCCGTTAACGCCGTCGGTGACGATATCGGGAATTCCGCCGCTGCGCGCCGCCACTACAGGCGTCCCCGCAGCCATTGCTTCTAGGAGCACTAAGCCCAGGGTTTCGGTGCGGGAGGGAAAAATGAAGGCGTCCGCCGATGCGTAAGCTCTTGCGAGTTCTTGCCCCTTGAGGTAGCCGACAAAATTAGTGGGTGTACCGGCAAAATATTGTTCAAGGGTTTGCCGATGCGGGCCGTCTCCCACTAAGGCGAGGCGGGCATCGGGAATCGCTGCGAGAACTGGTTTGATGCGTTCGATTTCTTTTTCTGCACCGAGGCGGCCGACGTACAGCAGCAGGGGACTGTCTGGGTTATTTGCAGAAAGGCGCGATCGCATTTCTCGACTTGCCAATTCCGGGACAAACATTTCAGTATCTACGCCCCGCTGCCACAAATCTACTCGCTCAATGCCGTGGGTTCTCAATTCTTCCACCATTGCTGTAGAAGTACACAAATTCAGTTCTGCTTGGTTGTGAGCACCTTTGAGCAATTCCCACAATAAAGGTTCGAGGACTCCAAAACCGTAATGGTGCAAATATTTCGGCAAATGCGTGTGGTAAGAAGCCAAAATTGGAATGTTGAACTTTTTCCCGTAATATATACCGCCCAATCCCAAAATAGCGGGATTGACAACGTGAATAATATCCGGTTTAAACTGCTCTAATTGGCGACCGACAGCCGGAGAAGGAAGTGCCATTTTCAATTCCGGGTACATCGGCAAAGGCAAACCCTCCACACCGTAAACTCGGGCGCCTTTGTATTCTTTAATCCCGTAATCTGGAGAAAATATCAGAACTTGTTCGCCCGCGCGCTGCAAGTGATCTACAGTGTGAATCAGACGCGTCACAATGCCATCTATTTTTGGCAGAAATGTTTCAGTGAACAGAGCAATTTTCATAAAAATAAGTTATTTAGGGAGCCGATAATCATAGCTTGGGGCAAACGTCATCGGTAACAGGATACACAGTGTCGGGGGGAGTAAGTCATGGCGTGCGATCGGCTGCTTTTCTACACTTCTTCTTTCTGTTTCACTGCCGCTAATTCCGAGAGAGAGGTTTTTGGGATAAAATGCCAATTCCCTGAATGCGAATAGATAAAATTATCCCACCTAAAAGCCATCCCACACTTTCGGTCAAGCAATTAACTCTGTAAATTTCCTGTGCTGTTCCGGCAATTTATCTCGCTTTTTAAGTGGCAGATAAGCCTTTGCTAACTCGGCACTAATTTAGATCACTCGGCGTTACAGCAGCCCATTCCCCTATTAAATAATAAGCAAAAACTGCCCTCGCTGAAAATCCAGGCAGAACCACCAAAAGCAACAGAATGAGAATTCGACTTTTCACGGGATTTCTTCCCAAACAAGCCAGCGGTAAAAACCTGATGCCATTTTTTAATTAACCGCAGAGGACACAGAGGACACAGAGAAAGAGATAAAAAAGATAGATTATCGTAATATACAGCCAAATCCATTCAGAACTTGCGAACCCTTCTCCTCTCTTCCCTTCTTTTCTCTTACTTCGCGCCCTTCGCGCCTTCGCGGTTCGTTAAAACGCTCTTTCCCCGCAGGTAGAGGCCAGAACTTACTTCCAAGAAACCTTCGGCAAAATCTGGTTTTTATCGACACGGTGCTGATATTTTGTAGCAAAATTCAGCAGAGAATCGAGCAGGGAATCTGAGAGATAGTGCGGTTGCAAACCCAGGTCTAGCAAATTGGTGTTTTTGGCATTGAAATAATGTTCTTCTTTCTCGACTCTGGGATTTTCGATGTTGTTGATTTCTACTTTTAATCCCATTGCCATGCCTGCTTTTTGCACCAAGGAGGCTAAGTCGCCGACGCTGAATTGTTCGGTGAATTGGTTGAAGACGCGGAATTGTCCGGCTTCGGCAGGGTTGGCTAGAGCCAATTCCACGCACCGCACGGTATCCCGAATGTCTAAGAAGCTGCGGGTTTGTCCGCCACTGCCGTAAACGGTCAAAGGATGACCGATCGCAGCTTGGATGCAAAACCTGTTCAATGCTGTACCGAATACTCCGTCGTAGTCCAAACGGTTGATCAACAGTTCATCCATGCCGGTTTCATCTGTGAGCACGCCGTAGACTACGCCCTGATTTAAGTCGGTGGCTCTTAAACCCCAGATTTTGCAAGCAAAATGGATGTTGTGGGAGTCGTGGACTTTTGACAGGTGGTAGAAACTGCCTGGTTGTTTGGGATAGGGTAGTGTATCCTTGCGGCCGTTATGTTCGATCGTGATGTAGCCTTCTTCAATGTCAATATTCGGCGTGCCGTATTCGCCCATTGTCCCCAATTTCACTAGGTGACAATCGGGGAAGTCTTCGCGGATGGCGTACAGCAGGTTGAGTGTCCCGACGACGTTATTGACTTGAGTGAGGACTGCGTGTTCGCGATCGATCATTGAGAAAGGTGCCGAACGCTGTTCGCCGAAATGGACGATCGCCTCTGGTGCAAATTTTCTCATGCTTTTGCTGAGAAAATCGTAGTTGGTGATGTCACCGACGAACAAGTCGATCGACTTGCCCGTTAAATCTTGCCATCGCTGGAGTCGTTGCTGAATCGGTGCGATGGGAGTGAGGGTGTCGCTGCACAGTTCCAGATCCCAGTGCCGCCGCACGAAGCTGTCGAGGATGCCAACTTCGTAACCTTTGTTAGAAAGGTAGAGTGCGGTTGCCCAACCGCAATAGCCATCGCCACCAATAACCAGGACTTTCATAAATCAACGGTGAATCTTGCTTGCCAATACTGGGTTAATGTACCAGGTATTGGTGCATTCTGAACCTTTAATCAAGCGTGTTCGCCCAGGAAGGACTCTGTTTTTTTAGATTAAACCGGAATTTCGTCGGCGAAACTAGCCCGGCGGGTGAATTCAAAGGGGCCGGCCTGGGCTCCCCAGACGTGGGCGTCGGTTTCTGGGTCACGTCCGCGATCGTGGCTAATAAATTTGTCTTGGTCAATCTCGAATTCGCTGTCTAGATAGGTTTTTTTGCCTTTTCTGACCACCATACAGCCTTTTCCGGGTTCGACAGACCCTTTGAAGCTGTTGCCCGTCCACTGCGTAATAAAGGTGCAGCCGGGAAGTAGAGTCAGTTGTTCTTTTTTGATTTCTTGCAGCCGTTGCGGGTCGCGGGCCGCGCCGTAGAATTGTTCTTCGTTTTCTATGGCATAATTTTCGATGTCGATTCGATCGCCCACGGGGACTAATTTCAAAACTCGGACTCGGTACGGTACATTCAGTTCAATATCGTAGGCTTGTTCTAGGTACAAGCTGAGCCCATCCAGAACTTTGATCGGCAAAGGCCTCATGCAGACGCGGATGTGGGCGAAGAAGGGCGGATTTTCAAAGGCTTGGGCTTGGTTGCTGAAGTCGGCGGCCATCCAGCGCGCGAGGGTGACGATATCGGTGGAATGAGTCATTTCGATTTTAGATTTTAGATTTTAGATTTTGGATTGAGGGAGTAGAAATTATTTTAGGGGAAATTCAGGTGCGATCGGGCTTTAGAGTCCTGACTTCTTTAAAAAGTCCGGGATTTGGGTATGCTGTTTTTTTCAGGTAGCCTTACTTATCGGGAAATAATGAAACTACAACCAGTCGAATCCAGCATGATAAAAGCTGTGGGTTATGACGAAACAACTTCTACTCTGGAGGTTGTTTTCAATAGTGGCAAAACCTATCTATATTCTGAGGTGCCGAATAATGTCTATCTAGAACTGATGGACTCTGATTCCAAAGGGAGTTACATGAGATATTGCGTGATTGACTGCTATCCGTACCAACAGGTGAAGAAACGGCGACGATAAGTACGCCATTAATCTAGCCGTTTTGAATATCTAATCTTGATTTTTGCGATCGACGAACTCTAACCCAGATTTTTTGATTGTGGAGGTGAAAGGAACAATTGGAATTGCTGGATACTCACCCTTTGTTTAACACTCGGTGTCCCCAATCCGATCGTCCGTTTCCCAATTACGAAAATTCCGGTGAATTTTTAAGCCTATTTTAGTTTCCTCTTGACATCAATATTTGAGTCCCTCTCTAGCCCAAGTTACACCAGATAGTTTATCGGAATCTCAATTACAAAAATTGTCCCCCTGCTGACGGTCGAATCACAGGTTAATTTGCCCCCATGTTTTTTGATAATAGCATAGCTTACAGATAAACCCAAACCTGTGCCACTCCCCACAGGTTTAGTTGTAAAAAATGGCTCGAATATGCGTTTTTGAATATGGGTAGGAATCCCACTACCATTATCAGCGATCGCAATTCTTACCAACTTTTTTTCTATGACTTCAGTCTGAATCTTAATAAAAGGATTTTTATTAATTTTACTAACTTGTTTGAGAGCATCAAGAGCATTACTAATAATACTAATAAATACCTGATTCATCTCACTCGCATAACAGGTGACATGAGGAAGGTTGCCATACTCTTTAATCACTTGTACCTTCGGTTGATTATCACTTTTTTGGAAGCGGTTTTGTAAAATTAGTAAAGTGCTTTCAAGTCCGGCGTGTAAATCTACAGATTTCATGTCTGCTTCGTCTAAGCGAGAAAAATTACGCAAACTCAGGATAATTTGTTTGATTCGTTCGCTTCCGACTTTCATGGATTGCAGGATCTTAGTTAAATCTTCCGTAATAAATGCTAACTCAATTTCCTCAATCTTTGCTTTAATTGCTGAGCTTTTATTTGGATATTCTTGCTGATAAAGTTCCAGCAAATTTAGCAAAGCTTTGATATGATTTTCTGTCGGCTGAAGATTACTATGAATAAAAGTAACTGGATTGTTAATTTCGTGTGCTATCCCCGCTACGAGTTGACCGAGGGCTGACATTTTTTCACTCTGAATTAGTTGTGCTTGGGTTTGTTGTAAATTTTTCAATGTTTGCTCTAAATCAAAAGCTTTTTGGCTTAACTCTTCTGTTTTTCGCTCAACTTCGGCTTCCAAGGTTTGAGAGTAGTTCTCTACTTGTTGATACAAACGGGCGTTTTCTATGGATATAGCGGCTTGAGCACTAAGAATTTGGAGGGTTTCGATGCGCTCGCTTGTAAACGCTCCCACGGTAAGATTATTTTCTAAATACAAAATCGCGATTAATTTTCCCTGGTTGCTAATCGGAATACATAAAGCTGATTTAGGCTGCTGGGTGATGATATAGCGATCGCCGGCAAATTGAGTGGAAGCACTCAAGTTATCAAAAACTGCCGTTGTTTGACTTCTGGCTACAGAATAAATAAATCTTTGGGGTAATTCTTGACATTCAGCTAAAGGAATATGCCTTTTTTCTGTATGGTTTTGATCCGCTTTCGCCACTACTAACCATTTTGCCTCTTGATCAATCACTAAAATTCCGGTTTGCGCTCCGGCATGGGCGATCGTAATTTGCATCAAAGTGGCTAATAGTTTCTCTAATTCAATTTCCTGTGAAATAGCTTGTGCTGCTTTCATCACCGCCGGAAAATCTAACCATAAATTCTGGGTGTTGCTGTTACTGCTGCTAGTTACGCTTCTCATCAGCGTGGGAGAGATTGTTCCCCCAGATATGATAGCTCGTTTAGTCGGTTGGAGAATAGCCCCTAGTAGTTGGGGATAGTGTTGTTCTAAATAAGCAACTTTCGCCTTCGCACCCCATCGGGTGTAACAGTAGTATGCTTCCTGCATATATCCAGAAGCAAATTTTTCTTTGCCCCAGTCCAGATAAAATTTAGCTGCTAGTTCATTAGCTAACGCTTCTTCTTGGATATATTCGTTTTCTTTGGCTCCGGCAATTGCGCGATCGTACAAATCTCCTGCTTCATAATTCTTTCCTAAAACTCGGCATTTTTCTGCTTCTACTAAGTTAACTTTATGTTGGTGATTCATCGGAGCATAACGCGCCCACTGAGCCAAAGTATTTTGATGGGTTTCTACCAAAGGGAGAGTGTTAGCTCGATCAATTTCTGACTGCGTAGAAAATACTGCCCAGTAGGTTAACCCCGCATAAAAATGGAAAACAGGAGTATGAATTACTCCGGCTGCTGCCATCAAATAAAGATTAGCTTGGGCTATGTATTCTAGGGCATTAGTGTAGTTGCCAAATAGATAGCCAAGAATCAATTTGTATATATAGAGAAAAGCGAGTGCTGTAAACTCATGATCCTGATGGTGTTTGGGAATCATCACCGTTTCATCGTAGGCAGTTCCGATTAATAAATCCGGTTGATTGACAACTTCTATCAAACTCTGGACCATCTGTTTTTTCATCTTCAGATAACCCAGAGGAGAATCTTGCTTAACTTGAGCTAAGACAACACAGTAATTTTCTATTTCTGGTTCCCAATCATAGAAATCCACTCCAGCGAAGAAACTATCGTCAAAATAAACACTAATATTGTAGCCAGCATTTAGGAAATCACCAGTTTCTATTCCAGTTATATAGCCATCTTTTGCCGTTAGAATTACTGCCCTTAGTGCTTCTTGACGATGCTGGAGAAAACAGCCAAAGAAAAGTAAAGTTATGGACTTAAATTCCCGGACATTCAACTGATTGAGTAAGCTCATTCCCACTCGACCAAAGCAATAGCCTTTTTCTACTTCTCCCAAAAAGACAGACAGCACCATGCCATAACTTGCATACCCGATTGTTGATGCGGGTGCATTTCCAAATTGGAGTGATAGACTGACCATTGTGGAGCCGTGCAGAGGCAGCAAGGCAGGATTTCCCGCAAAAATGGGCGAAAACAACATTGCTAACAGTTGCATAGCCGCAATTGTCCGAGGATCGCTCATCACAGGGAGGTTAATCAGTTCCTCAATCTGTTTGCCCTGGAGTTGATCGGCAAGGGTTTGTAGTGCTTTGCCTATCAAGGCTTCGTCAGGTTCCGATGAGAACTCAACCCCTAATTGTGTTAAGGCATTTCTGCCTACTGCGATCGCTTCTAACATCTGACTCTGGGCTGTCAGTGCGTTGATTTGAATCTCAAATATTTTGACTTTATCTAGTATTGTTTTGGACGATCGCAAAACCAGATCAGCCATTTCTTCCATACCATCAAAATCAGCATTCAAGTAGGCAGTTTCCGCCGCAGCTACATACAGATTGAGGGTTAATTCATACTGAGTTTGCCAACTGTCTGGGGTTAGCAACTCAATCCCTATTTGCACAAAACTTCTGGCGGCTGAATAGGCTGTAGAATTTCTGGCTTTCTGTCCGGCTGCTAAGTTAAGTCTGGCTAAGGCTTCTCGTTCTTCAGCTTGAGTAATTAACCCACTTCCTAAATTCAAATGCCCGACAATATCAAATAGATTTTCTTCCTTTTCTATCTCTGATAACTTTTGTTGGAGCAGTTGACCAATTTTGAGGTGAGTTGCCTGTTTTTGGTTTTTTGGAATCAGAGAATAGGCAGCTTGTTGAACGCGATCGTGTAAAAATCTGTATCTAGCATTTTGTTTATTAGCATTTTCATCTTCGGGGCTTAAGTTATTATTGCCTTCAACTTGATAAAACTTATAAACATTACTAATTGGTAAAATCAAACCCCCCTGCAATGCTCTCCATAAAACCGTCGCCGTCTCTGTTTCTGATTGTTGTAAAACTATTGCCAAATTATGCAAATCGAACTGAGCCCCTATACAAGCAGCCAACTTTAAGACATCCTGAGTTGGAATTGGTAATTTCTGCAATTGCAACGCCATGAATTCAACAACATCATCAGTAATTGCCAAGGCTTTGATTTGGGCAATGTCGCACTGCCAATGCTGGATATCCCAATTAAAGGTAATTAAGTTGTCATCGTGTAAAGCTTTGAGGAACTGAGTTGCAAAGAAAGGATTTCCCTTGGTTTTTTGATTGACTAATTTAGTCAAAGGCTGGGCAAGAGATAGTTCGCAATTTAGCGTATCTGCTACCAATCGATTAATATCCGATTCTCTTAACGGTAGTAATGTAATCGTATTTACCGTTGCCCCAGTTTTGATCAGTTCATCTACGGTTAAGATAAATGGATGTACTGGTGACACTTCATTATCTCGATAAGCACCTAATATCAATAGATGTCCTGTATCTTGTTGCCTCAATAATGAGAGCAAATTCAGTGATGCAGAATCAGCCCATTGCCAGTCATCTAAAAACATCACTAAGGGATGTTTTTTACTGGTAAAGACTTTGACAAATTTTTGAAATAATAAATTAAAGCGATTTTGGGCGGCTGTTCCTGATAACTCTAGGGATGGTGGCTGTTTACCGATGATGTTTTCTAACTCAGGAATTACATCAATTAATACTTGCCCGTTTTCTCCCACTGCTGCGAGAATATTGGTTTTCCATGTTTGCAATTGTTCTTCTGATTCTGATAATAGTTGCCCCATTAAATCGCGAAAAGCTTCTACGAAAGCCGAAAAGGGGATATTCCGTTGAAATTGGTCATATTTCCCTTTAATAAAATAGCCACGTTGCCGAACAATGGGTTTATGTACTTCATTAACTACTGCGGTTTTCCCAATCCCAGAAAAACCCGCTACTAGCACCATTTCTGTTGTGCCATTGGCGACCTGATCGAAGGAATTTAATAGTTGATTAACTTCGGCTTCTCTTCCGTAGAGTTTTTCGGGAATTAGGAAGCGATCGCTGATATCTCGCGTTCCTATTTCAAAAGGTTCTATTGTGCCTGTAGTTTGTAGTTGAGCTAGACAGATTTCTAAATCGTGCTTAATTCCCAAGGCACTCTGATAACGATTTTCGGCATTTTTTGCGATTAGCTTACTGACAATTTCTGACAAAGCTAGGGGAATTTCTGAATGAATTTGATGGATGCGTATTGGCTGTTTCGCCAGGTGACAATGTACTAATTCCATTGCATCTTCCGATCTAAATGGTAATGTTCCCGTCAATAATTCATAAAATGTCATTCCCAGAGAATAAAAGTCACTACGATAATCTATGCCTCGATTCATTCGACCAGTTTGTTCAGGAGAAAGATAGGCTAATGTGCCTTCTAAATCATTAGTATGCTGAATTTCTTGGTTTTCTTTTGGCAGGAGAGAAGCAATACTAAAATCAATTAATTTGATTTCTTTGGTTGCAGGATTAATCAGAATATTAGCGGGTTTTATGTCTTTGTGTATGACTCTATTTTGGTATAAATAGTGCAAAATTTCTGTTATTTTAAGAAATATCCTGAGAAATTCATCTAAAGGTAAATATTGATATGGGGAATTTTCATCCGTGGCTGTTTGGAGATAATCAGATAAGGAAATTCCACCAAAGTCTTCCATGACTAAGGCATAGCCATTGCCATATAATTCTAGGCTTAAGGGTTTGATAATACTAGGAAAATCGAGATTTTTTGCAATGGTATATTGGTTGCGGAATTGAACGAGTTCGTTAAAGTTTGGGTATTCATTTCGTAGTAATTTGATGACGACGGGTTGTTGGTCACTGGTACGGATGCCTCGATAGACAAGGGTGCGCGTACCTGTGTATAATTGCTCTGTGATTTGATGCTCTGGTAAGTTGGCGATCGCATTCATAATTTTTTAAGCTAATTTTAAGTTATTTTGTATTGCTGTCCAAGTAGCAGGATTTACTTGTTTGGGATAAATTTCTAAAGAAGCTCGATCGTAGCTATAGCCTTTCTCAGCAACATGAGGTGCACGCTTGATATAGGGCATAGGCCTCCGTGGGCATAGGCCTCCGTGGGCATAGGCCTCCGTGGGCATACCTCACTTTATTGAGAACTGCTATAGTTACTTCTCAAATATTATCAGAGCGCTTGTTAAAACGCCCGCTTTGCAATAATTGTGACCTTGTGTAAGTAGGTGCAGATATTTAAACAGAACTTACGCGACGGTGGCTGAGGAAGGATAAACTGGCGACTACTCCCCGTACCGGCTTTGGTTTGACTTCCTGGTAGCGTCGCTTTGTTGTTATTTAATTTGAGCGATCGCTTTATGGCAAACATAGTTGGATATTCCAATTAATTCAGATGCCAGGGTGAGAGTTTTCACTTATAACTTGTTGCAACGAATAAGTTAGGTAAATTTAGTAACATATTTGACTATCGGAGTCTTACTCTTTTGATTCGCAACAACTTCCAGCCTTACTTTGGTTTCATTTTTCAAGATTTTTCGGGGTCTGTTGCTGTGTGCCAAGAAGTATCTTCGGGTTAGATTAATTAGTGTTCGTCAAGGAATTGTCAGTCAGCCAAGAGTCTAATTAAGCTAATTTTACTCTCAGGTTCTATCGACCGAAGCATTTGCGCGCAAAATCTCCAAGTTTAATCAGAGATTTTTTGGGCGCAAAGACTTCACACGATCAATACTTTTACCAGAGGTTTCAATCTCTGAGTTCCAAGTCACAAAGCAGCCGAATTAGATGAGTTTGACAGCCCGCAGACCAAACATCAGCACTGTCGCCAAGCCGATCATGCCGCCAAAAATCCCAAAATAAGTTATTGCTCCGCTAAGAGTCATGGCAATTTCTCCAAAACAATCAATAAAAAGACATATAAGAACTATAATCGAAAATCTAATATCTAAATTAGATAAATATGCAATCCATAATTAAAGTTGACTTGGGGCCACAATCTTACAATGTTTGCGTGCGATCGGGCGGTTTAGACGAACTCGGCAGTCTGATGGGCGATCTAAGTTTGGGCAAAAAAGTGCTGCTGGTGTCGAATCAGTCGATTTTTCGGCAGTACGGCGAAAGAGCAACCGCAGCCCTCGAATCGACCGGTCTGGAAGTCGGTACCTGCATTTTACCACCGGGAGAACAGTACAAAACTTTAAATTCGGTACAGAAAATTTACGGTGCGGCTTTGGAAAACCGCTTAGAACGTTCCTCGACAATGGTGGCTTTGGGCGGCGGCGTGGTTGGCGATATGACGGGTTTTGCTGCGGCGACTTGGCTGCGGGGAATTAATGTCGTGCAGGTTCCGACTTCGCTGCTGGCGATGGTTGATGCTTCTATTGGTGGCAAAACGGGGGTGAACCATCCTTTAGGGAAGAATTTAATCGGGGCTTTTCACCAGCCGCGCTTGGTGTTAATTGACCCGGATGTACTCAAAACTCTGCCGGCGAGGGAGTTTCGTTCGGCGATGGCGGAAGTCATCAAGTACGGGGTGATTTGGGATGCTGAACTTTTTGGGAAGTTGGAAAATTGCAAGCGGTTGGATCAAATGCGCTATGTGAAGGCGGATTTGTTGGCTGAAATTTTGAGCAGGTCTTGCCAAGCTAAGGCTGAGGTGGTAAGCAAAGACGAGAAGGAATCGGGTTTGCGGGCGATTTTGAATTACGGGCACACCATCGGTCATGCTGTGGAAAGTTTGACCAATTACAAGGTGATCAATCACGGAGAAGGAGTGGCAATCGGCATGGCTGCCTCAAGCCGATTGGCTGTGGAGTTGGGAATGTGGGATGCTGAGTGCGATCGCCGCCAGTCTGCTTTGCTTGAAAAAGCGGGTTTACCTGCCAAATTGCCGGCGGGTGTGGATGTTGAGGAAATTTTGCATACTTTGCAACTCGATAAGAAGGTGCAGGATGGCAAGGTGCGGTTTGTGTTGCCGGTGCGCTTGGGTGAGGCTGCTGTGAGCGATCGGGTGGATGGGGATTTGATTATACAAGTTTTGAAGGAAATGCTTTAGATTCCCGTTTTTGGGGGTGTTTAACCGCCGCTGAACGCCCATTAACGCCGATCGCCCAAGATGTTTTTTCTTTCAATGTGCGATCGGCGCTTGAGTTTAGGATTCGCTGGATCGCGAATTAATTTCCTCCAAAATTTTATCTACTCTGTTAGCCGCTTGAGTTCTACCTTGCTTGATAAATAACTCCTTAGCTTTTTTGAGGCTGGCTACCGCCTCCGCTTGGTTTTCCTTGTCTCCTTGCTGGTACAAACCGACTCCTAAATTGTTTAAAGCATCGGGATATTGATCGTTAATTTTAACGGCTTGTCTCCACTGAACAATTGCCTCGGGCAACTGCCCCTGACTTGCCATCGCCACGCCTAAATCGTTGTGAGCTTTGGCGTGCTTCGGGTTGACTTCAATTGCTTTTTGGAATAGAACGATCGCATCGCTCATTTTACCTTGCCCCGACAGCATAGTTCCCAACTTGTAATAAGCATCCGCTTCTTTGGGATAGCGAGCGATTAGTTGCCGGTACAAAGCTTCGGCATTGACAGCATTTCCTTGACCGTAAAGGTCGTTGGCAGTTCTCAAACCCATCGTGTAGCCTTTCCCTACAACTTGGCACTTTTTCTCGGAGTTGCCTTCCTGCTTGCAAATCCTGAGTTCGTCTCCCTTCATCTCGTAGGACAGAACTTCCCGAACAGCAGGGCCGCGGCGCGGGGGCTGCAAGTTCTGCGACTGCAAGTTTTGCGAGAATTGCAGGGCGATTGGCTCAGCTTGTGCCGGTTGGGTCACTGCGGCATTGCAGATTCCTGCACCCAACAAAATACTTGGGGCAATCCACCTCAAAGGTTTGAACCAGCGAAACTCTCGATCGTTTTTCATGTCTTTTGTGGAAACGTGTTGTTGATATCCTGGGTTTCACTAGCGCCGTAAGAGTCGGAGCCGATGGGGCTCACCCGATGAAATAGTTAGTTATTAACAGTCGAGATATTTTAGCACTGCAGGGCCGAGTTTGAGTTAAATTAGAGTAGAATTCCGATCGATTCTCAGTCAACCTTAGCAGGAAAATAGAAATGGGGCAGTCTATTCTTACCATGCTCTTTGCGCTCATCCTCGGCTACGCTGTTAACTCAAGCGTCAAAATAGTCAGCGGTGGCGACGAAGCTTTAGTGGAACGTTTGGGTCAATACAAGCGCACCCTCAAGCCAGGATTCCACTTTATCAGTCCCCTGGTCGAAAAAGTCGTCTGCGTGGACACAAGCCGTGAAAGAGTTTTAGACATTAAACCTCAGTCAGCAATCACGGGAGATAATGTGGCTCTCGAAGTCGATGCCGTTGTGTATTGGCGGGTTGTGAATTTACAGAAAGCTTATTATGGAATCGATCAAATTGAAAATGCGATCGCCAACTTAGTGTTAACGACGTTTCGCGCTGAAATTGGTCGATTGCCCATGCAAGACATCTTGGGTTCCCGAGATGACATGAATAAAAAGTTACTCAAGAAGTTGGACGAAGCTACCGAAACTTGGGGTGTCAAAGTAATTCGGGTGGAAATTCAAAGCATTACACCTCCGAAAAGGGTGCAAGAAGCTATGGAATTGGAGCGCGCCACCAAGAGCGAGTGGCAAGCAATGGTCAATAAGGCGATCGGCACTAAGGAGTATATGAGGCTCTTAGTTGAAGCTTTAGACTCCCATCCGAATAGTAAGCAAGTTTTGAATTACTTAGTAACGGAAAAATACTTAGACGCTCAACAAAAATTGGGCGAAAGCGACAATGCCAAAATTCTGTTTATGGACCCCAAGATCATGACGGAAGCTCTGGGCGAGCTTATGGGTTCTATGCCCGATGTGATACATCATCATTCTGAGGGCGGGGAAATGAAAGTTATAGATACTCACACTTCTCAAGATTGATTTCTGAAGATAGCGTCGGCAACCAGACAAACATCGTGCATTTCTCTGACATCGTGAACTCGCAAGATATCTGCCAAATTTGCGATCGCACCTGTACAAGCCGCCGCTGTCCCCCAAACTCTTTGTTTCGCTTCTGGCTGATTCAAAATGTGACCGATGAAGCTTTTTCGCGATACTCCGACTAAAATCGGACAGTTTAAAACACGGAATTTTCGCAACTCTCGCAGAATTTCTAAGTTTTGACTGTAAGTCTTGGCAAAGCCAATACCAGGGTCGAGAATTATTTGAGATTTGTCAATCCCCGCAGCAACTGCTGCAGCAATTCGACTCTCGAAAAATTCCCCAATTTCCCCCATTAAATCCCGATAATCTGTCAGTTGTTGCATCGTCTGGGGAGTTCCCCGAATGTGCATCAAAATTATTGGCACTTTTAAGTGAGCAACCGTTGACAGCATTTCCGCATCAAAAGTAGCTCCCGAAATATCGTTAATTATATCCGCTCCCGCCTCAACAGCAGCTTTCGCAACCTGCGCTCTGGTAGTATCGACCGAAATAGGAACTGAGCCAAAAATATCGGCTTTTTCTCGCAGTATTTGTACTACAGGTATAACGCGATCGATCTCCTCTGCTAAGGATATTTCCACTGCCCCAGGCCGAGTAGATTGACCGCCAATATCAATAATATCAACTCCCGATTTTACCATGTTTTCCGCTTGCGCTAAAGCAGATTCTATGGTATAGAAATCTCCGCCGTCGCTAAAACTGTCAGGGGTAACATTTAAAACGCCCATTAAATAAGTGCGTTTTCCCCACTCGAAAGCTTTATTTCTAATTGTCATTTTTATTTGGTTATTTGTCATAAATTATATTTTTGGGCAGGCGGGACAACCGTCTCACAAGAATTTCATCTTGAGAGTGTTGGGTTTCGTTCCTCAACCCAACCTACACTATCAATTTTTAATTCAACCAAAACTCAACCAGCTAAAAACAGTGTCAACTGTCAATTCTAATTCAATTTTATCAATTATTGGCAACAGAGCTGCACCTTTGTACAGTTCTACTTTTTGTCCTGGAAATACTGCCAAAATACTCTCTTCTTCTGGATCTAGTAACCACCCCAACTCAGTGCCGTTTCGCGAACAGTGGAGTAAGTTACTCAGCACTTTTGTTTGGCTTTGGTTTGGAGACAGAATTTCTATCGACCAGTCAGGATTAATGTCAAAGCGGTTAGCAATTCTACCAGACGGCAAAAAAGGAATTCTTTCCCATCGGAATACTGCTACATCTGGCACGATTGATGCCCCGCCAAAAGTGCAGCGCAACTCGGGAAAAGCATTGGCAATTTTCCGAGTTTTCGCTACTTGATTGATAGTCTTGCAGAGTTCACCTTGAAGTACGCTGTGTTCACCTTGAGGCATGGGCTTCTGAATGATTTGTCCCTCAAGAAATTCTGAGGCCGGTTCAGTTTCCGCCAGTTTGAGGAACTCGTCTAAGGCTGGTTTGGGTTTAACGATCGCAGTCATAGGTTAATTCTCCCGATCCGAGAAACACTGAACGGCACATCACAATTGTAGGCGATCGCTGTTTAATTCCCGCTGCCATTGTTCCAATTACCTATTAACAATTACCAATTAGCAATTACCAATTAGCAATTACTGATAATTGACAATTCGATCGAAGCTAGCAGCTTCCAAACTCGCACCGCCTACCAGAACCCCGTCAATCTCAGGCATCGCCATAACTTCATCAATATTCTCCGGTTTAACAGAGCCACCGTACTGAATTGGCACGCCAGGATTAGTCAATTTACTGCGAATCAAACCAATAACTCGGTTAGCTTCCTTCGTTTCGCAAGTATCGCCAGTGCCGATCGCCCAAATCGGTTCGTAAGCAATTACCAACTTATTTTGGTCAACACCAACTAAATCTTTTTCCAACTGAGAAAAAATGTGAGATTCAGTTTCCCCTGCATCTCGCTGCTGCTTGGTTTCCCCAACGCACAGAATCGGAATTAAATCGTATTTCTGAGCCGCTTTTAGCCGAAAATTCACCGTTTCGTCAGTTTCCCCAAAATATTGGCGCCGCTCGCTGTGCCCTACGATGACATAGCGCACACCAAGTTCACTCAGCATTGGCCCGGAAATTTCCCCAGTAAAAGCTCCAGACTCTTGCCAGTGAACGTTCTGAGCACCGAGTCTGATCCGGCTGCCGTGCAAATTTTTCGACAGGACAGCCAAGGAAGTGAAGGGAACGCAAAGCACGACTTCCCGTTCCTCTGGGGTTTCCGTCAGGCAGGACATGAATCCTTGAAGAAACTCTAGGGATTCAGTCCTAGTTTTGTACATTTTCCAGTTGCCAGCAATAACTATTTTCCGCACGGGTGACTCAGTAGCTCTGTGAACATCAAAATCAGGCAACTTATAGTTTAAAGCTTTAGGGTACATTTGGAGCTTTTATTGCCCAAACTCGATGCGAGCTTGCTCAACTAAGTCAACGGTGACGACTTCGGTTTCGGCTTCGCGGGCCAACTGCTCGATGCGGACACGAGCTTGTCCCCGGACAAAGTAGGGAATATTTTTTAGCTTCGCCTTGGCTTCTGGCGTCCATTTTAAATCATCGGAAAATTCGGAATCGGGCATGGCGTATTGAGCGATCGACTACAAGCCTTCATGGATCTGGCTTTGATGAAAAGCCTGGATGTATTAAATTTACCACGAGTTGCGATCGGGCCACACCTTCTCACTCTGCATTGAATTGCTTGCCTAAAATAGCCGACGCTTCTTGTAAAAGCTGATTCTGCTCTTGTCGAATTGCCTCCAACCTTGTCAAAATATTAGCAAGTCGTTCTTGAGACTCCAAACTTTTTGATTCAACTCCCCTCAATTGTAAAGCTGAATTATTTTTCTCTTGGGTATTCTTGGGAACCAATGAGTTTACAGCCACTCCACCGACATTACTTACAGATTTAGAGGCAACACTGAAAACCCCTTGCATAAATTTTCCAGGGCTTTGCAGAATAAATAACCAGCCTTCTGCAAAAAATTTACCTAAAGCCTGAAAAAAGCCCAATATAATGAATATAAATATCAGCAACATTGCTAAAGATATCAGCGGATGACTCACCAACCAGAAGACTACAGGGTGAGAATCAATCCAATCTTTGACAGTACCATTGATAGAACTTTTGATGGCATCTAAAGCGGTGCCACTCATATTTCCCGCCTTGTTAATGCTATCTTCTAATGAAGCCTTAACCTTTTCTGTAGCTTGATTTACACTCTCTACAGCTTGGCTAGTGCTTTGATTCAGAGTATTAACCGCAGAGTTAGTAGTTTGATTAATAGTTTCTTTAGCAGTTGCCGCCGAGTGAGAAATAGCATCAACAGCTTTGTTGGTCCTTTCACTGACGCGACTAACTGCTTGATTCGCCATTTCAGATAGAGAAAATCTCGCTCTTTCTGTTTTCTCCGCTACATTGCCTAAAGCATTGTTCGTAGCTTGATTAACCGTATTAACGGCAGAATTCGTAGTCTGAGTGAGAGCTTCTTTGGCCTGAAATGCAGTTTCGGAGAGAGGAAAATTAGCTTGGGCTGTTGCTTCTGAGGTAGAATTAATTGCTTTTCCGACTTGTTCCGTCCAAACTTCTTTCGTTTTTTGAAAGCTTTGAGAAAAATCAGGTAGTGCTACTTCCATAGTAAGTGATCTCCATCAAGTTAATTTACTCTTTCCCAGTGATTATAGTATATAGCAATGCTTGCAGGAGTCATAAATTTTTTACCCCACCCCAACCCTCCCCGAACTCGCGGAGAGGGAGTAAGAAATTCACAAATAATGCGAGAATTGCTATAGTATAGCTTCCATGCCCCCATGCTTTGAAAGATGGTGCCAACGCTTTGACGATGTGTTCCCGACTCAAGCCCAAAGACAGGAGTTTAGACACTATCTGGGGGGATTAAGCTGTTGTGCATTTAAAACGCATATGGGTATAATATAACATAATGATATTCAGAAAAAGTGAATGCCTGCTAAAAACTTTCTCAGTTCCGAGACAAAGAAAACTCTGCAACAAGCATTAAAAGACCATGAGCATCCAGACATTCGACAAAGAGCGTTAATATTTTTATTACTAAACAACGGAAATACACAAGCTCAAACTGCTGAACTAATTGGATGTTCTCTCAGAAAAGTTGCCTACTGGAGCATTCATGGTGATCCCGATAATTTAGACAGTTTTAAAGATAATAGGATGAAGGGTAATTACCGAAAAGCCACAGAAAAATACATTAATTTACTTTTAGAAACAGTTGAAGTAGAGCCGGAGAAATATGGTTATGAGTTCGGAAGATGGACAACAGCTAGACTTGCAATACATCTAGGAGAGCAGACAGGAATAGAGCTGAGTAGTACCCAAGTTAGGAGGATTTTAAAATCAAAAAAGTATGTTTACCTTTGGGCTAAATATAGCTTAGAGGATAAGCAAGATACCGTGGAAAGGGGTTTATTTAAAGATAAATTAGCTGAGTATTTAAAAATAGAAAAAGAATCTCCAAACCTTTTACAGGTATGGTTTTGGGACGAAAGTGGATTTAGTTTAAGAGTAATTAGAAGAAAAAACTGGTGTAAAAAGGGGACTCGAAGTAATAAAAGAGGAGACCGACGAAAAGGTCGTATTAATGTTATGGGTGGAGTGAGATACTCAGACAAAAAAAGATGGGTAGATTTTATTCCATCTGGTAATTCTGCTAATTTTTATGCTGTGCTGAAAACTTTTTATGAAGATTTAAAAGCCGAGTGGATATTGCAAGGAAATTTAGCGGAAGACTTTAAAGATAAAGGCTGTAAGTTTGTGATAATTTTGGACAACGCTAGTTTTCATAAAAAAGCAGAGACTTTGCAGAAAATAGCGTCAGAAATGCCGAATCTAATCATAGAGTTTTTGCCCAAATATAGCCCTGACTATAACCTAGTTGAATTAGTATGGCATTCCGCCAAGGAATATGTTGCCAATAGATTATTTGAATCCATTGAAAAACTAGAATCACTGTTACATAAACTTTTAAATGAAGGAGGACTAATTATAAAATGGAACCGAAAAATAAAAAATAAAGGTAACTTAGTTAATGCAGTTTAGATGTCGAACAGCTTATTGGGAGAAAGGAGAGAAAAAACCTATCCCAGATCACGCAGAACGCTGTAAATGTTTCTTAACAAAGCTTACGCCTTTTTGCAGTCAGAGTTTGCTGGTGCGAACAAACGCTTAACTAAGGGTGAAGCTATATGCGATCGTGTGACCATCAGATGTATTCCCCAAAAATAGATCGGACGATCGCTCAAAGATGAGGGAGGAATTTGATGCACCTGAAAAAGCCTGAATTAATTTAAGACATATAGCATATTATCCCACGGACGATCGGGGGAGAACGAGCGATCGCGGGAGAACTGGCGATCGTTCGTCAAAGCTCGCTTGACGTTGTAAAAACTGTTTAATGCCCCCAAAAATAATTATATATTTACAAAAATTAGCGCAAGTTGCCAGACTTTAATATCCCCGAAAAAAAGCGAGAAATTTTAAGTAGACTGTGGCTGTTGGTTTAACAAACCCGACGCTGCCTAGAATGTTGTTGTGGCCGCTTAGCTGGTGTATAATTTATGACATATTTGCCCATTTTTTACTTTCCATCCCAAGCTCAAAATATGCTAGGCTAGAATGTTTCCAAAGCTTGAGATACACCATGACGTATGTATCAATCATTAGAAGAGTCAGCCATTTCGACTAACCCATCTACGGAATCGTCCTCTCTAATTCTGATTGTGGATGACGATGCCTTGATGCGTTTGCAACTTCGACTGTATTTACAGAAGGAAAAATACCGAGTGGCTGAAGCTAATGATGGGTTGACAGGGCTAGCAGCTTATGAGGAAGTACATCCAGACCTCATCCTGCTAGATGCAGTGATGCCCACTATGGATGGTTTTGCTTGTTGTCAAAAATTATCTGAAGTGGCTCAGAGCGATCGCCCACCTATTTTGATGATTACTAGCTTGGAAGACAAAGAATCTGTCGATCGAGCGTTTGCAGCGGGAGCGGCTGACTATATCACTAAGCCGATTCACTGGGCTGTTCTGGGACAGAGAGTGCGACGGTTGATTCAGCAATTCCACTTGCAACAGCAACAAACCCTACTTTACAAGCAGCTAGAAGCCGCCAATCGGCAATTAAAATACCTCGCGTCAATTGACGGTTTGACTCAGATTGCCAATCGCCGTCAGTTTGACCAACAACTAGAGGAGGAGTGGCGACGCATGACGAGGCAGCAAACTCCTTTGTCACTGATTTTGTGTGATATCGATTTATTCAAGCCTTACAACGATACTTATGGACACCAAGCAGGGGATCTATGTTTAAAGCAAGTTGCGGCAGCTCTCAATCGCAGTATTAATCGAGCGGGAGATTTAGTAGCACGTTATGGCGGTGAAGAATTTGTAGTGATTTTACCTGGCACAGAGCTTGAGGGAGCCGTCCAAATCGTTAAGCAAATGCAGGCTGGCATCCAAGCTTTAGCAATAGTCCATAATAGTTCTCCGAATCATTGCATTACGCTCAGTTTCGGTATTACCAGTGTGATTCCTACCCAAGAGATCCGACCAGAAAATTTAATTACTGCTGCAGATGCAGCACTTTATGAAGCTAAAGACCAAGGTCGTAATACTTTTTGTACCAAGATTCATACAGTTAATAAATTCACCCGTTAAATCATAAGGGTAAAAACTATGCCTCTCGTAATTGGGAATAATTATTTCTTAACAGTTTAGCGAAATATCCAGTCCTGCATGAGTAAGCCTTGATTTTAGTATTAAAGCCTAAATAATCGGTTGTGCGACCTTCATGGCAACTGTTAGGGATAGATAGAACGAGAGTGTCTCTCGGACGATTTTTTATCAAAATGAGTTTATATTCAGCCAGTAGCGATTCTAGAAATTTATGGGAGGAGCTAGCTCAGTGCGTGATCAAAGATGGTTTGGTGCGATCGCCCTTCTCACTGGTGCGGGTTTTCTGGGCAACTATTTCAGTTTATCTCTTTTCTTTGGGGTTGATTTCCTCTTTGGCAGTATTGCAATACTGATTATTACTTACTACTTCGGCTGGGGCTGGGGAGGTTTGGCCAGTCTAATAGCAGGCAGCTATGCTTATGTCCTTTGGAATCATCCATACGCCACAATTATTTTGGTAATTGAGGCTCTATTTGTAGGGTTTATTTGTAAGCGTAAACATTCAAACCTCCTTTTATTTGATGGGATTTACTGGTTTTTAATTGGAATGCCTCTCGTTTGGCTTTTCTACGGTCAAATGCTGCACATGGAGGCTGCTCAAGTCCTGCTAGTTATGTGCAAACAAGCAGTCAACGGCATTTTTAATGCCTTAGTTGCCAGCTTTATCATTGTTTATGCACCCGTTGATAAACAGATTGGTCGTTCAAAGAAGATCCATGCCCTCTCATTAAAACAAACTATTTTTCATCTGTTGGTTGCTTTTGTCTTTATTCCAGGACTGCTCCTATTAATTATTGATGGTAGATACTGGGTCGCTCAAATTCAGACGAATGTGCAAACTGAGTTACAAACAAACGGGACTAATCTCAGTAGCGATGTATCTAGATGGCATCAGCGACATCTATTAGCTTTGAATACATTAGCTGAAAAATTCCTCATTTCTGAATCCACTACTGCTGCTAATCAAGCAATTCAATCATCCGAGCAACTGCAACAAGACATTAGCCGGATCGAGCAGTGGTTTCCAGATTTCGAGAACATTTATGTGGCCGATTCATCTGGAAGAGTTTTAGCTGCCTCTTCTCCTTTAAATCAAACCCGTCTGCAGTTGATTGAACAAAGCACCGAACATAAATCTCTAATTACCCTGGCTCAAGAGCGGTTGAGACCTTGGATGACTCCTGTCTACAACAATTTATTAATTAACGAACCTCATGTAGGATTGAATGTTCCCCTGCAAGTTGAAGGTAATTTCCTTGGTTTGATCCACGCTTCATTAGCATTGAGTCAGATCCAATCTCTATACATTTTTCAGCAAAACAATCAGCAACTACGCATTACATTGCTCGATCAAAACAACCTAGTCATTGGGAGTAATCAATCCGATCCAAAGCTTTTGAACACTGTTCAGGAGTCAAAAGATGGCAGCACTCGCACCTTAGAGGGAACCTTGCAGCAGTGGGTTCCTAGCAAGGGCAACTATCCGATGATCCGTTGGAAAAACTCTCTATATATACAGGAATTTACAATTACCCCTGAGTTGAACTGGAGATTACGCTTAGAAATTCCAGCAGCTCCCTATGTAGAAAATTTACAAAATCGCTACAGGATAGATCTGATTATTCTTCTCTTCATCACAATGTTGGCATTTTCGTTGGCAACGGTGGTTAGCGAACGACTGGTAAAGCCATTATCCTATTTAGCTCTTGCGACTACTGACTTACCCAACCAGCTTTCAGAAGAAACATTTGAATGGAAACATAGCTCTGTTACTGAAATTAATGAGCTTGCTAGAAATTTTCAATTGATGGCGATCGCGCTTAATCAAAAATTTAGGGAGATTAAACACGCCAACACTACATTAGAACAGCGGGTTCAAGAACGAACGCAAAAATTATCCAAAATCAATCGCTCTCTGAAAGCTGAAATTAAGAGACGTAAACAAGCCGAAGCTGAACTAAGAACAAGAGAGGCGGGGATACGAGCTTTATATGAAGTCACTGCTACCCAAAATCTCAATTTTGAGCAACGCATCCAAGCGTTGATTGACATGGGATGTCATAATTTTGGGCTTGAAAGTGGCATCTTGGGTCGTGTGGAAGATAATCTTTATGAGGTGATGGTGGCGCGATCGCCCGATCGAGTCCTGAAACCAGGTGATGTCTTTGATATTAAGGAAACTTTGTGCTGTGAAGCTTTAGAGACAAATGAACCCCTAACAATCGAACATATAGGCACCTCCAAATGGCGTTACCATCCTGCCTATCTTGCCCTTGGCATAGAAGCTTATATTGGAACACGAGTGTTAGTTGCAGGCAAAGTCTACAGTACCCTCAGCTTTTCTAGTAAATCTCCCCGTGCAGACAGCTTTAAATCTGCCCATGTGGAATTACTGAAGCTGATGGCTCAATGGATTGGTAGTGAAATCGAACGGCATCAGGCAGAAGTCGCTCTGCAAGCCAGTGAAGAGCGATGGCAACTCGCCCTACGTGGTAGTAATGATGGGGTATGGGATTGGAACGTCAACACCAATGAAGTATTCTTGTCGGCTCGCTGGAAAGAGATGTTGGGCTACCAGGAGAATGAAATCCCCAATCACTTAGAGGAATGGAGTAAACGAGTTCATCCCGACGATATCGGATGGGTGATGCAAGCCATTCAAGATCACTTTCAGCGCACAACTCCCTTTTATATTACAGAACATCGAGTGCTTTGCAAGGATGGGAGCTACAAATGGATTTTGGCTCGAGGGCAAGCACTTTCGGATGCAGCGGGTAGAGTTGTGCGTATGACTGGTTCTCACAGCGATATTACCAACCGCAAAAAGTTAGAGGAGGAAATTAAAGCCAGAGAGCAATTATTGAATGCTTTCTTTAAAGGATCTTCCCTAGCAGGGGTGGGGCTGTGTATATACGATCGGCAGTTGAGAATTTTACAAATCAATGAGGCACTAGCTGAAATTAATGGCCACTCTGGGGAGGCTCACTTAGGTAAGACAACCGATGAGATTTTGGGGGAATTTACTCCTGGTGTAAATGCACTGTTACAACAGGTTTTAACGACAGGAAAACCTTCCATCAGCTTGGAAATGAGCGGACAAGTACCCAGTCCAACGGGTGCCAAGCGCTACTGGCTAGCTTCTCATTTCCCCATTTTCAAGGATGCAGAGCAGCCTGTAGCAGTGGGTTGCATTCTGATTGAAATTAGCGATCGCAAACGAGCCGAAGCAGAACTGCAACAAATAAGTGCGGCGCTAGAAAATGCCGTGGCAGGCATTTCTCGGCTGGACCCTCAAGGACGCTATATCTCTGTCAATGTTACTTATGCTGCCATCACCGGATATCAGCCTGATGAAATGCTAGGGATGGAATGGCACAAAACTGTTCATCCTGAAGATGTTGAGAAGATGGTGGGTGCTTATCAGCAAATGTTGAGAGACGGCAGAGTCGAAGTAGAAGCTAGGGGAATGAGAAAAAATGGCTCTAGCTTCTATAAACAAGTGGTGATGGTTTCTGCTTATGACGAGCAAAATGTGTTTGTCGGGCATCACGGCTTCATGAAGGATATTAGCGATCGCAAGGAGGCAGAAGAAGCACTACAACGACAGTTGCAAAAAGCCCTACTGCTGAAGCAAATTACCGAAGAAATTCGTCAAAGCCTCAATGCTCAGCAGATATTTGAAACGGCTGCTATTCAGATTGGGCAAGCTCTTGGGGTCAGTCGCTGCTTAATTAGCACATACCAGGACAATCCACTGCCTCAGTTTCCTATCGTTGCAGAGTATCTAGCAGTGGGGTCAGCGCCCAGCGGGGAGCATGATATTTTGTCGGCCAGTCCTGCTTATACAAAACGGTTGATGGCTCAAGATGAAGCCATCGCCTCCCCGGATGTCTACTGCGATTCATTGCTCACCTGTTCTCATTCAATTTGTACCAGTCTCAATTTGAGATCGACATTAGCAGTGCGAACCTCTTACCAAGGAGAACCGAATGGTGCCATTTGTTTGCACCAGTGCGATCGTTACCGTCATTGGACTACGGATCAAATGGAGTTGCTAGAATCAGTGGCGGCTCAAGTAGGAATTGCCCTAGCTCAAGCCAAGTTACTAGAGCAAGAAACTCGACAACGAGAAGAATTAACTCTGAAAAACTGTGCCCTGGAGCAAACTAGACGGGAAGCAGAAGCTGCGAACCGAGCCAAAAGTGAGTTCCTGGCGATGATGAGCCATGAAATTCGCACTCCCATGAATGCAGTTATTGGCATGACTGGACTGCTGCTGGATACAGAACTCAAGGCTCAACAGCGAGACTTTATCGAGACGATTCGCAATAGTGGGGATACCCTCCTGAGCATCATCAACGACATCCTTGACTTCTCCAAAATTGAGTCGGGTAAGCTGGAGCTAGAAAAGCATCCCTTGAGCTTGAGAGATTGCGTAGAAGGTGCGATCGACCAACTTGCAGTTAAAGCAGATGAGAAGGATATTGAGTTGGGCTACCTCATCCACCCTCAGACTCCTAAGTTGATTTTGGGTGATGTCACCCGTCTCCGTCAGATTTTAGTTAACTTGCTCAACAATGCGATTAAGTTTACTGAAACTGGGGAAGTTACCCTTTCCGTAGAAGCCTCTCTAGTTGATTCTGAGAAAACAATTTCTGAGCCAGGTAACTTGTCAGAAAGCTTGTATGAAATCCAGTTTGCCATTCAAGACACAGGCATTGGTATTCCAGCCAATCGGCTCGATCGACTGTTCAAGTCTTTTAGCCAAGTAGATACTTCGACGACTCGGCAGTATGGAGGGACTGGTTTAGGTTTGGCAATTAGTAAGCGACTTAGTGAAACGATGAACGGCATGATGTGGGTAGAGAGCTCCGGCCACGTCGGAGGAACCCCTTCACCAAAATGGCAAGCCGGTAAGCTTAATCGAGTCACAATGGGTTCTACCTTCTACTTCACGATTGTGGCATCCTCTGTTGGTACTGAGTTAGCGGAACCGATGGAAACGGTACCAGAACTATTTGGCAAGCGTTTATTAATCGTGGATGACCTGCCCATTAACCGACAAATTCTGACGTTGCAAGCCCAGATTTGGGGGATGCAGATTCGCGCTGCCCAATCGGCTGTGGAAGCGCTCAACTGGCTTGAGAATGGAGAAACGTTTGATGTCGCTATTTTAGATATGCAAATGCCACAGATGGATGGCCTCACACTCGGCCAGGAAATCCACCAACATCCTAAGTGCCAGCGTTTACCGCTGGTGATGCTGACTTCAATAGGCAAGCCAGAAGCTAGTGCTTCAGCGCTCTCCACCCACTTTGCAGCTTGTTTAACCAAACCCATCAAACAATCCCAGCTTTATCAAGTCCTGACTCAGGTGCTACAAGCTCAACCGACAAAAGTTCAACAGCGGCCCCCTAGCCCTGTTCAGGATGATATTAAACTGGCCCAGAGACTTCCACTGCGAATTCTATTAGCAGAAGATCATCTGGTGAATCAGAAGGTGGCACTGCTGCTGTTGGAGCGTTTGGGATACCGGGCCGATGTTGCTGCCAATGGATTAGAAGTCTTGGAAGCCCTGAATCGCCAGCCTTATGATCTAGTGTTGATGGATGTACAAATGCCAGAGATGGATGGACTTGAAGCCAGCCGTCGTATTTGCCAGGAGTGGCCGGCTCATGCTCGTCCCCGAATTATTGCCATGACGGCGAATGCCATGCAGGGCGATCGCGAGCTTTGTCTTGATGCTGGCATGAATGACTATATCAGTAAACCAATTCGAGTAGATACTCTCATCCAAGCGCTGAGTCAGTGTCCACCCAACCCGGAACCGCAGCAGGCCCAAAAGGAGGAATCAGAGAGCAAGAAGCCAGAAATTGATGTGCCAGCGGTTAACCTCACTGAACTGCAAGCCTTCTGTAGCAGCATCGATCGAGATTCAACCCAGATTTTGAGCTTGCTGGCGAACTGCTACTTTGAGGAATCTCTAAAGTTGCTACAAGCTATGAAATTAGCGATCGCCCAAGCGGATACTCAAACCCTAAACCGAGTGGCTCATACCCTCAAAGGCAGTAGTGCAAATCTAAGCGCGGCTCCTCTCGCCCAGCTTTGTAGCAGGTTAGAAGTCATCAGTACCTCTGGTGAACTAGATCAAGCCTCAACCCTTTTGGCTCAAATCGAGGGTGAGTACGATCGTGTCAAAAATACTCTCCAACAAGAACTACAAAAGAGCGAAACTAATCTATAAAAGTCAATTAAATAGGCATCTTTTTGCATCAGGACTTAGGCAACTGTCACCCGCGATGCCGCAACCGGGTTATGCGATCGTATCTGCATGAATCAGCGTCAATCCCTTGTCATCGGCGGTTCCCAAATTCTCTTTTTTTAACCGCAGATGAGGGCAGATAAACACAGATTAACGCAGATTAATTATATCAATTCCGGCGGCACCCTGCGTGATTGTTGACTGTTGACTGTTGGCTGGATTTTACAATAATGACTAATGACTAATGACTAATGACTAATGACTAATGACTAATGACTAATGACTAATGACTAATGACTAATGACTGCTGGCTGCTGTCGAAGCGGAATCTCTATCACAAACTCAGTACCTTTCCCCAATTCCGAATTGCATTTTAAAACGCCGCCGTGTTTCTCTACCACAATTTGGTAACTAATTGACAGTCCCAATCCTGTACCTTTCCCCACCGACTTAGTGGTGAAAAAAGGGTCAAATATCCGTTGTCTCATAGATTCCGAAATTCCCGTACCGTTATCAGAAATCCGAATCAGCGCGCTAGGAATAGTACCATTAAGTTGACCGACAGCAGTAGAGATTTTAATTTGAGGAACTACAGATTGACCAGCGAGCAACTTGTGCGCTTCCAAAGCATCGATCGCATTCCCAATTACATTCATAAACACCTGATTCAACTGTCCAGCATAACACTCAACTCTAGGCAAAATGCCGTAGTCTTTAACTAGCACAATGTTGGCACTGTCCGCATTAGATTTCAGCCTGTGCTGTAAAATTAACAGCGTGCTGTCAATACCCTCGTGAATATCAACCGCCTTCATTTGACTTTCGTCAAGACGAGAGAAATTCCTTAACGACAGAACTATTTGACGGATGCGATCGGCTCCCACCTTCATTGACAATAGTAATTTAGGCAAATCTTCTAGCAGAAATTCCAAGTCAATATCTTCGGCAAATTCGCTAATCTCAGGACTAGCATCGGGAGATTGCTGCTGGTAAAGTTCCAGCAAACTCAGTAAGCTAGCAGTATATTCACTAGCGTGATTGAGATTGCCGTAAATAAAATTAACTGGATTGTTAATTTCGTGAGCAATGCCGGCCACCAGTTGCCCCAAACCCGACATTTTTTCAGTCTGAATCAATTGAGCTTGAGTTTGCTGCAAATCCTTTAAATTTTGAGCTATTTGTTCTGCTTGGCGTCGGGTTTGAGCCAGCAAATCGGCTTGTTGGATAGCTACGCCTAACTGATTGGCAATCTGAGCTAAAAAGTTAACTTCTGAAGTTTCCCAACAGCGGGGCCCAGAATGTTGATATGCTGTCAATAAACCCCAAAGTTCTTGTCCTACAAAAATCGGCGCGATCGCATAAGCCTTCATCTGAAATTTCTCTAAAATACCGACAACACACTCAGAGTGGCAAACTTGATAGATATCGTCTACGGCTAGAGTTTCATTATTGGCATATCTGCCGCCTCGGTTTTCCTGCAAATAAGTATCTTGCCAAACTGTACTGATACCTTCCCCTACCAATTTTATCCAGCCATCTTTCACAAACTCGGCTACATAATAGCCACTCCAATCAGGATTAAATTGATAGACAGCAATTCTATCAACTTGCATAAACTGACAAACTTCTTGAGTAGCCGTCTTAAAAATTGCGTTGATATCGAGAGATTCTCGAATCTTAGCCACCACTTCAAACAGTATCCGCTGTTGCTCGGCTGCCCACTGCAAATCAACTGATTGCTGCCGCGTTTTAGCCAACAAATCTGCTTGTTCTAATCCTACACTCAACTGAATTCCAACTTGCGTAGCAAACTGAATTTCCGAAGTGTTCCAATGGCGCAAACCGCTGCACTGGTGCACGCACAGCAAACCCCAAAGTTTGGTGCCATTCATCAGTGGCATAATCACCTGAGCTCTAATTTGAAATTGAGCTAAAAGAGCAGCATGGCAGTCTGAAAGTCCAGCATTTTCGACATCTGATAGCACTTGAATCTGTCCCTGACTGTATTTTTTCGCATAGTTTTCGCTAAAAAAATGATCGCGAACTTTTACATCCATTGCCGAAGAAAAACCAGGCAAAACATCTTCGGTAATAAATTCCCCTTCATTAAAGTTTAAACTCGGATCAAAGCGATAAATGCCAACTCTATCGGCCTTTAAGATCCGTAGCAGTTCTGTAGTTGTCGTACGAAAAATTGTATCTAAATCGAGAGATTCTCGAATCTTAGCAACTACCTCAAACAATATCCGCTCTTGCTCGGATGCCCGCTGCAACTCAACTGCTTGCTGCTGAGTTTGAGCGAGCAAATCTGCTTGTTCTAGGGCGATACTGAGCTGAGCGGAAATTTGGGTAGCAAACTTAATTTCGGAAGATTCCCAGTTGCGGTGAGCCGAACACTGGTGCACGCATAGCAACCCCCAAAGATCGTTGCCTTTCATCACCGGTGCAACTAAACTAGCTTTGACCTGAAATTGCTCCAATAGTTGCTCATAGCAATCTTGCAGTCCGGCTTGTCTGATGTCGGACATGGCGTGAACTCGTCCTTGAGAGTAGAGATTGGCGTATTTTTCTCCAAAGCAGCGATCGTGCACTTTGACTGCCATTGCTGACAGAAAATCGGGTAAAACATCTTCGGCAACGAATTCGCCGTCGTTACATTCCGACGCGGGCTCGAAGCGGTAAACCGCAACTCGATCGGCATTTAAAGCCTGCCGCACTTCCTGAGACATCGTGCTAAAAATCTTGTTTAAGTCGAGGGATTTCCGCATTTTTGCCACCACTTCAAACAGCACTCGCTGCTGTTGAGTCAACTGCTGTAGTTGAGCGGTGCGCTCTTGAACTTTATTTTCTAAATTAGTGTTAAGTGCGTCGATTTTTCGGTGCAGTTGGCAATGGTTAATTGCATTAGTAAAGTGGCTGCCAAAAATTTGAATTAATTCAACTTCTTCAGTCTTCCATTCTCTAATTTGGGCTGTTTTTGACTCTTTCCACGCTTCAAAAGATATCCGAGATTGGGCGAGCCGCCCGTCGCTATCAAACTGTCTAGCCCAGAGAGTTTCGGTGTCAAATTCTTCTCGAAAAATGGTCAAGTAACCGAATATTTGCTGGCGGGTTCTGAGCGGTACGATTAAAATGCTGCGAATTTTGGTCGATCGAAATGCAGGTTGCAGGCTTCTCAAACTGCTAATTTGGTACAAGTCGGGAATTGCCCAAACCTGTTGCTCGCCGGATTTAAAATATTCGTGCCAGACGCTGTATTGCTCCACCTGCGGGTATTTTGCGGAAATTCCCATCTTCGGCCCTAAGCCACAAGTGTAGACTGTGAGTTCCCGATTCGAGTGATCCGAATCGGGAACTAGATTCGTAACCTTGCTGCTGTCGGAAATGAATGGCGTGGCGAAAATGCACAGCCTGCCGCCGCCGGCGTCTAGTGCTGCTACCGATTCTATCAAAGCTGTTTGGAGTTCAATCGCCGGCTGGGAGTTAAGGGCTGCGGCGACGCGGTTGACGGCAGCTTCCCGTTGAGCTTTCGCCCTCGCTTGGGCGAGGAGGGCTGATTGGGCTATGGCGACGCCGAGCTGATCTGCCACCATCTGAACGCCTTGGAGTTCGTTTTCTGCCACACTCCGGGACTCGGAGTGGTGAGATACCAACAACCCCCAGAATTCTTCGCCGTGAAAAATTGGTACTACCAAGCAAGCCTTGACGCCGAGTGCAGTCAAGTATTCAGCGTGGCAGGGGTCAACCGCACGAAAGCGCACTTCGTCGGACAGCAGTTGACCGGAAACCGCATCGCGGCGGGGACTTTGCCCTAACAGCCCGGAATCTATATCGACGATCGATCGCACTTGTAGTTGCGCGAACAGTTCGCGGGCGTGAGGGGGAATATCCTCTGCTGGAAAATGCAGACCCAATAGGGATGGCAAGCGGTTGCCGTTAATTGATTCGGCAATCACTTCACCGCTACCGTCGCTATGAAATTTGTAGATTTTTACTCTGTCTGTTCCCAAGAAGGATTGAACTTCCGCTGCTGTGGCGCTCAGAATTTCGGGTAGTTCTAGAGAGCGGCGAATGCGGTTGGCGATGCGTTCGAGCAAATTTGCTCGATCGAATCTCGCCTTGACATTTTCGATTTTTAATGAGTCCATTATTAATCTTTTACTTTCCTAGCAATAACAGTAAGCGGCCCAAAAGTTTTGTGCATGTTAAAAAATTCGGCAAGCACAGCAATTTAATAAAATATAAATATCCTGATGCCCATCGTCGATTAGTTTTGCACCTGTAGCGATCTGCCTTAAAATTGCAACTTTCCATTGCAACTTTCCATTGTTTGGGATTAAAACTTTTGTACTTTAAATATAAACTTTGTAGAGCCTGCCTTGCAAGCTCTTTACCCCAACGGATTAAAATTGTCAAGTTTCAAGACTTGCAGAGTCATTCAGCGCCACCGATGAAGGTCGCACCAAAATATGTCAGTCCTGGATGCAAAAGCTCGCTGAGGAACGAGCTTACGGAAAGAAACAGCATTGAATTCAGGTTACTCAGAAACCGGGTTTCTACGTCTAGGATTGTATCTGCTGCTAGCCGGCTTGGAGAATGGTCGATCGACAATCTGCAGCTTTTTCCAGATATTAGATCAAAAAAAGCTCCTGCCGTTAAGCAGGAGCCTTTTTCAACTAGACAATCAAATCAGAAATAAATTCGATCGATTAGTCCAAATTAGGCATACCCAATACTGGTTCATTTTCGCGATCGATACCCTTCTCAAAGCCAGCGACAGCCGCGCGAGCGCGACCAGCGTGCCACAAGTGGCCGACCAAGAAGAAGAAACCCATCACAAAGTGGAAACAGGACAGCCAAGAACGAGGAGAAGTGAAGTTAAACGAGTTAACTTCAGTCGCCACACCGCCCACAGAGTTCAAAGAACCCAAAGGAGCGTGAGTCATGTATTCAGCCGCGCGGCGAGCTTGCCAAGGCTGAATGTCATTCTTGATTTTGTTCAAGTCCAAACCGTTAGTACCGCGCAAGGGTTCCAACCAAGGGCCTTGGAAATCCCAGAAACGCATCGTTTCACCGCCGAAAATGATTTCGCCAGTAGGAGAGCGCATCAGGTATTTACCCAGACCGGTGGGGCCTTGTGCAGAACCGACGTTAGCACCCAAGCGTTGGTCGCGGATCAGGAAGGTCAAAGCTTGCGCTTGAGAAGCTTCCGGGCCCGTCGGGCCGTAGAATTCGCTGGGGTAAGCAGTGTTGTTGAACCAGACAAAGCAGCAAGCGATGAAGCCCATCAGGGACAAAGCGCCCAAGCTGTAAGACAGGTAAGCTTCGCCAGACCAGATTAAGGCGCGGCGAGCCCAGCCGAAAGGCTTGGTCAAAATGTGCCAAACACCGCCAGCGATACAAATCAGGCCCAGCCAGATGTGACCGCCGATGATGTCTTCCATGTTGTTGACGCTGACAATCCAGCCTTCGCCACCAAAAGGAGAGCGAACCAAGTAGCCAAAAATCACAGCCGGATTCAGAGTGGGGTTCGTGATAATACGCACGTCGCCGCCACCCGGAGCCCAAGTGTCATAGACACCGCCGAAGAACATGGCCTTAGCCACCAGCAGCAAGCAACCGCCACCCAACAAAATTAGGTGATAGCCGATGATGTTGGTCATCTGGTTCTTATCTTTCCAGTCGTAGCCGAAGAACGAAGAGTATTCTTCGAGAACTTCCGGGCCGCGAACGGCGTGATAAATGCCGCCCAAACCGAGAACAGCAGATGAAATCAAGTGAAGAACGCCGACTACGAAGAACGGGAAGATATCAGTGACTTCACCGCCGGGGCCGACGCCCCAACCCAAAGTAGCGATGTGGGGCATCAAAATTAAGCCCTGTTCGTACATGGGCTTTTCTGGGATAAAGTGAGCGACTTCAAACAAAGTCATTGCACCGGCCCAGAACACGATCAAGCCAGCGTGAGCGACGTGTGCGCCCAGCAGTTTGCCGGAGAGATTGATTAAACGAGCGTTGCCAGACCACCAAGCGAACCCGGAGGATTCTTGGTCGCGACCGCTTGCGTAGGAATTAGAGAGCGTTACCACCCGGTAGAACCTCCAACGATTTTAGATTTTGGATTTTGGGTTTTTTTGTTCCCTAGTAGAGCACGGTATCACCGCGCCTGCGCCGGGGAGTAGGGATTTGGATTTCAGATTAATTTAAAAAAACTAAATTAATCTGAAATCAAAATCCTGATTTTTTTAAAGTGCGTTACCGCGAGGCAGAACTTCTTCAGGGAAGATGAAGTTTTCGTGGGGTTGGTCTGTCGGAGCCATCCAAGCACG
>NZ_JAUBRC010000049.1:38681-45932 GCF_036701635.1 Microcoleus sp. N9_B4 | reverse complement strand
CAGGGGAATAGCAGGATGCCAGACCAGCCTACGAAGACGAAGCGATCGCGTTTGAGCCAGTCGTCGAGGACATCAAAGATGCCTCTTTCGGTCTGGGCGCGTCCGACTGCGATTGTCATTGCGGTAAAATCCTTTTGCTTGTTAAAAGACCAAGGTTTCTAATTAAAGTTAACATAACTATATATTAGAAGTTCAGAATTTTTCAACATAATTAGCAGGAGTTGATACACAATGCCGATCGGTCGATCGCGATCGCCTCAGCGAAGCGTGACACTCGGTGGGCTAATTGAATTAAGATTTGGCTTTAAGGCTGTTTAATTTTATGACTGCAAAAACAATGACCTCGATCGATCCTGTCCTGCGCTACCCGGTTTTGGGCTCCCGCCGCTTCAGCAATTACTGGTGGGCGACGGTGGTCAGCATTGGAGGGACGGGTTTCCTGCTGTCGGGCATTTCCAGCTACTTGCACGTTAACCTGCTGCCTTTTGCTGACCCGACTCAGCTCATTTTCATCCCCCAAGGCATTGCGATGGGTTTCTACGGTGTCTGTGGCGTGCTGTTGGCGCTCTACCTGTGGCTGACTATTCTCTGGGATGTCGGTGGCGGTTACAACGAGTTCGATCGACAAACTGGCAACGTTCGGATCTTTCGCTGGGGATTTCCCGGCAAAAACCGCAAAGTTGATTTTACTTGCAAGACATCGGACGTGCAATCTGTGCGGGTGGACATTAAAGAAGGTCTCAGTCCCCGACGCAGTATTTATCTTAAGCTCAAAGACCGCCGTCAGTTTCCCCTGACTAGAGTCGGACAGCCGATTGCTTTGTCGGAAGTGGAAAATCAAGCGGCCGAATTGGCTCGATTTTTGCAAGTTCCCCTAGAAGGACTTTAGGGATTTTCGATTTTCGATTTTCGATTGGTAATGTCTAGTAGGGTGCGCCGGGCCACGCACCTTACCTACCTGGTAAGTGAAAAAGATTTATCTGCGAGTAAGCCTGTTACCAGTTTTTGAATCTATCAATTAACAATACTTCCGACAGTTTTTGATAGCCAACCGTAGAATAAGGCTTTCAAGGCTCCAAGGCTAGTTCGCTAGCAAAGGAAAATCGCGGGTTTCAGACTGCGAACTAAAAACACTGCGGACTATTGAATTAAAATCTTTAGTTGCAAAGTCCGTAATTGACTCAAAGTGAAATACAAATGCAAATGCAAATCAAAATTCAGCGGTGGTTATTCTCACTTTTAATAATTGGCGCGTTGTTTGTCGAAGGATGCGGTAGTTCCCCTGTGGCAAACTCGACTCCGACATCGAATCCGGCGTCGGGTGAAAATATTTCTTTGTCTCCGTCTCCTTCTCCTGCTGCTGTAGCGGCGAGTTCGCAATTTAGCAATTTGCCACGATTGGAAGGAAAAGCAACGGTGGTGATGACGGTTAAAGGTGCTCCAATTACGATCGAACTCGACGGCACAAATGCGCCAATTACTGCGGGCAATTTTGTCGATTTGGTTCAGAAAGGAGTCTACGACGGGCTGGTATTTCACCGAGTCGTGCGGGAACCTCAGCCTTTTGTAGTTCAGGGCGGCGACCCCCAGGGTAAAGACCCTAAATTCCCTACGGCGCGACTGGGAACTGGTGGTTTTATTGACCCGAAAACTACTGCAGAACGCAGGATTCCTCTGGAAATTAAAGCTAAAGGTGCTGCCAATCCGACTTACAGCGCGACGCTAGAAGAAGCTGGGGTTAAGGAGAAACCCGTGTTGATGCACAGTCGCGGGGCTGTTGCTATGGCTCGATCGCAGAGTCCTGATTCGGCTTCTTCTCAGTTTTACTTTACTTTGACCGATGTACCGTTTTTGGACGGTAGCTATGCGGTTTTTGGGTACGTGAAGCAAGGGATGGATGTTGTTGATAAGATTGAAGCGGGCGATCGCATTGATAAGGCTACCGTTACTCAGGGTTTGGAAAATTTTAAGCCTGTTAGCTGAAGGTAGTCATTAGTCATTAGTCAGCAGTCATTAGTGAATGGATGTTGTTGTTACTGGAATTGGTCTTGTTTCGGGTTTAGGGACTCTGGAAACTGGCTGGAAAAGACTTCTGTCGGGAGAATCTGGAATCGATCGGCATCAACCTTTTTTAGAACTTGAACGGCGACCTTTGGCTTTAATTGGCAAAAAACCTGTCGATTTAATAACTTTAATTCGGCAGGTTTTAACAGATGCTGTGCAAGATGCTAATTTGACTTTACCTTTGCTTGATTGCGGGATTGTTATTGGCTCTAGCCGCGGGTTTCAGGCAAATTTGGAACAGTTGGCGAGGGAAGGAAGAGGGAAGAAGGAAGAAGGAAGAGGGAAGAAGGAAGAAGGAAGTTCGGCAACGGATTCTGTAACGGATGTAACGGATGTAACGGATGTCAGGAAGAAGGAAGAGGGAAGAAGGAAGAAGGAAGAAGGAAGAGGGGAGAATGAAGAGGAAAGAGAATTCCCAATTACCGATTCGCAATGCCCAATTCCCCATGCCCAATTCCCCATGCCCAATTCCCAATTCCCAATTCCCAATTCTCAATTTGTGAATTTTTTGCCTCACATGGGGGCGATCGCGGCGGCGAGGGCAATTGGCTCGACGGGGCCGGTACTGGCACCGATGGCTGCTTGCGCGACGGGTATTTGGTCGATCGCCCGCGCTGTTGATTTAATCCGCACTGGTGAGTGTCAGCGGGCGATCGCAGGTGCTGTGGAAGCGCCTATCACACCGCTGACTCTGGCTGGATTTAGCCGGATGGGTGCTTTGGCAAACACTGGGTGCTATCCCTTTGATGAAAATCGGGAAGGCTTTGTGCTCGGTGAAGGCGGGGCTTTATTTGTATTAGAATCGGCCGAGTTGGCAAGGCGTCGTGGTGCTAAAATTTACGGTCGAGTTTCCGGTTTTGGCTTGACAAATGATGCTTGTCATGCTAACGCGCCGGAGCTAGGGGGGGAAAGTGCGATCGCGGCGGTAAATCAATGTTTGAAACGCAGCAATTTGGCGGCGATTGATATAGATTTTATTCACGCTCACGGTACTGCAACTGAGTTAAATGACCGACACGAAGCACTATTAATTGAGAAGTTATTTCACCCAGGAGTTGCTGTTAGTTCGACTAAGGGGGCGACGGGTCATACTTTGGGAGCTTCGGGAGCTTTGGGCGTGGCTTTTTGTTTGATGAGCATTAAATATCAGATGTTGCCGCCTTGCACGGGAATGAAAAAACCGGGGTTTGAATTAGATTTTGTTCGCTGTGCGCGATCGGCTATTGTCAGAAATGCGGTTTGTTTAAGTTTTGGCTTTGGCGGGCAGAATGCTGCGATCGTTTTATCGGGCGATCGTTAATTTTTGTAAACTAGGTCGATCGGCATTTAATTTACACGATCTCTCTACAGTTAAAATCTTCTGAGGCGGCCGGAGAACTCTCCCACGTCCAATTTAAATCTCAAAAATAGTACAATATTTATGTATTTTAGTCAATTAACTGAGAACTTTGGTGAGATTGCTGGTGCTGCTGTCCTAGTCTGGCTCTGCATCCAGACGCTAGTCCTGGCGTCACAGCCTGGGAGGCTAGAAAAGAGAGCCAGATTAAAGCAGTATTGTATTTTATTAACGCACCGATGGCGATCGGTGAAAATAGAAAAAAGAAACTGTTTAAATTAACTCTCAGGTATTTTCACATGGATCTGGCATCTCATCGATTTATGTCTTATTTTGAACCAGAGCAAGCTGCTCACCTTTGCCAAATAGCTGTTTTGGAGAGTTTTGATGAGGAAACGCTGGTTTTTGAAGAAGGAGAAATAGCCGATTTTTTCTATCTAGTTTTAGAAGGTAAAGTCGAGTTTAGCAAGCGGATTGAAAATCATAAATATCAAACGGTTGCTATCGCTAAGCCAGACGATTATTTTGGCGAACTCGGAGTTTTAGACGGAGAGCCACGCAGTGCTAGAGCTGTGGCAGTTGCAGGCTCGACTTTGGCGAAAATAGGCCGTGAAGAACTAATCACAACTCTCCAGTTTGCTAAAGGCAGTTCGGTACTGCAAATGTTTAGTTTCATTACTAAAAATTTACGGGAGACCACGGATCAATATGTGAGCCAGTTGGTACACAAACAAAAAATGGTATTGGTAGGAGAAATGGTGAGTACAATTATTCACGATTTCAAAAGTCCTTTTACCGGAATTAAACTCTCCAGTGAAATGCTCAAAGAAATGCACTCAGATGAGGAAACTCAGGAGTGGTGTGAACTTATTCAATTGCAGGTTCATCGAATGTTGGGGATGGCTGAAGAAGTATTAGAATTTTCGCGAGGTAATTCTGTATTCAATAAAAAACCAGTTAATTTAATTCAGACGTTGCAGCAGTTTGAAAAGTTGAACAGAGTTTATTGTGAAGCAGCAAAAGTAGATTTAGCAGTACGGGTGACAGAAGTAATAGTGGAAGCGGATGAAAATAAGATTTTGCGCGTTTTACAAAATTTAGTTGGGAATGCTGTTGAGGCTTTTGGCGGCAGAGGAGGTAGGGTGGAGATTGCGGTGACACAAAGTGAGGAGTGGGCAGAAATTAGCATTTACGATAACGGCCCAGGCATTCCGCCGACAATTAAAGAAAAGTTATTTGAACCGTTTGTAACTTATGGCAAGCGGACTGGTACTGGGTTGGGAACGGCGATTGTTAAGTCGATCGTTGAGGCTCATAAAGGGAAAATTACTTATGAGTCAGAGGACGGAAAAGGCACAACTTTTTACATCCGCTTGCCGAAAATTATGGTTTTATCAGATCAAGTTTAAGTAGGTAGGAAGATATATACTTAGGACTTTATCACTAAGCCTCAGAGACTTGGTTGATGAGTAAATATCTTGTTGTAAAACAATATTTTCCTAATAAACCGGGTTTAAGAGCGTAAGTCCTAATACTGTGTAGCGACTTGGAGAATCAAGTATAATTGAATTAACGATCTGCTAAAAATTTGATGCCAGTTACTATTCAAACCTTACCCACAGAAGTTATCAACTTAATTGCCGCCGGCGAAGTGATTGACTCGATCGCCTCCGCGGTACGAGAATTAGTTGAAAATTCTCTGGATGCTGGCGCAACTCGCATCGTTGTTTCTGTCTGGCCCGAACAGTGGCGGGTGCAAGTTGCAGATAATGGTACAGGAATGGATCTGGAAAATTTGCAGCAGGCGGCTTCGCCTCACAGTACGAGCAAAATTACCACGGAAGCTGACCTTTACAAAATTGCTACTTTGGGATTTCGTGGGGAAGCTTTGCACAGTTTAGCTCAGTTGGGCTGTTTGGAGGTTTTGAGCCGATCGAATGATTTGGGGTTGGGGGATTTTTCGGAAAATCGAGATTCGGCGCAAACCCCCGCTAAATCATCCTTTAACAAGGGGGGAGTTGAAAATGCTCGATCGGGCTGGCGGGTGGTTTACAATAACGCGGGCGTTGCTGTGGAGGTGGAAACAGCCGCGATCGCTCCGGGTACGGTGGTGACTGTTGATAATTTGTTTGGCAATTGGCCTGTGCGCCGCAGTTTTTTGTCGCCGGCACAGCAAATGCGATCGATCCAATCAATCATTCAGCAAATTGCTATTTGTCACCCGCACGTTAATTGGCAGTTGCGTCAAGGAAATACGCCTTGTTTGCACGTAACTCCTGGTAGCACAGCGGAACAACTTTTACCTCAATTCGTGCGCGGTGTGCGATCGAGCGATTTGCAGTATTTAAAGTTAGATTTGCCTGCGAGTCCTCAAAATCAGAAAGCCGCAAATTTATTAGTAGAAACTCAACTTGTTGGCGCTACAGTTACGCCTAATTACCAATTACCAGTTGCCAGTTCTCATTTCCAAATTCCCAATTCCCAGCGTTTGGAGTTAGTAATTGGTTTGCCCGATCGCTGTCACCGCAGGCGGCCGGATTGGGTGAAAGTTGGGGTAAATCGGCGAGTTGTGCGATCGCCCGAATTAGAACAAACTATTCTCAGCGCCTTTGCCCGCACTTGTCCGCGCGATCGCTATCCCGTGTGTTTTGTCCACCTGCAAATCTCCCCTTCGGAAATCGACTGGAACCGCCACCCCGCTAAGGTGGAAATTTATCTGCATGATCCGAGTTTTTGGCAAGCGCAAGTTAGCGCGGCAATTAATCGTGCCTTGCATTTGAACGATGAAGTTTTGCCGCCTGCCCCAATTCCCGATCGAGTGGGACAATTGCTGAAGGCATCGGAACAAAAAAGTGCTTACAGTGTCGGGATTTCGGCTAGGCAGAATGATGGCGGCGGTGAAGAGGAAAAAGCTAATCAAATAGGATTGATGGAATTGAGGGCGATCGCTCAAGTTCACAATACTTACATTGTTGCGGAACATTCCAGCGGAATGTGGTTGGTGGAACAACACATCGCTCACGAGCGGGTTTTATACGAGCAATTGTGCGCGGCTTGGCAGCTAAAATGTCTAGAAAAACCCGTGATTCTCAGTCAATTATCGGCGCTGCAAATTGAGAATTTATCCCGCTTGGGTTTGGAAGTAGAAAGTTTTGGCGAACAGCTATGGGCCGCCCGCGAAGTTCCTGAATTGTTAGCCGATCGAGATGACTGTGCGGATGCGCTTTTTGAGCTCAGTAAAGTCGCAGATTTACAAGCGGCTCAAGTTGCGACTGCTTGCCGCAGTGCTATGAAAAACGGTACTCCTTTGAGTCTTTACCAAATGCAAAATTTGTTGGATGAATGGCAGAAAACTCGTAATCCGCGCACTTGTCCTCACGGTCGCCCTATCTATTTTGCTTTGGAAGAATCGACTCTGGCTCGGATTTTTCGCCGTAGTTGGGTGATTGGTAAAAGTCACGGGATTTGAAAGTTGATTTGACATCCGAGGGCGTTCACCTCAGTCTGGCTCGATTGAAAAAAATCGTGAAGCTTTATTAAAAATAGTGGCAGATTTAGAGGGGAAAACTTAGAATATATTAAAATTTAAATAAGGCAGTGTTTTTAATATTTTTTGGGCAACAGGCAAGATGCCTGTTCCACAATAAAAAATGCCTCTTTTACCAGAAAAAAGGTTAATTATACTACCAAAAAGCTGCAACAGGCAAGATGCCTGTTCCACAATAAAAAATGCCTCTTTTACCAGAAAAAAGGTTAATTATACTACCAAAAAGCTGCAACAGGCAAGATGCCTGTTCCACAATAAAAAATGCCTCTTTTACCAGAAAAAAGGTTAATTATACTACCAAAAA
>NZ_JAUBRC010000049.1:0-38581 GCF_036701635.1 Microcoleus sp. N9_B4 | reverse complement strand
GTTGTGGAACAGGCATCTTGCCTGTTGGTTGTGGAACAGGCATCTTGCCTGTTGGTTGTGGAACAGGCATCTTGCCTGTTGGTTGTGGAACAGGCATCTTGCCTGTTCCTGATATGGGTACAGAATGTAAATTAAAAATAAATCAATAATAAATATGGATTTTCCGATCGCCCGACAACTCTTTTATCGAGAAATTAATCAGCCTGATGGCTCGATCGACCTGGCGAAAGCTGCCCTTTATATGGCTTTGGAAGAATACCCAAATTTAGAGCCAGAGGAGTATCTCAACGCTCTCGACACGATCGCAGATGAAGTGCGAGATCGCCTGCCGGCACAGAATTATCCGCTGCGGATTATTCAAACTATTAACGGCTATTTATACGGGGAGTTGCTGTTTTCGGGCAACGATGCTGATTATTACGATCCCCGCAATAGCTTTTTGAATGAAGTGATCGATCGGCGTACTGGTATTCCGATCTCTTTATCTTTGGTTTATTTGGAGGTTGCTAAGCGGATTGATTTTCCCATGGTGGGAATTGGGATGCCAGGACATTTTTTAATTAGACCGGATTTTGAAGATGCTGGTATTTTTGTTGATGCGTTTAACGGTGGCGAAATCTTGTTTCCTGAAGATTGTCAAGCCAGACTTTCTCAAATTTATGGGCAACCTATGGAGTTGCAGCAGACTTTTCTCGCCCCGGTAAGTCGCCGACATTTGTTGGGGCGAATGCTGGGAAATCTGAAGGCGATTTACTTGCAACAGGGAGATGCTGTGAGGGTACTCTGGGCGATCGAACGGATTTTGCTGCTGTTTCCCGATGCGCTGGGGGAACGGCGCGATCGCGGAATTCTCTATTATCAACTGGGACGCTTGGTAGAAGCGCGCCACGATTTGGAACTATACCTGAGAAATGCTCCGAATGCTCCTGATGCTGCTAGAATTCGCCAATTGGTCGATCGGCTCGATCGGGATCTTTGAACTTAAATTCGCTATATGTCGCACAGCACACTATAAGACATAAAAGTGACACTCAATAAACTGCTGCCTGACGACGAAATTTCGCTTTTATCATTTGTGCCAAGGGATCTAAAATTTGGCAAACAATTAACTATAACATATTAATTGTTAATTAACACCTATCTTTTGATAGGTTGAATTTGCTTGACTTGACTGTAAAATCATAGGTCATTTACGGAAATCCCGATTCGACTTTCCCGATTGATATCCGCACTGATATCCGCACAGACGAGCGTTCTAAAAAGTATTTTGACGTAAAGAGGCACAAACTCATGAACTTTCAGTTTCAACAAGGTTATCTCAACGGAATGCAACCGCTGTCAGCCCATTTAACCAAAAGAATGTCAAAGTCTTTATCATTAGGTTTGGCGCTTTTGCTGGGAACAAGTGCAGTATTCCTAAGCAGCGGCAAAGCCTTTGCATTAGATAATGTTACCGTAAAATACGGTGCTGTTGACGTAACATTACCGATGAGCGACTTACAAAGCTTTGCACAAACAGGCCAAGCATCATCTCAACTGCAAAGCGTTCTGAGTCTTGCGAAACAAACTCCCGAGTCGGTGCGCGAAATATTAACGCGAGAAGTGCCTTTAGATTCCCAATTAGTAGCGCGGCTAGCAAGCACTTATTTTGGGGAAATTATTTTCAAAGAATTGGGCGAGGTTGCTTATGCCCCGACTGCTCGGCTTCAAAGCGTACCCGCACTGCGCGATGCTTTAGTCGCAGCTTCCAAAGATGGCAAAATATCGCTGATTGAAGTGATGCAAAATTACAGCCCTACTGCTTTAGAAGTTGACGGCAATCAAGCGATGGTTATTTACGAGCGAGTGACTAAAGATGTGCAAGATTTGCAAGCTTTGTATCAGAATTCCCCGGCTTTGCAAAATACGGCTAACCAAGCCGTGAATTCGGCGAGAGAAATGATTTGTCAGCCCAATTCATCGGGAAGTGCGAAATAAATAACTGAAGTTGGAGGGAAGGGGAAAGGGGGAATTGGGAATTGGGAATTGGTGCTTTTTTCCTATTAGCTCTAGCTTTCAGGTATTAGCAATTACTCATCACCGATTACCAATTATTCGGCTACGCGAAGGTAAAACTTCCCAATTACCCATTATCTATTACCCCTTACCCATTTTTTGAGATAGTTGCTCGGCTACCCGCTTGAGTCGGCGGAGTTGGTCTTTCATATCTTTTTCTGTCCAAGGGGCTGCAAAGCGATTGAAACCAAATCTAATTAAACGATTGGGAATTTGAAATTCAAAGCGGTTAATCAAGAGAGTTCCTTGGATTTGCGGCTGGCATTCCCAACGATCGCATCCTTTGAAAAATCCGTCAAACCCCCAAACAATTAAACCGGGTTGTCGCTCCAACACAACACTCTCTAAAGAGGGTTGCAAAACGGGAATTTTTATGATAAATAAGCTGCGACTTCCTACGGCAGTATCCCATTCGCCCTGGGGATCGCAGCGTAGCAGGGGATTGAGCCACTTGTGCATTAAAGTGCGATCGACTATACATTGCTCCACCAGAGTAGCAGCAGCGCGAATTTCAATGGATTGCTCGAAAACTTGACGAATTGACATGAGAACCTGCAACAAGGAGGGTATTACAAAACTTTGCTTACTTGATAGTCCTTTATTTACTTGTAACGTCAATTTTTCCAGAAATTAAAAGATTGACACACTCATAAATACAGTGTATCATCTTGAATTAAAGTATATATACCGATTATGGAGTTAGTCGAAAGGCACATCATTAAACCAAATCATAGGTTTTATCGAGAAGCCGATAGACTGTCTTTGCTGTGCAAAAATCTTTACAATAGCGCTAACTACATCTACCGTAAAAAAATTTTCGCTAGCCAACAAACAAACGCTCTGGCTGTTGATCACGCCCTCAAAACAAGTCCTGATTACAAAGCACTGCCCGAAAAATTAGCACAAAGCACGATCGGCTTAGTGATCAAAGCATGGACTAGCTACTATCTAGGGGTGCGAAACTATCAGGAAGACACCACTAAATTTAAAACCGCACCGCAAATCCCTCATTATCAAGGTTCAAGAGATCGAAAAAGAGAGGACGGGCGCTATGTACTTGTATTTAATTGTCAAGCTGTCAGCAAAAAAGCCTTAAAAAAAGGATATGTTCGTCCCTCTGGGACTAATATTTGGTTGCCCTCAAAAGTCACCTCGATTCTGGAAATCCGGATTGTTCCCAAAATAAGTTGTTATGTTGTCGAGGTGCTCTCTGAAAAGTTAGAACAGCCTTTACAAGTTAATCAGATAGTAGCTGCCATAGATTTAGGATTAAACAATCTGGCAACATTAACCTACAATATTCCTGGGTTAGTACCGACAATCTACAAGGGACGGGGTGTTAAGTCAAGAAACCAATACTGCAATCAAGTTTCATCGGCATTGAAATTATTGCTGCCAGTAGCGGAAAAAAACAGTAAAAAACTCGCCAAATTGTGGCACAAGCATAACTGTAAAGTGGATTACTACCTCCACACGACGAGTTCCGCAATTATTAAAGAACTCGTTAATCATCAAATTGGCTTGCTGGCTATAGGCTGGAACGATGATTTTAAAGATGGGATTAATACTGGTAAGGTTAATAATCAAAATTATCCCTGTATTCCCCATCGCCGGTTTGTGCAAATGTTGCAGTACAAAGGACAACTTGCTGGAATTCAACTTCTGTTAGTTGAGGAGAGTTACACCTCCCAATGTTCAGCTTTGGATTGGGAACCAATTCAACAACATTCCGACTACATTGGCAGTAGGATAAAAAGAGAATTGTTCAGAACCAAAACTGGACGCTTCATCAATGCCGATGTAAACGGTTATTTGAATATTGGCCCAAAAGCAGTCGGAGATTGGTTTATCCCAAATTCGATAGAGGGTTTTGTAGTTAACCCAGTACATTAAAAGTGTACAAACATTAAATTTAGGCGATGTCTAGATTTTTTGGAACTATTATTAAAGTTTCGTCTTGTCCTTGTCAACTGTGACGTTAACCTGAGAAAAAAATGAATGAAACTTGGCAAGAAATAACTCAACCGATATCGGGCCCCATAGCGGCTTTGTCCGATCGCATTTTGGCCCAGGCCCAGCCCGGGAATCCCCTGACAGATGCGGAACGCGGAATTAACAATTTCATTCAGGGCTCAAACATTGAAAATCTCCTCTGGGCCGTCGGTATCCTGCTCATTGGCTTGATAGTATCAGCCCTCGTCTCATCTGTAGTGGGGGGATTGCTCAAGAAGACTACGATCGACAATCGGCTAGCTGCTTGGATTACCGGGCGCCCGGAAGGAGCTGGAGCCCCGCAAGTGGAAAAATGGATTTCCGCCGCGGTGTTCTGGATCATTTTTGTCTTTTTCCTAATTGCCTTTTTCAACCGGCTGAATCTAACGGCTGTCTCGCAACCCCTCAATACTTTTCTGAATCAAATTACCGGTTTCTTGCCGAAGTTAGCCGGCGCGCTAATTTGGTTGGGGATTGCTTGGGTGTTGGCGACTGTAGCCAAAATGGCCGTATCGCGGGCGATGCGGGCTTTTAACGTGGACGAGCGCTTGAATCAGGAGGTGGGCGCTGCGCCCACTGAGCGCCCTTTGCTGCTGAGCGATACTGTGGCGAATGCGCTGTACTGGTTCATTTTTCTGCTGTTTTTGCCGCTGATTCTCGACTCACTGGAAATGCAGCAGGCTCTGCTACCGGTTAATAATTTACTCAACCAAATTCTGGCGGCAATTCCGAAAATTCTGGAAGCTGTGGTGATTGGGTTTGTGGGCTGGCTGCTGGCTATGGTGGTGCGGCGGATTGTCACGAATCTGTTGGCTGCTGCTGGGGCGGACGGTTTGGGCACTCGGTTTGGAATTTCGCGGACTTCGGGCGGACAATCGCTGTCGTGGATTGTCGGTACGATCGTCTATGTTTTGATTTTGATTCCAACGGCGATCGCAGCTCTGAACGCTTTGGACATTCAGGCGATTTCGCAGCCGGCAATCGCGATGCTCAACACGATTCTGGGCGCGCTTCCCAACATTTTTACAGCAGCGCTAATTCTGGGGGTTGCTTACTTTTTGGGGCGCTGGATCAGCGATTTGGTGACTAATATCCTGACGGGAATTGGCTTTAACAATATCTTTTCTTGGTTGGGAGTGCAGCAGCCGAAACAGCGACTGCGGCTACCGCCGAGTTCGATCGATCCGGAGGCAACGTTTCTTCAAGAACCGGAACTTCCGGCCCGCACGCCTTCGGAATTTGTCGGCATCGTGGTACAGGTGGGCATCATGCTGTTTGCTGTGGTGGCAGCTACCGATGTGCTGGGGATTCCGGCACTGACAGCGATTGTTAGCGGTATTGTCCTGGTTGCAGGTAGGGTGCTGGCAGGTTTGGTGGTATTTGCGATCGGCTTGTATTTGGCGAATCTGGCGTTTAGTTTGATTGCCAGTTCTGGAACTCGTCAAGCGCGGCTTTTGGGCCAAGCGGCTCGGATTGCGATTATTGCCTTTGTTTCGGCCTTGGCGCTGCAACAGATGGGCATTGGCAGCGATATTGTGAATTTGGCTTTCGGGCTGCTGCTTGGGGCGATCGCAGTTGGCATTGCTCTAGCTTTTGGTTTGGGCGGGCGCGAGATTGCGGCCGACCAAATTCGCGAATTGTTAGCGTCGTTTAAACAAGATAAGACGCCACGTTTGTAATTCTATAAAATGGCGTTTGTCAAGTACAAACGCCATTTTTTTATGATTAATTTCATTGTGAGGGTCGCGAAGCGATCGCAAAGCCTTTGAATTTGAGGATACAGCTATAGACTGTTCGTAAGCAGAGATTGATTCTTGTTTCTGGGCCGATGCCCCTAATTGAGAATGGTAAGAGCTGCGTCGTCGGCCCTAAAACAACAAAACCTCCTCATAGAGAAGGTTTTATCACAATCGGAGCGGCGGGATTTGAACCCACGACCCCTACTACCCCAAAGTAGTGCGCTACCAAGCTGCGCTACGCCCCGACAGCTTTAACAGCTTAGCATAGAATTCCCGAAAAAGTCAAAAAACTTTTAAAACTTTTGCAGCCTGCACCAAACTCGGAACCACAGCAGTCGGCCAAAAACCCTCGCACCTCCTGCCAGCATTCAAGATCAATTGCACGCTGTAAGCTTCGGGATAGCCTTCCACCTGCACCCAAAGCAAGTCGCTTTCGGCTTCAATGGCTATTTTTTCCTCGTCCATTAACTCAGAGGCCATTTGACTCATTGTGCCGGCTAATTGCCCCAACAATCGGCAAAAATCGTTCAACTCAGCCTCCGTGAGTTCGTGAGCCCAACCGTCGCCAGCCACCAAACCCTTAAACTCCTGGGCCTCCGGGTTCCATCCCAAACGCCACCCAACACCCGTTTTAATTACACGTTCCACCATTAAGGGATTTTAGATTTTAGATTTTGGATTTTAGATTAGTAAAACATACCCATAAATACGAAATAAAACGGGTTTTTTACCTGTGTTAAAGGCTCAAAAGCAATATTTCTGTAAAAAACCCGGTTTCTGCATTCCTGAGTATTAAGGTGCCAGCAACTTCGCATCTCCCGGCTGCGGCTGCGGTATCTCCGGGGAATTCGATCGCCCTTGTGGTTTTTCCCCCGCCGTCGGTGTGCGCCCACGCCCGGAATTCTCCGTAAAAACATCAACCAAAGCTTCAACCAAAGCATCCCGCTGTACTCTATTTAACCTTTGAATAGCAGCGCGATCCTGTTCCATTGGATTTGAGCGCAAAACGTCCTTTCCCGGATACACGCTTTCCACCAAATAATCGGGAGTCGCGCCCAAATAGTCAGCTAAACTCAACTTCCAATCAAAGCGGTAATTGGGCGGCCGTCCTTTGACAAATACGTGATATCGAATCAACCGCCCGACTAAAGTATTGGTAGGATCGACTTTTCCAGTTTCCTTGGAAATGTAGTTATTTTCGATCGGGAAATCCGGCAATTTTTCATACACAAATTTCCACGCATCTTGCACCCTCACTTGCGGCGGCGCGGATTGTTGAGCAACCCGCTGTACTGAGGCAGACTCAGAACTCCGCAGCAGCGAAGGTTCCAAAGCCGACAGACTCAGTTCGCCCGATTCCAATACCCAACTCAAAAGCGTGAAAATCGCCACACTCAAAGTAACGAACAGAAAACTCAAGCCCAGCTTTAATTTCTTCACGGTTTTGACAATTATTTCACAAATAGAATAATTTCATAAACTTACCCCCAAGCAGATGTCCTAGTTTGTAATTTTAGGACGTAGGAAAAGAAACCCGGTTTAGGAAAATCTGAAGTTTGTCAACGAGACAGCTAAGAAGAAACCGGGTTTCTCGCCCAGGCCCGCCAGTCTAGTTTGAGAAAGTTTTGAGTGTGGAGTTTAAAAAAATTGCTCGCAATTCACCACTCAAAACCCAAAACTCCCGAAGTCTAGGGGAGTCCGATAATTTCCGGCTGAGTCAGTTCGTCCGACATCTCAAATATCGCCCGCATTACAGGTTTCATTTGATGGTCGTCCATATTGTCAAAATCTTCATAGCGACGGCGTTTTGCGCGGTTCGCCACCTGCACCGTAATCCGATAGCGGTTGGATGCAGCACTGATCAACTCTTCCGCGCGACGGGTTAGTTGAGTAGAATCGAAGGGTGGACGCTTATTAGCCATGAGACTACCTACTTTATGTAATGTTACATTCTAGTCTAGTATGTCAAGATTCATAATTTATTAACTGAGTATCATTGCTTATGCAGGTAGCAACAGCCTATTCCTTTGGTCACTTGCATCGGGGAAATTCTCATCCCCTCAAATTGGTTGCTTTCGGTGACAGCTTAATCTACGGTTTCGGCGACGGTGTAGGTGGTGGTTGGGTGGAAAGATTGCGGCGCCAGTGGATGTTACCGGAGAGTGCAGGACACGTTTTATACAATTTGGGCGTTCGGGGCGATCGCACCTATCAAGTCTCCCAGCGGCTCGAAAACGAGTTTCGCCACCGTGGCGAACTGAGAAACCGTTTCCCGGATGCGATTATTCTTTCGGTAGGCCTCAACGATTCGGCGAGAGTGCAGTCGCCTACCGGGCGCAGCTACACTGATTTTGAACATTTTAAAACTGTTTTGGATCATTTGTTAAACCTGTCTCAACAACTTTGTCCGGTGATATTTGTCGGGATGGTGCCGGTGGATGAAAGTAAAATGCCTTTTCAAGATTGTTTGTATTACAATCATGCTGACCAATATCGGTATAAAGAGGCAACGAAATTAGCTTGTCAGTTGCGGGGAATTCCCTATTTAGATATTTTTGATAAATGGGTAAATCGGGGCAGTGATTGGTGGCGATCGCGCTTGATTGCAGATGGACTTCATCCCAATGCAGCGGGCTATCAATCTTTATTTGAAGATGTGACAAGTTGGGAACCGCTAGTCGCTATTAGTCATTAGTCAAGTCGAGCGAGGGCGGGCACTCTTGGCACTGCCCCTACATAATACAGGTTCTGCATCCAGGACTGTATAAATTTAAGGTAGATAAGGGAGATAAGCAACATAAGGATTTTAAGGAATTTAAGCATTTTAAAATTCCCCAATCACCATAAAAATATTTATTTTAAAAGACCGTATCTTCCCCCCACGAAAAATAAAAAAATTCAACAATGATTACATAAGTGAGGGAAAGAGCAAGTTAGGCAGGAATCAATCAGCCTATTAACAGCTTGCTTGTCGTCGTCAATAAAAAACTTGTGTAAATTGGAGAATCAAAAATGTCTGTATTACATCGCATTAAATCTGGTACATCTGTTTTATTAACCTTGGGAACAGTTGCAGCAACCGCAGCGCCGATGCTAACTCCCGGGCCTGCTTTTGCTCAGACAGCTTTTTCGGATGTTAATAATAACTACTGGGCAAAAGACTTTATTCAAGATTTGTCAGAAAGAGGAATTATCAAAGGATTTCCCGATGGTAGTTTTCGCCCGGATGCACCAGTAACGCGGGCTGAATTTGCGGCAATGATCCGTTCGGTGACAAAGGCAAAAACCCGCGCTGCTGTAAGGTTTGCCGATGTTCCATCTAATTTTTGGGCAAGCGGGGCGATCGCCGAAGCTTACGAAATGGGATGGATGTCTGGCTATCCCGGCAATGTTTTCAGGCCGACACAGCAAATTCCTCGCGTTCAAGTTGTAGTCGCTTTAAATAACGGCATGGGCTATGAGCCTACGTGCGATTTTCAAGATGTTCTCAGCTACTATAATGATGCGGGTGAGATTCAAACTTATGCTGTCAAAAGCGTTGCTGCTGCTACTGAAAAACAGTTGGTTGTCAGCTATCCCAATCCTAAATCTCTCAAGCCAAACAAGTCAGCAACGCGAGCTGAAGTAGCTGCTTTTATCTATCAAACATTAGTGAGTACCAATCAGGCAAGAGCAATTAATTCTCCTTACATTGCTAAGATTGATGTTAGCGAGTCTGTTGCTGTGCAAATTCCCAGGGGGGTGACTATCCCCATCGAGTACACAAAAGGCAAGATTTTGCTCGCCCCTAATGACAAGTCTCCGATTACGCTGACTGTAGCTGCGGATATCACGGGCAATAATGGCCAAGTGCTGATACCGGAAGGCTCGAAAATTAGCGGCGAATTGCGATCGACTACTTCGGGCGTTCAGTTTGTGGCTCAAGAATTAAGTATACTCAACGGCAGCAGAGTGCCTCTCAATGCGACTTCGCAAGTGATTACTAGGAAAGAAACTGTTACCAAGGGCGTTAATGTTGGCAATCTGGTTAAGAATACGGCGTTGGGTGCAGCAGCAGCGGCGGCGATCGCAGGTGTTACGGGCGATCGGGCGATCGCGACTGAAGAGGTGCTCGGCGGTGCGGGAATCGGGACTTTGATCGGGGTATTTTTGGGTCGAGATAAAGTCGATTTGTATGCAGTTAATCCCGACACCGATTTAGATTTGCTGTTGAATTCCGATTTGGTAGTTGGTACTGCCAGCACAGGCATTTGTAGCGCTCGATAGAGCCCATAGTTGGAAATTTCCTCAAACCCCTCGCCTTGCAGGAGAGGGGCTTTAATTTGTGTATTTTACCTCGCTACAGGTGCATTTAATCAAATAAGTAGCCAGGGATTTTGTTTAAGTGTGAATTCCTACGGACATCCCAAACTTTCGCGGGTAGAAACTCCCGTCACGGGATTGACACCATCTGCTTTATCGCACAGGAGAGTCACTTGATAAGCGTCGATAATCGCGTCAGTAAAATCAGCGCCGGAAATTGCAGCATCAAAAAACCGAGTTCGAGTCATAATTGCCTCGGAAAAATTAGTATTCGTCAAATTAGCGCCGTCGAATGTAACTCTATCTGCCAAAGCGCCGGAGAGGTTAGCACCTGACAAGTTGGCATTCAGCAAAACTCCCTTAGTCAAAATCGCATTAGTTAAATCAGCACCTTTAAAATTTGTTCCCCGCATTTCAGCAGCGACAAATGTTCCCCCCGCTAAATCGGAGTTGGAAAAATCGCGATCGGACAAATTAATATTTGTGTAATTAATATTTGTTTTCGGCAGGGCAAATGCCGGAGTAGCACTCAGCAGCACCCACCCAACAGCCAACACTAAACTTAAAAACAGGCTCAGGAAAATTCGGAAGACACTTTTCATGATGATGGGAATGGGGAATTGGGCATAGTTGACTGTTGACTGTTGACTGTTGACTGTTAACTGTGGACTGCTGACTAATGACTAATGACTGCTGACTAATGACTAATGACTAATGACTAATGACTAATGACTAATGACTAATGACTAATGACTAATGACTAATGACTAATGACTGCTGACTAATGACTAATGACTAATGACTAATTAAAATCGCTTTACCCAATCTTCGCCAACGCGAAGTGTCAAGTCAGAATAGATTTCACCCGTAGAAGATGCTTCAATTTTACCGCTTCCTAATTCTTTTTGCAGTAGATTGGCTGCCTCTAAATCGCCTTGCTGAACAATAATTTGACTTTGACGCTGCTTCAGGGGCGAATCCTGCACTACAGATACATTAAAAAAGCCCTTTTTTGTAAGAAATTCAGCAACGTTTTTTGCGGTTGTCGGTTTGCTAGAAGCGTTTTGGACAGATATTTTGAGGTTTTTGGGCAACACGGATTCGCTGGGATTGCGAATTCGTCCTTGTTCAAAATCCGGCACGCTCTGGTTGAAATATTGTGTCATAATGCGATCGCGCCCGAGCGCATCTACAATCCAATAACTCCTCAAATCCCCTTTTTCTGAACTAGAACGTCCAGGCAACATTACCATTTTAAAATTATCTCGCTCCAATTGCAAACCGAAATTGGCTAGCGTCAATATTTCCTCATAATTTAGGTTTGTATCCACATATTTTTGCATCAATCGAACAATTTGTGGCAAGCGTACCAATACTGATGGACTTGCGAGGCGGTCCCGAATAGCTTGAATTAAAGATTGCTGTCGCTGAAGGCGGCCGATATCTCCTAAACCATCGTTGCGAAATCGAGCAAATTGTTCTGCTTGTTCTCCGGTGAGAGTTTGCCATCCCTGGCCTAAGTTTATTTTTAACTTTTGAGCGGTATCTGTATAGGACATCGCGCGAGGTACAAATACCTCAACTCCACCCAACAAATCGACTAATTCCCGAAACGCATTGCTGCTGACTCGCACGTATCGTTCAATTTTCGTATTGTTCAGCATACTGCTAACCAATCGCGTCGCCAAAGCTGCTCCTCCTCTAGCATTGGCTTCGTTAATTTTGCTGAAGCTAATTCCGGGAACTTCGACTTGAGTATCTCGTGGAACTGAAAGCAAACTAATAGATTTATCTCTAGGTTCGAGGTGAAATAAGAGTATTGTATCGCTGCGACCCTCAAAAATCTTAGGGCCATTGGCGACAGATTCCGGCACCCCGTCAATTCCCAATATTAAGATATTAACTGAGCGCGACAGGCGGTATCCAGAGCGGTTGGAGGATAGATAGTCAAAGCCCGTCGCCTCTAATACTCTATTGATAATTGGGGGTTCCACGGGAGCTAAAAGGGCGGTAATTGCCCCCAATGTGGCCGAGATGGCGGCTGTGAAAACTAGGAAAAATAGCCCCACTATATACAGGAATAATTTAGGCTTTTTTCGAGAAATTTGATCGACTGGTGTAACAAAGTCTCTTTTAAAAATTGACAAGTTTTTCATTGACTTGCTGTTGGTTATTGCAGTTTTTCAGCTTTGCAGTAAAACTTGGGCGGTGCTTCTGGAAAGTATTTGAACATAGCCGGGCACAGCCAGCCTTCGAGATTTTTCGATTCCCACCGATACCAGTTACCGCCGTATTCTGCTTTCAACCACAGCATTTCTGCTTGATATCCGGGAAATGGATTGGCTGAAAATAAAAGTCGGAAACCTTGAGCGGCATTGGGAATGTCTGCGACAAGCGCGTTAATCATTTCGGGGACGCCCTGAACAAATGGTTCTCGGACAAGTCCGACTCGCTTGTCGTCAAAAACCCAGGTGTACTGTTCGCGATAGGGGTAAATTACCATCATGGCATTGGACATGGTATTCGCCTCTTTTCATTTCCTTTTTTTGTCTGCAAAAATGCAAGTGTGGATACATTATATTCTGTTGCGCGGAAGTTGTGCGCTATCCGCTTTGACAACCCTGTTTTAACTTAGGATTTTTCGCTGGTTATTTACAAACTTTATTCGGTTTGGGCGGATTGGCGAAGTTTAGGGCTATGGGGTTTTAGAGCGATTTTTTTGTTTTTTTTATTTTATGTAAAAAGTATCCCAATTCAAGAGCAATGAAGGTGATTTCTAGCATGATTTTTCCTCTTATGGTGGCTATTTGTATAACCATTACTACGTTTATAGTAAGGACAAATAGTCTGTATTCATCCAAACTATGAGAACCGACACCCTAACTACAAACCTATAACTGTTTGTAGCTGGGTGTGATCTTTGTTTTCGGGAAGCTCCAGCTCAAATTCTCGTCAGCTCAACTAGGGCATTAGCTAAATATTGATACTGCGGCAAAGTATTGTATAATTGAGCCGAAATCCTCACCAACTGCTTACTAGCATCCGGCCAAGGAATCACCGGAACTTCAATTTTAAAAATCTCCCACAGCGCCTCTTGCAAAGGTGGAATTCCTCCCTTTGCAACCACATCAGACTGGGAGTCTGCCAGTGGCACAACAGCCATTGAACCCACCATTTCATCAGGACAAGGCAGCGGCAAATCTAATTTGTCCGCCAATATTTTTCTCCCCGCCAATGCTAAAGCATGATTCTTTGCCCTCAATTCCTGCCAACCGCCGCTCAACAAAGAACCCATAAAATCAATAGCTACAGGCACGCACAAATAGGGACTCGGATCGACTGTTCCCATCCAGTCAAATTCTAATTGAAATCGTGATTTATCAGCGCGCGGCGAGTTAGCACCGTGACTGATTGTAGTGGGCCGAATGGCATCTTGCTTGTCGCGCCGCACGTATAAAAATCCCGCACCTTTCGGCGCGCACAGCCACTTGTGGCAATTTCCCGTATAATAAGCTGCGCCAATTTCCTCTAAATTCAGTGCTACCATTCCCGGCGCGTGAGCTCCGTCTACCAATACATCCACGCCACGGTTAGCTAACTCCCCCACTAACTGTTTGATGGGAAAAATTAAACCTGTTTGGCTGACAACGTGGTCTAATAAGGCTAACTTTGTTTGCGGTGAAACGCACTTAATTATTGCTTCAATAACTTGGTCGGGTGACTCAATTGGAAAGGGGACTTCTGCTACTATTACTTTAGCGCCTGTACGCTCGGCTACAAAATTAAGTGTGTTGCGGCAAGCGTTGTATTCCTGATTTGTAGTGAGCAATTCGTCGCCCGGAGAAAAACAAAGCGATCGCAAAACAGCATTGACTCCCGTCGTGGCATTCGGCACAAAAGCCAAGTCCTCCTCAGCCGCACCGATAAATGCTGCTAACTGATTTCTTGCATTATCCAACAAGGGTTCAAATTCCCGCAGTAAAAAGCGCAATGGTTCTCTTTCCAGTTGTTCTCGAAAAATGGTTTGCGCTTCGAGTACGGGAATCGGACAGGCCCCAAAAGAGCCGTGATTGAGGAAAGTTATATCGCGATCGAGCAACCAATATTGGTTAATCATTAGTAATTAGTTATTAGTCAGTAGTCATTAGTCAGTAGTCATTAGTCAGTAGTCAGTAGTCAGTAGTCATTAGTCATTAGTCATTAGTCATTAGTCATTAGTCAGTTAACAGTCAGCAGTCAACAGTCAACCGTCAACCGTCAACCGTTACTCATTTTACCTTTTAATTGCTCAAACTCTTCTAATGTATTGCAATTCGATAACATTACTGCCTCTCGTTCCCCTACAGGTAGAGGGATTGCGGAGATTTGATTTAACCACACTTGAAAGGAACGTCCACCTTTGTCAATAAAACTTTGCAAACTGGCCAGAGATTGTTGGCGGTAGAAGCCGCACAAAGGCTCCCAGCGCGAATTTTGATAAGGCACAACTGCTAAAGTAGATGGGGGAAACTCGGTTAACTGACTTGCCCAATTCTGAATAATCTGGGCATCCAACAAAGGCAAATCACAAGCTAACAGTAAAATCCACTCGGCGGCAATTTCTGTCAATCCCTGAGTCAATGCAACCAAGGGCCCGGAGCCCGGATTGTACTCTACCAGAAATTGGGATGTTTCGGTTAAGGTCGATCGATAGCGATCGGGCCAAGCAGTCAGAACATAAACTTCGGGGGTTACAACTGCGGCAACGTCCAACGCCCGCTGCAATAGGGATTTGCCCTCAATTTCCAGCAAAGCTTTATCCTTACCCATCCGCGAACTTTGACCGCCTGCAAGCACAATTACAGCAATTTTATGATTAGTCATTAGTCAGTAGTCAGTAGTCATTAGTCAGTAGTCATTAGTCATTAGTCAGTAGTTATCGCAAGAATTGTCTGTTTTGAACAGGCAAGATGCCTGTTCCACAATAATTATTGGAGATGTCTAGTAGTCAGTAGTAAGTAGTCAGTAGTTAACGGTCAACTGTCAACTGTCAACTGTCAACTCAAAACACTAACGGCTTGGCTAACTTCCTCAAGTTTTTGCACGACTTGACCCCGACTTAATAAAGTTTCTGCCTCAATCAAACCCGAACTCATATCCAAACAAACTCCGCTGCGCCACAGATAAAAGCCGCCGTTCCAGATAGCGGACTGCATCAATTCCGAGGGTTTTCCCAGCAACACTTCCTGCATTTGTTTTAATAACTCTGGGGCTGATTCAAAGGCAGGATTTGTGCTGCTAAAACCGTAATCTCCGTGGGCTAAAAGCACTCGTTCAAACTCAGCATCCGGCTTAGCAATGCCGATAATCGCAGTACGATCGCGCGGCAAATCGCAGCTTCCCTCCAATCCTTTGACTGTGGTATAATTTTTGATTCCGCGCAGCTCAAAGGCTTTTTGAAACATACCTTCTGTAGGCGGGTGGACGTAGCCCGATATGACGTTAACGTCGCCGGCACAGGGACACCACATCAACTCCATTGTCGAAAAAGGTGGCCGTTTACCAATTTCGCGGCGGTAGGGAACTAAAGCGGCGGCTTGAGGAAAATGCTTGGGAAGGTAAACAAAACCTAAACCCGTACTGTCAAAAACTTGCTGGACTTTTTCTAAACTCAGTTTTCCCCAATTCACTCCCAAACCCTGCCAAATTTCAATCAGGGGAATGCCTTCCTTCGTTGGCATGGTATCCCCCCCGTGCATGAGGGTTGGGACGCCAGAGGCGGCTAAAATTAGGGCTGTTAGAGGGCTAATTGGAGCCGTGCGCGATCGCCCGTCGTAAGCAACGCCAAACACGGCGACGGTAGAGACGGCAAACCCTTTTTCTCGGTTTGGGGGGGCAAGCATAGGCCCCAATTGTTCATAAGCATCAAGCATTCCGGCTAATTCTTCCCCAGTGGGCCGTTTAATGCGGTGGGCAATCATAAAAGCTCCAATTTGAGCCGGTGTTGCTTCTCCCAGCAGCATCATCCGCGTGGCTGCTGCTGCTTCGGAGCGAGTTAAGTTTTCTCCTGTGTGTACTCCGCTGCCAATTTTTCGCAGCAATTCTCTAAATGCGTCACTCATAACTTGTGAAGTTGGTTATTGATTATTGGTTATTGGTTATTGGTTATTGGTTATTGGTTATTGGTTATTGGTTCTGGACGCATAACCTCAATATGTAGGGTGCGCCGCGCGAACCTTACCGCTATAAGTAGCGCGTCAAAACACTTTTTAAGTAAGTCATGTTGTTATTAGAAAAACAACAGACAACAGTCAACAGACAAACATGATAACTGGCGAATTAACTCCCAGATTTTTCAACCTTGATTACATCAAATGGCGGCACAAATTCGCGTACCAGATTCCAGAAATGGGCGATCGGCGGAATTTGCATTCGATCGTGAGTTGTCACCAACACCACTTCGCGAGTCCAAGTCGGATCTGCTGCCAATTGACCGATCGTCGAAACCTTGGAATTTGACCGATCTTGGGCGATCGACCGAATTGCTAAAGTGCGATCGCCCTTCGCCTCCACCAAAGCTGAATGCGGCAGTAAAGCAATCAACTCTCCCTGTCGCACCACACCCCGAAAAGCATCAAGAGTGTTGAGTTCCAAAACAGCATGAAGTTTAGCACCCATGCGTCCAAATTGTTCTTGCACCATCCGCTGCATTCCGTACCCGTCCTTAAACACCACTTGCGGGTAACAAATCAATTCCGGCCAAGGTACTCGTTCGTACTGGGCCAGGGGATGACCCGCCGCCATCAACACCTCGATCGGCTCATTGTAGAGCACCTCAACCAACATTTCCGGGGCTTGAGTAAAATAGCGGTTGTTCATCACCACCGCTATGTCCACCAAACCATCTTTGAGGACTTTCAGGGCTCGATCGCTGCCGAGGGAAGTCACCCGCAACTGCACGTCTGGATAGTCACGGCAAAACTTTTGCAGCACAGGCGGCAAATAAGCAGCGCAAACCGAATGAATCGCAGCCACGCAGAGTTCCGGCTGCTTTCCCGCCCGTAAGTCTCCCAATTCTTCAGCAGCATTTCGCCAAGTCTGACAGATTTTGCGAGCGTGAGGCAGTAGGCATTCCCCTCCCACAGTCAGCTTCGCGTGGGCAGTGCGGTGAAACAGCGACAAACCCACTTCCGCTTCTAATCCCTGCACTTGGCGGCTAATAGTCGATTGGGTAACGCCACACTTCCGGGCCGCTTGCTGAAAGCTACCAGTTTCAGCAACTGAAAGAAATGCTTGAAGCTGCTCTAAGCGCATGGAGGTTTAATTCGAGATGGTTTCAGAAATTTTACTGGAAGATAATCTGTGACATTAACCGATGTAGTAGCAGAATTTAGTAGACTTTGATACAGGTACAGATTAGTTTTGATTCCGAGACCAGAGGCGGGGATGCTGCGTTCCAAGCATTAATCTGCTCCGGCAGGATTTCTGAACCTCCAAGTAGAGGTCGATTCTCCTATGTTGAAGGTATTTATGAATCTGCAAAATTATCAAAAAATAGATTCCATAAAGATGAATTTATCGAATATTGCCAGTTCCTAGCTAAACCGTTTCAATGAACGGCACTCTAGTAATACCTTCATCAAGTGAGTTGAATTGCTCTGTTTTTCCGTAAGTTGTGAATTCAAAAGATAGCATTTAATTTCGTACCTCCTTGAGCATTATAGTACCTGACTCTCCCTAAACCTCTCAATAAATGTACTAATATTGCAGGCAGGTTAAAGCCTGCTGTGAACTTTCCTCCCCGGACTAAAGTCACTTTTGTTTTAGGTTTTTTTGTGTATAAACTAGAAATTAGCGGGTCAGCAACACAAGTGCAACTAGGATCGATCGCACAGGAAAGCCGAAATGCTGCCATTTATTAAGATTATGTCATTTAACCACAATTTTATTCCGCCAGATGGCTGTTGCCAGTGGCAACCCCAGTTGATGGGACTGCACGCGGTCAGCGATTTGTTAATTGCCTTGGCTTATTATTCAATTCCAGCACTTCTGACATACTATGCCCGGAAGCAGCGAGACGTGCCTATGAGCAAGGGGTTTCTCCTATTGGGAGCCTGGTTTTTCTGCGGCGGGACAACTCACCTGATGCAAGTTTGGATGCTGGTGCATCCCAGCTACGGGCTGTCAAGTTCGATCGCCGCCTTGACCGCTATCATCTCTTTGTGGGCTGTAGCGTCCCTGATACCCTCGCTTTCTCAAGTGTTGGCTTTGGCTGGGGTGGCCTCTTTTCCAGGAAATACGGCGCTCTTAACCCAAAAGGTCGATCGACCGCAAGCCAACTCTACTATTACAAATTCCGTCCCCTCCCTCACAACCGAACTCCAGCAAATTAACCAGCAATTGCTTGCAGAAATAACACAGCGCGAGCGAGTCGAGGATCTCCTGCTTGACACTGTAGACAAGCTGCAAGAAAGCGAAGAACGCTTCCGCGTTTTTCAGGAATTATCTCTAGACGGTTTTAACGTGTTCCGCAGCATCCGCGACGAATCCACAATTGTGGATTTTGAATGGGAATACGTCAATCCCGCAGCGGCAAAAATTCAGCAGAATACCCCGGGCGGATTAATCGGCAAGCGATTGCTGCAAGTCCTGCCCGGTCATAAAGATAACGGTTTGTTTGACCGTTACGTCGAAGTTATAGAAACAGGAATTCCCCTCGATACCGAGATTTATTACAACAGCGAAAGCGAAGGCATTGTCGGCTGGTTTCGGATTATGACCGTTAAATTGGGCGACGGCATTGCTATTTCTTTTGGCGATATTACTGAGCGCAAGCAAGTAGAAGCATCGCTGCGCGAGGCGCTGCAAAAACTAACTTCTCATTTTGAAAATACGCCCTTAGCGGTGATTGAGTGGGATGAAGATTTTCGTCTCAGCGGGTGGTCGCCGGCGGCACAGAAGATTTTTGGCTGGGAAAAAATAGAAGTGTTAGGCAAGCATTTTAGCGAATGGAACTTTATTTCTAAGGGCGATTTTGAAGAGGTAAAATCTGTAGTTTATAGTTTAAAAAAACCAGAAAATCGCTGGAATGTAGTTCGCAACAGCAATTATAATAAGTCGGGTTCGTTGGTACACTGCGAGTGGTACAATTCGGCTTTTTACAGCGATTCGGGACAGTTGATATCGGTGCTGTCTCTGGTTTTGGACGTGACGGAACGCTTTAATTTTCTGGAAGTGCTGCGACAGTCTGAAGAGCGGTTTCGGATTGCTGCAGAAAGTGCCAGCGATTTGATTTACGAATGGGATATCGAGACCGGCATCGTGCTGTGGTTCGGTCATGTAGACGAACATTTGGAGTACGCAAAAGGTGGATTTCCGAGGACAAGAGCAGCTTGGAACAACATATTGCACCCGATCGACCGCGATCGAGTTTTGGCAGCAGTCGATCGGTATTTGAGTGCGCCAGACAGTTCTGCCACCCCATTTTTTCAGGAATACCGCGTTCAGTGCCAACGGGGCGGCTTGCTCCACTGGATCGATCGGGGCAAAGCAGTGCTTGACAAACAAGGCAATCCCTGCAAATGGATCGGCGTGATTAGCGACATCACCGATCGCAAAGAAGCCGAAGAACAGCGGAATTGGGCATTGGCGCGGGAACAGGCCGCCCGCCGCGAAGCCGAAGCCAGCGAACAGTTGTACCGCGTTCTCGCTGAAGCCATCCCGCAAATAGTTTGGACTGCCACAGCCGACGGCTGGTTCGACTACTACAACCAGCGCTGGTTTGAATATACTGGCTTGACGCTGGAGGAAACTCAAGGCTGGGGGTGGCAGCTCGCACTGCATCCAGATGACGTGGAAGATGCCGTAGAAAGCTGGAAGACCTCGGTGGAGACGGGGAGGACTTACGAGGTGGAATACCGCTTTAAACGGGCATCTGACGGAGCTTACCGCTGGCATCTGGGTAGAGCATTGCCCGTGCTGGACGCTGAAGGGAAAATTCTCAAATGGTTCGGGACTTGTACCGATATTGACGATCGCCAGCGATCGGCCCAAACAGCATATTTTAACGCTCAAGCTTTGGCTTTGCTGTCGTCGGCTTCCCTGGATTACGAGAAGGCGCTGCAAGGTTTGGCAGATTTAACAGTACCGGGGCTGGGGGATTGGTGCTGTGTGCATTTGCTTGATGCCGACGGCTCAATCCGCTTGCAAGCAGTTGCTCACTCAGATCCGAGCAAAGTCGCTCTGCTGTGGCAAATCGATCGGCGTATGCCACTAGACCCCCAGGGACGGCACGGAGTAGCCAAGGTGCTACGGACTGGTGAGTCGAAGCTCTACCCAGAAATACCGGAATGGGTGATCGAGGCGGTTGTGCCGGACAGGGAACTGCAGTTGGTGCTGCGATCCCAATCCCAGGTGCTGTCGGCAATCTGCGTGCCACTGATCGCTCGTGGGCGGACGCTGGGAGTGATTTCGTTGCTGTGCGGGGAGTCGGGCCGCCGCTGCGGGGAGAGCGATTTGGTTTTGCTGGAGGATTTGGCGCGGGATGCGGCGGTGGCGATCGACAATGCGCGGCTTTACCGGGAAGCAGCGGAGGCCAACCGGATTAAAGACGAGTTTTTGGGAACGCTTTCTCACGAGTTGCGGACGCCTCTGAACGCGATTTTGGGCTGGGCCCAGATGCTGCGGCAGCGCCAGTTGAGTGCTGAAAAAACGGCTGTGGGTTTGGAGACTATTGAGCGAAACGCGCGGTTGCAGACTCAGATGATTGAGGATTTGCTGGACGTTTCCCGGGTTGTGAGCGGCAAAGTGTGTTTGAAGCTGTTCCCGGTGGATTTGGTGCGGATTGTAGAAACGGCGGTGAAGGCACTGAGTCTTGATGCTGAAGCTAGGGGAATTGAATTGGTGAGTTTTTGTGGCGAAGGGGTGAGCTTGGTGAGGGGCGATGCTACTCGTTTGCAGCAGGTGGTGTGGAATTTGCTCTCGAATGCTATTAAGTTTACGCCGCCGTCGGGTCGCGTGGAAATTACGCTCTCGGAGGATGGGGAACCGGGAGCAGCGGGTGGCGCCATGTTGTCTGGGCTGTCTCCGGTTCACTCTGTTTCGATCGTTGTCAGCGATACGGGAATTGGCATCAGCAAGGAGTTTTTGCCCTTTGTGTTCGATCGCTTCCGCCAAGCTGACAGCACTTCTACACGCAATTACGGCGGGCTGGGACTGGGATTGGCGATCGTCCGCCATCTCGTGGAACTCCACGGCGGCAGTGTCTGGGCCGAAAGTCCTGGGGAAGGACTCGGCTCGACTTTCCGAGTGCGGCTGCCAATTGAGCAAAGCTAAAGTTTTGATTTTTCAGTTATCGAGTTCAAAATTCAATATTTAAGTTCTATGTAAGGTGTTTATGGCGCACCCTAAATTTAAATGTTTTCGGCTAATCCGCTCGCTCTTGATTTTATTGCCATTCTTGCAGGGCGATCGCAATTCCTTGTTTCAATCTTGGTTCGAGATTGTCTTGCTTAACTAAACTTTCTAATTTCTGCCTTGCCTTGGTAGCACCTAGCTGTTTGAGCGCAGCCGTGCAGTGTAGCCTGACGCTGCTGTCGGCGTCGCCCAACATTGAAATCAGAGCATCTAGCCCTCTCATATCTCCTAATTTTCCTAAACCTAAAGCTAAAGCTTTTTTGCTAACTGCCTCCTGCACGGCCAAATGACCGGTTTTCAGTAAATCAATCAGAATTTCAGCAGCAGCAGCTTTTAATTCCGGCTTTTCTACTCGCCCTAAAACAGTGACTATCTCTTGACAAACTGTAGAATTTATGTTAGTAACTTGTGCCATTAATGTCTGATGCAAATATGCTAAAGCGGTTGCAGTTTCCATCCAGCTTAGGGCGCGCACTGTTTCGATTTGCAATTCAACTGGAGTTATGGGCGATCGCAGCAATTCAAATAAAGCAGCCGCTGCAGCATCGGTTTTCACTCGCCCGATCGCGATCGCCGCTTGCTGACAAACTTCTAATCGGATGTCCGAAAGTAAAGGTTTGAGCAAGTTAACTAAATCTAATTCTGCATCTAAATAGGCGCGCGCGCCGAGAGCTCGCACGGCTTCTTTTCTGACTGCTGTTGCCGGATCTTTGAGTGCTGCTACCAGTATCGGCGGAATGCGGGAGTCGTGAAAGCTGCTCAGGGCCTCGATTGCGGCTGCTCGCACAGCAACTTGAGAGTCGGCGACTACGCTCAACAGCGGTGCGATGGTTTCGGTGCGCCGAATTTGGGCGAGTGCTGCTGTTGCAAACTGTCGCGAGTCTTCTTGCTGCAAAAGAGTTGCTAGGGATTCTATTGCTGTGCAGCCCAAACTCCCTAGAGTTTCGGTGGCGATTTGGCTCAATTCTTCGTCGGAATTTTTGACTAATTCTACTAAAGCTTGAATCACTTCCGGGCGATTCCCTACGGGATAGCTTCGCTTCACAAACTTTCCGAGAATGCGGGCTGCAAACCATCGCTGTTCCGTGTCAGCGTCTTCGTCTTCGAGTACGGCAATTAAAGGTGCGATCGCGCCATTTCCCAGATTTGGCAATACTTTAGCAATTTCCCAGCGGTCTTGAAAATCGCCCCATTCCAAGGCTTGTATTGCTAAACTGACAGCTTGCTCTAAAATATGTTGTTCCTGCGGCTTGCTACCGTCGGCTGTCACTTGCTGCAAGCATTCAACTAACAAGGGCCAGTTTTGGCGATCGGCAGCGACTTGCGCTTCTTCTAAAAAATTAGACATAATTTTAGTTTTACTTCTTTAAGGAGCTAGGTAGATGGCAGCTAGTGGAGAACGCAAGATACTTTTTAGCAATCTTTTGTTACAATTATCCATTTTTTGACATTTTTGTCAATCCAGCATAATTGGTAAAATCGAAATCAAGCATTAATGTGATCCAGTTAAGCCATCAAGCTATACTTTTGGTAATTAAAAACACTCAATATTCCCCATTAAAAATCAACAAATGAAGAAAGCTCTACTTTTAGTAAACCAGCACTCTCGAAAAGGGCAAAAGCTATTATCTCAAGCCACTGTAGAATTAGAAGCACGGGGTTTTGAGTTAATGGTAGAATCTACGGATCACGCCCGCGAACTTCCCGACACAATTCGCCGCTACCAAAATCGAGTTGAATTAGTAATAATCGGTGGTGGCGACGGCACTCTCAACGCCGCCATAGAAGGTTTGATAGACACCAAGTTACCCTTGGGTATTTTGCCCATGGGAACTGCTAACGACCTAGCCCGCACTCTGGGAATTCCTACAGATTTATCCGCAGCTTGTCAAGTAATCGCCAGGGGTAAAGTTCGGCTAATAGACTTGGGTTGGGTGAACGGCCAGCATTTTTTTAATGTGGCAAGTTTGGGATTGAGCGTGCAAATTACCCAGCGGCTGACTAAAAACGTGAAGCAGCGCTGGGGAGTTTTAGCTTATGCTTTTACTGCTTTGCAGACAATTTTGTCAGCGCGACCGTTCCGAGCAGAAATTAAGGTAAACAACCAATCTTTTAAGGTGAAAACTATTCAAATTGCCATTGGCAACGGTCGCTATTACGGCGGCGGGATGACAGTTGCTGAGGATGCCACAATCGACGACAAGCGACTGGATTTGTACAGTTTGGAAACAAAAAACTGGTGGGAAATCATTGGTTTACTGCCGGCTATGAAGCAAGGAAATCATACCAGTCGGCCTAACGTTCGCACATTGCAAGCTCAAGAATTTGAGGTTAATACTAGCAAACGCCGTCCGATTAATACCGACGGTGAAATCACAACTTACACGCCTGCACAATTCCGAGTCATTCCCCAAGCTTTAGCAGTTATAGCTCCTTCATAACTCACAACTAATATATCAATTAACTGGTTCCCAGGCTCCAGTCTGGTAACGAGTAAATTATATAGCAATTCCATTTGAGATGTAAATATGGATTTCTATGGTAAAATAGAAAAGTTTGATAATAAATGAAAGGGAAGAAAGCAAATGGAAGCCAATCAAAATGAAAAAGAAAGACAAATAGAAGGTTTAATCAAATTTATAAATAGTAATGGAGACTCGCGAGAAATGAAGAGAGCCTTAGCCGTAAAACTGGCTCTACAAGGTTATGTGTACAGAGCGATAGAAAATATACTAAATGTATCTCAAGGTTATGTAAGTAAATGGAAAAAAAGATTTATAACACAAGGAATACCAGGTCTAAGATTAGGCTATAGAGGAGCGAAAACCAAGCTAACAAGAGAAGAGGAAGAATCAACCATACAGTGGTTATCATGCCAAGAATATTGGGATATATCCGAACTAGAAATATATTTAATAGAGGAGTACGATGTCATATTTGAATCGAAAGAAAGTTACTATAAGATTTACAGAAAAGCGAAGATAACCAGACAAAAAGCTGAAAAAGTAAATCCGAGAAAAAATGAAGAATTAGTCAAAAAAAGAAATGAAAAAATCAACCAAATTCTCGAAGATAATAGAGAGGAAATAGAGTCGGGACAGCTTGTAGTGTATGCAATAGACGAATGCCATTTAATGGGAGGAGACATTGTAGGTGAAGCATGGGGAAAGTCAAAAGAACGCGTGGAAATACCAATTAATAATTATAAAGATAGACAAACTTATTATGGTGCATTAAATTTGTTAGAACCAGATTTAATTCTCGAAAAATATTCAACAGGAAATGGAGAAAATACTGTCAAATTTGTCGAAAATTTACAAAAAAAAATGTCGGAAAAAGATTGTTAATATTTTGGGATGGAGTCAGACATCATACCGGAGAGAATATGCAGAATTTTTTAGCAAAACAAAATGAAGGACTAGCCAAATCGGAATGGAAAATTACTTGTGAACTTTTTGCCCTTTATGCACCCGAAGAAAATCCAGTTGAAGCAATTTGGTTTCAATTAAAAAGTTTGCTTAGGAGGTTTTATCGTTTCGGCAAGAATTTTAATATTGTTAATCTTTTATTTCAATTGTTTGCTAAATATAATCTTTTCAATTTTCCTAACTTGAAAAGATTTGATGCCTTTTCACAATTCATTTAGGATTGCTATATTATGTTGTGGAACAGGCATCTTGCCTGTTCATATATTCGCCACAGGCAAGATGCCCGTGCCACAATTACTTAATTAATGAATTAATTATATTGTGTTGTGGAACAGGCATCTTGCCTGTTCATATATTCGCCACGGGCAAGATGCCCGTGCCACAGTTAATTTAACTGGTTCCCAGGCTCCAGTCTGGGAACCCATATCTAGAGGCTCTGCCTCGGTGCCCAAAATGGAGGCAGAGCCTCGGGATCTGCGTTACCAGGCTCCAGCCTGGTAACGAGTAAATTATATTATGTTGTGGAACAGGCATCTTGCCTGTTCATATATTCGCCACGGGCAAGATGCCCGTGCCACAATTAATCAATTAATAATCGCCTCCAGCGCCATATTTCCACGCTTCAACTAATCGGTGAAAATAGTATTGCTGCTCCGGCGCTAAATTTTTCACCTTCGGTTCTAGGGCTTTCCCCAAAGGCTGCAATCCCGTATAAATTCCTAAATTTAGATAATGAACCATCCAATCGAGCAAATTAGCAACTCCTACCTGCGGGATAATTTTTATAACTAATCCGGGATGGCTAATTGCTGTTTTAAACAAGGTTTTTGACAAAGCCGGAAACAGCACGATATCCTGAAGAAACGGTTTTATTACAGGTTCTCCAAACTCTTCCATTACCTGAAATACTGCCGCCAAAAGTTGATTGATTTGATTGGGGTCTATTCTTTGATTAATCGCAGCACTCATCGAACGCTGAAACAACCAGGTAACTGATAGATTCGGCTGGTAGGGTTGCAAAAGTGCGAGGGAATTTTTGCTGAGACTGTCACTTGTCAAAGCTTCCTCAATTCCTAGAGTCAAGCGTTTGAGGTGGCGCACCATTGCCCCGAAACCGCCGAAGCTGAGGGGAGATTGGCTACCGCTGCTGTCTCCGACTGGGAGTATGCGATTCCAAGGGGTTTTTAGAGGACTTTGGCGATAGCAGGGGAAGAATCCGTAGAGTGCTCTTTGGAATTTTAACTGTTCGAGTTCGACTTTTTGATATTGGGGAAGCAAGCGTAAATACTCTTCAAATAATGTTTCTAAACTGAATCTTTCTGTGTCGGCGTCTATGTAGGTAAATAAGTAGGTGGTGCGGCCGTCTCTGGCTGGAAATGCTTCCCAAAAATATTGACACTGATTTTGCATTGGGGTGAAGGATGCAAATATATCGCCAGTGTCGTTTTTGGGGTATCCTTGAGCGCAACTGCCGACTACTAAACATACGGCGTCAGGTTTTTTGCCTTGTCTTGCTTGGCGGACAATGGGCGAGAAATGTCCCATTGCATCTAAAAATAATCTGGTTTTAAATATTTTTGTAGCAGCTTGTTCGTCGGTACTTGCAGATTCTACTGCGACTCCATCAGGGTGAATTGTTGCTGTTTTAAATGGTGTATTTTCAAAGAGTTTTCCTCCTGATTCTAGAAATCGCTGCTTGAGGGTTTCGAGAAGGTAAACTGGGTCTATTCCGATGTTGAGTACGTCGCGCACCCAGATGTCGGGGGTGTTGGCAAAGCTGATGCGGGCTGGGTTATATTCGGTGGCGATGGCTTTTTCTATCTCTTCAACTGATAGCAAATTTAGTTCTAAAAATGCGTCTAATTCTTTGCGAGAAATGTTCCATTCTTGATCGCGGCCTCGCAGGGTGCCGCGTTCAAGCAGGGCTACTCGCCAACCCCGCAGGACTAAGGCTGTACCGATTAATATTCCTAGGGTTCCGCCGCCGATAACTATGTCGAAGTCGAGGTTTTCGAGGGGTTGTTGGCTGTGTTTGACTGCTTGGGGTGCTGGTACGGTGTTTTGTTTGAGGTTTTCCCAGAGTCGATCGACTTTTCTCAGGCCTCCGAGGGCGTCTCCTGGTAGTTGGGAGAGGATTTGTTCGGTGAGGGACATCGGTTTTTAGGATTAAAGAGTGGTGGATTTTTTATAATTTAGCTTAGATTAACATTTGCGATAGTTTCAGGGCTGACGCATGGGGTGGCGAGAATCCCGGTTTATACGAATTTTGGGCTTAGTAACGATAAATATACAAAGACAGGGGCTTTGTGATGTCGCAAGTGCGATCGCGAACCGAGTTTTTATCATCATACAGAGAAACCCGGTTTCTGAAAAAAAACCGGGTTTCTACATCTCGTTGGTAAGTCTGGGGAATTATCTTCAATCAGCCGTACTTAATTCTTCAACTCGCAGCCGATCGCACAAAATTCGCTCGCACACTATACCACCAGTATCCGCACCCCTGCAAACTTCTAACTGAGCTTCCGGCAGCGCTTCAAACAAAAAACGTTCCCCTGGAAAAACCGTCCGCTCAAAATACCAATTAGGAATATTTGTAATGCGAGCGATTTGCACTTTGCTAGTATTATTAAGATACCAACACAAAATGCGCGTATGACCTTCGGAAATTACCTGATTTAGTGTCAAATTCATTTTTTTAACTTGTTTGTGCAATGGTGCGAGCGATCGGCGATGGACCTAGACTTAATATAGCATATTACCAGTTAAAACACAATTCTTTATACATTTTTTTTACATTTTTTGGGTTAATTAATTAATTTCGCCGGGGAAACATCAGCGCCTTCCACGTATTCCCAAGAAGGTGCAAAAGCGGGCATTGCTAAAGTGCAAGATTTCCATCCTCCCCTAACAGGTGCGTTCAACAATTGACAGTGACCAACTGAACCTCTTGCCTGTTGATAGTGACCGCAAAAATTACACTTGGAAGCCGGATTGCACCCGCGCTCGTTAATTACAAGGCAGGGCTGTTTTTGGGTTTGGTTGCGATCGATAGTTAAAGTGTTCATTAAATTACTTTTTAAATGTTCAGTCTTAAGTATGACGGCTGGAGTACAGTCGTGGCGTCTATCTCAAGGCTTAGTTCGCCTTTAAGTTTTGTTTAGGGATCGATATAAAATATATTATTTTTGAGATAATCAAGCTAGGGAGCAATTGAATTTCCTTCCGAGCGCATTGGCGGCCTCGGCTTTACTGCCGATCGCGCTTGCCTGGGGATATACTTCCTCAGACAGAGCTAATTATCCTCGCCTAACTTGCTGAACAAATCGGCTAAAATTGTATTAGAAAATAAAAAACCTTCGGGATCGCTCAACCTCAAATTGCCCGAAAGCGGAAGTTTCGCGCCCTCGCCTAAAGTTGCGTGAAGCGGAGCTATCCCGTAGGGAATCGCCCCATCCTCCGTCATAATTTCCACCCATCCTTGTCGCCAGTAGGGCTGCAAACAATGCCAAATTTTATCAACCGTTTGCTGAGTAAACTTTTCTGTCAGCGCCGATAGGCTAACTCCTTCTGCTAAACGCAAACCTAGCATCAGCGTTTCTAACAAAACGTCATTTTCTGAGACTTGAAAATTTTGCTCAATTGCTGGGTAAATATCTGGCTGGGTTTCCCCCCCAATTTGAAGAGTAGCAGGGGAATTGAGGCCAGAGATCGATCGCACCCACTGATAATATTCTTGAGTTTTGCGAGGCCTTGTCAACCTCCGGCCTTCCACGTAACTCGCCGCCCCCATTCCCAAGCCGTAATAAGGGCGATTTTCCCAATAAACGCGGTTGTGGCGGCACTGATAGCCATCGCGAGCGTAATTAGAAATTTCGTAATGTTCGTATCCAGCGCCCGTCAGAATTTCCCGCGCTAAACGATACATTTGAGCAGCGGTGTCATCTGCAGGCAGTGGCTGTGCGCCTGCTTCAAAGTAGCGCCCGAAAGCAGTTCCCTGCTCAACAATTAAGTCGTAACTCGACAGGTGAGTCGGGGCAATTTCCACCGCCGATTTCAGGGAAGCTTCCCAGTTTTCTAAAGTTTGGTGCGGCAGTCCCGAAATCAGGTCTAAACTGAAATTGACAATACCAGCCGATCGCACTATTTCCACTGCTTCAAAAATATCAGCGACAGAGTGCGATCGCCCGCAAGCTTGCAGCAATTCATCTTGAAAAGCTTGCACTCCCAAACTCACTCGATTTACTCCCGCCGCTGCATATCCCCGCAACTGTTCTAAAGTAAACGTACCCGGGTCTATTTCTATAGAAATTTCCGCCTCAGCAGCAATCCCAAATTTGCCGTCGAGAGTCTCTAAAATATTGCTCAACTGACTCACAGAAAGCAACGAAGGCGTGCCGCCACCAAAAAAAACTGTTTTCAGAGATGCGCCTAAATTTGGAGTTTCTTCAATTTCTTGACACAGTACGGCAACGTATTGGACTATGGTGCCGGAATTCTCGCCATTTTTGCGATCGCCCACCACAAAAACTGGAAAATCGCAGTAGTAACAGCGGCGGCGACAAAAAGGTATGTGCAGGTAAGCCGAACTGGGAATGCCGGAATTTGTCGCTTGCACACTTTTTTTTAATTCAAATGTTAAATAATCGGTGGTAGGGTTCATTACAGCTCAAGCCGAAAGCGCAACTTCAAATCTAAAGTTTTAATTAAACAATCATGAATAATTATGTATATTATGACATTTTCTTACCAAAAAAGCGCTGCGAACGATTGGCTCTTTTAATTTAAACTCGTACCGATTTTGAGCGCCCCAAATTCCCCAAAAGCCCGCAGCACGGTCTATTCGCACCTCGTGCCTGCTTGCGGCGGGGCGTGGTAAATGCCGATCGACTCCCTCGCACATCCCCCAGAGGGTACAACCGCGAAATATAAGTTTATGAAAATCCCTCAGTAAATATAGCGATATTCGACCAAAGCATGAAAACAAGTATCAGCACTGGAAAGATATAATGTGAATAAATTCATTAACCTAGAACTAATGCTAGACGCAATCATAATAATCTCATTCATAATCGCAGGCGGAGGCATCGGCTATTACGGAGTCGAACTCCTGCCGAGCAATCTGCTGCAGCAAGTTACAAATATACAAGGCTTAAGTTCTGTACTAGGTTCCTTTGGAGCATTAATCGGCTTCGTGATGGGATTAGTGGCTCAAACAACCTATCGACGCCTGGAAAAACAAGTCCGCGATATGCCAGTGGAGATGCTGCTGACGCGGGCGATCGGCTTAATCATCGGACTGCTAGTAGCGAACTTAATGTTGGCTCCGCTTTTCCTGCTGCCAATTCCCCGGGAGTTCGGCTTCATCAAACCTTTAGTCGCCGTCTTGGGAAGCGTCATGTTTGGCTTCACAGGCGTCAGTTTGACCGACACCCACGGCCGTGCTTTCTTGCGGCTGATCAACCCCAAAAGCTTTGACACGGTGTTGGTAGCCGAAGGTACTTTCAAACCAGCTTCTGCCAAAGTTGTCGATACTAGCTGTATAATAGACGGCCGGATTGAAAACCTCCTAGAAACAGGTTTCCTCGAAGGTCAAATTATCATCCCGCAATTCGTACTCCAAGAACTGCAACTGGTAGCTGATTCAGCCAACGATCAAAAGCGAGTGCGCGGACGCCGCGGCTTAGATGTACTCAACCGCATCAAAGAAACATATCCAGAACGGATTCAAATTCACTCGGCTGACTACGAAGATATTGCCACAGTCGATGCAAAATTAGTCCGATTTGCTTTGGATATCGACGGCATTTTGCTCACCAACGATTACAACTTATCGAAAGTAGCTACCGTCCAAAAACTGCCCGTTTTGAATATCAATGATTTGACTCATGCGGTGCGCCCGACTTATTTGCCGGGAGATACGATCGAACTAAAAATCCGCAAAGAAGGCAAAGAACCCTCTCAAGGAATCGGTTACTTAGATGACGGCACAATGGTTGTCGTAGAAGCAGGAAGCAGCTATGTCGGCGGCGAAGCCCGAGTCGTAGTCACCAGCGCCCTGCAAACCAGCGCCGGCCGCATGATATTCGCCCGCCCTCAAGAGTCCGTTATTGTTTAAAACAGAGTAACAATGGCCAGGGCAATCAGAATCAAATATTGCGATCGTTGTTCCCAATCTGCCCCGACTCTCTACCGCGCCCGGTATGACGAGTCGGGGCAGTGGTTTTTTTTGTGTCTTAAATGTTGGGAATCCGTAAGTCCAAACAATCCTTTTTACTTCTACGGCGGCACTTGGAAAGCTACCAAGAAAAAATAGCAATTAGCAGCTTGTTCTTCTTTTCTTTTCCTTCGCGTCCTTTGCGTCTTCGCGGTTCAATCATATCAATATCAGTGATTCAGGAGTAATTAAAATCAACCAATCCCGATCGCATCTTCATACAATGTCTCGATCGCACAGCTAAAATTAACGCTAGCAAACTGAACGTCTTGCCCTTGAGTGTAAGGATAAAGCACCCACAAACCCTCTGCATTCCGGCGAAAACACTCTACACTAACTCTTTCTTGATTGATTAATACATACTCTTGCAAACTTTCCGAAGTGCGGTAATCGGCAAATTTATCGCCTCTGTCGAAAGCCGCTGTTGTCGGCGATAAAACTTCCACAATTAAGCGCGGGTAGCGAATGAAATCTTCATCAGCATTTTTGTCTCGTTCATCACAACTAACCGCTAAGCTGTTGTGCATCTAATTTGACAGTCAATTTTTCTACAATTATTGTGGAACGGGCATCCTGCCCGTCTCTGGGTTCAATTTAAATGCGTAGCAGCTTACATCGGGATAGTAATAGAAATTTGATGCCTCAATCCGAACTTTCATATCTGCCATATAAGTTATGCAGCCACTTCCTCGAAGATGATTTCTCAACAGTGCAAACACATTTCCCGAAATGATAACATGAGCTTTGCTTGCCCCTGCCCTTGCATAGATTTCACCTTGCCTGTACTCGTGTTTGATCGGACTGACTTTCTGGGCTGCTAAATAATCTTCAGGAGAGACATAGGTGTCGCTTTTACTTGCAACCATATAATTTTGAGGTTGGTGAGGATTAAATTATTATAGCCCAATACGCTTGGGTTAGCGCTTTTAGACGAATTTCATTTCACGCATTTATGAGAGTTCCAGACTTGTGAAAGGAAATCAGATTATTCTTATCCCAAGCGTATTGTTTAATGTGTAGGTTTTCTCGCCACACATTCGATTCATGGGGAAATTGAATGCGATCGCAGAGCCATCAAACAAACAACTTTGTGGGATTAAAAGATTTCTGTCAATGCGTAAATCCTAGCTTTGTTGATAGCCTGAACTAATAAGTCTTATAAGAAATTCTGTATCTAAATATACATTTTTTGTATAAATCATGACATTTATCAAGTTATCCTGACATTAAGGGCGAGATTCCACACCTTACCTACAAAATTTGTAACCTCCAGAGCTGAGAAGGTACTCCAAGCTTTTACCAGGCTAGGGGCTTTGGTTGTTGGCGTTGGCACTCCAGCTAAGTTCTCAGATTTTAATCGTCTGTGAAATGTGATATGAGTTGAAATCTCTTAAATCCATGCCGAAATTCAAAGAATCTTTTAATCACCCCCATACCGAACCAGCCGATGCCACGATTCGCCTAAAGCAGCATAAAGACCTGTTTTCCTGGCTTTCGATCGCTGCGGCGCTAATTTTTCTACAGGGGTACATGATTGCTCCCCTGATTCCACGTTTGGCTGAAGTTTTTAATGTTCCGGTTCAGGAAATCGGCTTTATCGTTCCAGCCTATATGCTGTCCTATGCACTGATGGCATTATTCTTCGGCCTCCTGTCCGATCGCTTTGGTCGATGGTCTATTATTCGCATCTCGCTTGCTCTTTTTGTCATTTTCACGGCTTTAACTGCCACTGCTCAAAATGCTTCGCAGATGGCAACCTGGCGGCTATTAACCGGGATTGGAGCCAGTGGTGTGATTCCCCTTACCTTCGCCTTAATTGGCGATTTATTCCCGTTTGATCAGCGAGGTGCCAAGCTAGGATTGGTGTTTGCAGCAATGGAAGGGGGAATGGCAGCAGGCTCTGCGGGGGGAGCGATTCTTGAGCCATTTGTAGGTTGGCGATCGCTCTTTCTAGGTACTGCTGTGCTTGCTGCTGTTGTGCTTTGGCGGCTTCATCCTTACGGCTCTTTATTTGATACACCAAAAGTCACCAAATTACCGCCTATTCGCCAAATCTTTAGGGGATACAGCCAGATATTAGCAACCTTTCGGGGAAAGCGTACATATGCTTATGTTCTGTGGAATGGTATCTACCACTCAGGGGTCTATACATGGCTAGGGTTGTATTTATCGCAACGGTACGGTATGGATGCCTTGAGCATTGGTTTAAACATTCTTGGGTACGGCATTCCCGGTTTATTGCTGAGTTCTTTCATTGGTCAAGCTGTCGATCGGTGGGGACGGCGTTGGCTCGTTCCAGCAGGGTTGGTAATGGCTGCTGTGGCTGGGATTGCAATGATTTTTGAGATTCCGCCAATGGGAACGACGATCGCAGTTCTTATTTTGTCTTTAGGGTATGACCTGACTCAACCGTTGTTTGTCGGAATTGTGACCGATCTCGGAGATGACAACAATTTGGGGCAAACGATGGGACTGAAGGTATTTACTCTCTTTACTGGATTTGGTGTAGGCAGTTTCATATTTGGAGAGCTACTGCGCTTTGGATTTGGGCCTTCTCTCGCTATCTTTGGTGGCATTCAGTTGATAACTGGTTTGATTGCAGTCCCACTATTCTGGCAGGAAGTCCCCTCTCGATTACGGGGTTAGCGACTGTTGCCCAAACCAATGTTGCCTACATTAATACTTTTCTGTTGTACAGCATCTATAGAGCAATACGCTTGGGTTAGCGCTTTCAGACGAATTTCATTTCACGCATTTATAAGAGTTCCAGACTTTTGAAATACTCACCGCGCCTTCAGGCCGGTGAGTATTTCAGCTTTCCCCCAAAGTTTCAACGTCGGCGCGGGGCCGGAAGCCTCGCACTATTGCCATTTTGCGGTTGCGGTTTTTCTTGCAGCTTCATCGTCAAACTAACCCGCTTTAACTTTTCATTCACCTCCAAAACCCGCACTTTCACAACTTGTCCGACTTTCACAACCTGTTTAGGATCGTCCACAAAGCGATCGGCTAATTGAGAAATATGAACCAAACCATCTTGGTGCACTCCTACATCAACAAAGGCTCCAAAGTTAGCTACATTCGTGATTATGCCTTCTAATTCCATCCCAACTTGTAAATCGGAGATTTCTTTGATTCCTGCTTGGAAAGTGGCATATTTAAACTCGGCACGCGGGTCTCTTCCCGGTTTTTCTAGTTCGGAAATAATGTCTCGGAGTGTTGGTTCTCCGACTTTTTCGGTGACATATTTCTTGATATTTACAGTCTTGATTTTTTCCGATATTTGTGTTATTCCAGTCAACGGCAAGTCTAAATCCTTGGCGATCGCCTGCACGACAGGATAACTTTCTGGATGAACTGCGGTATTGTCCAGGGGGTTTTCGCCGCCGCGAATGCGGAGAAATCCGGCTGCTTGTTCAAAAGCTTTTGGCCCGAGTTTGGGAACTTTCAAGAGTTGGCGGCGATTTTTAAATGCGCCGTTTTCGTTGCGGTAATTAACGATATTTTTTGCAACAGTTGCCGTCATTCCTGATACAAATGTCAGCAGTTCTTTGGATGCTGTGTTTAAGTCAACTCCGACATAATTAACGCAGCTTTCGACTGTTTCGTCGAGTTTCTTTTTGAGCAGTTTTTGGTCAACGTCGTGCTGGTATTGACCGACTCCTATTGATTTCGGGTCGATTTTCACGAGTTCGGCGAGGGGGTCTTGCAAGCGCCGTCCGATGCTGACTGCGCCGCGGACGGTGATGTCGAGATCGGGAAATTCGGCGATCGCCACATCGCTTGCTGAATAAATCGATGCACCGGATTCATTCACCATGACTTTAATCGGTTTCCTATCCATTTCTGCCAAAACTTCCGAAACAAATTCGTCTGTTTCCCGGGAAGCTGTACCGTTACCGATCGCGATTAATTCAATTTTATATTTTTCAATTAAATGCTTGACAATTTTACCAGCTTGCTGGCGCTGAGCGGCGGCTTGGTGGGGAAAAATTGCTTGATATTCTAAAAATTGCCCGGTTTCATCGAGGGCGGAAACTTTGCAGCCCGTGCGAAATCCCGGATCGATCGCCAATGTGGGTTTCATTCCCGCCGGCGCCGACAGCAGCAACTCGCGGAGGTTGGTTTCAAAAGTGGCGATGGACTCGATATCAGCGACGGCTTTGTTGTGCGATCGTACTTCTGTAATTAACGAAGTCTTCATCAGTCGGTTGAAGGCATCCTTCAAAGTCGATCGATAAAACTCTTTAACTTCCGGTATCCTAGTTCTAATTTCCTGACCTTCCAAATAAGCCATCACTGCGGATTCATCAAACGCCAGTTCCAAATCTAAAACCCCTTCCGTTTCCCCGCGAAACAGCGCTAACATATTGTGCGACTGAACGCTTCTGGCTGCAACTTGATAATTGCGGTACATTTCAAATTTAGTGCTTCCTTCCGGGAAATCATCTTTAATTTTCGAGACAAAAACTCCTGTTTTCATCAAAAATTCTCGCAAATAAGCCCGCAATTCAGCTTTTTCCGAAACCGCTTCCGCCAAAATATCCGCAGCACCTTTGAGAGCTTCTTCTGCTGTCTTCACTCCCTTTTCTTCCGAAATGTATTTAGCTGCTTCCGCCTCAAAATCTGCTGGTTTAGCCGTCGGTAAGTTCAGAGTTTTGATAAAATTTGCCAGCGGTTCCAAACCTTTTTCCCTAGCAATTGTCGCTCGCGTCCGCCGCTTGGGTTTGTAAGGCAGATAAAGGTCTTCTAGTTCGTTTTTTTGCAAACACGATTCGATTTTGGCTTGCAATTCTTCAGTAAGTTTACCCTGAGAGCTAATCGTATCTAAAATTGACTTTTTGCGCTCTTCAATTTCCGTCAAATAGGTGAAGCGATCGGAGATATCCCGCAACTGAATTTCATTCAGCAAATCCGTGCGTTCTTTGCGGTAGCGGGCAATAAACGGAATAGTTGCTCCCTCGGCGAAAAGTTCCAGAGCATTATTGACTTGAGACAGATTTATGGAAAGTTCTTGAGCAATCAGTTGAGGAATGTCGATCATAGTGCAGAAGTTCGGATCAGTCGATTTTAGATTTTAGATTTTAGATTTTAGATTGACTTCACAGAAGAGAGGAAGAAAAGAGCTCATCCCGATTTTGTTAAAATCCTTTTCTAGGAGTGCGATCGTCCCGCACAGCAAAGCCGATATATCTCGCTTATAGCTCTCCGGCTTGCACTCCTGTGAAAGCCTCATTGGGATGTTCCCGTGATGTTAGCATAAATGGAGTCATTTCTCAATATTATATGTTTCCTTTTAAATATCCTGTGCCGCAAACCGATCCGCCGCGATCGCCCAGAGAAACGCTGCCGACAATGTACGATTTACCCAGCGAAGACCCGGAGGAACCTGGTTTGCCTGACGAATTTCACGATTTGCAGCCGCAGTTGTTGAGCCTGACATTTCGACCTCGGAATTATCCAGCTTCTGAGATATTTAGCGGCACCGAAATGAACCTTTATTATGACGTGTCTCACACTTTGTGGCACAAGCGGCCGGATTGGTTTGCAGTTGTGGGAGTTCCCCGACTTTACGATCGATCCGAACTGCGGATGAGTTATGTTACTTGGCAGGAAGGGGTGAATCCTTTTGTAATTGTAGAACTGCTTTCGCCGGGAACGGAAAAAGAAGATTTAGGCGACAATACCGATGAAGAAAAGTTGCCACCTCAGTCGGGAAACACTGCGGGTAACGGGCAAGTTTTGGAGGCCGAGACGAAGGAGGAACCGCCGAGAAAATGGGAGGTTTACGAGCAAATTTTGCGGGTTCCTATTTATGCCGTTTTCAGCCGCTATACTAACAAATTGCGAGTGTTTGAATTGAAGGGCGGACACTATCAAGAATTAGAATTGTCCGAGTCGCGAGTGTGGATTCCTGACCTAAGTTTGGGCTTGGGTTTGTGGCAAGGCGAGTTTCAGGGAATCGATCGACTGTGGCTGCGCTGGTATGATGTGGATGGCAATTGGATTCTCACTGAAGCGGAACAGCAACGGCAGCGGGCCGAGTCAGCGGAATCTAGGGCTCAACAAGCAGAAGCTCAATTGCAGTCTTTAATTCGGCGGCTGCGGGAATCTGGCATCGATCCCGATCGATTTTTAAACGGTTAGAGAAGACTGAAGTCCTGACTAATATTATGTCCGGTCGATTACCCCTAATACGGTAGGGGCGGGTTCACGAAAAATATCTGCCAATAATTGACAATCTCAAAAACCCGCCCTTTTAATCGCTGGTTCGCAGTCAGGACTTTAGTTTTTTTACTTCACAAGAAGACAGAAAGCCTCACTATACACAGGCTTTAAGATTTGATCGAAAATTGATTGGTTGCGGCTTGTTTGTTCGTTGCTGGTACTCTTTGGGGTCAAGTCATCCGCGTAGGGAGATTGATGCAAATAAGCTTTACCGACAGAACCGAAAAGTTGCAGTTTGTCAGAAATGACCGATTGCATGGCATCGATAGCTTTTTCCATTATTTCCAACAAATCCGGTTCTGACAAAGAAATGCTACTTTTTAACACGTCCATATAAGCTTCGCGAACTTCTGTATTCACATTAAATTTAGATACTCCGAATTTAATACATTGATGAATCATTGAGTCCGGCAAACCGCTAGCACCGTGCATCACTAACGGCACTGAAACAGCAGCCCGGATTTTTTCCAGACGCGGAAAATCTAGTTTTGGTTCGCTGAAATATTTGCCGTGAACGTTACCAATTGTTACGGCCAAGACATCCACCTTAGTTTCTTTGATAAACTCTGCTGCTGCCACTGGATCGGTCATCCTTGCGGCTTTCTCATCGATTGTCAAACCTTCTTGCCTGCCACTAATTCTGCCGATTTCTGCTTCAACTGCCGCACCGTTAGCGTGGGCTAATTTAGTCATTTCCCGGCTAAATATTAAGTTTTGTTCGTAGGGCAAAAAAGAACCGTCTGCCATAATTGATTTGATGCCGGCGACTAGCGCGAGGTGAATGTCTTTTTCTGAGGTGCTGTGATCTAAGTGTACTGCGATCGGCACTAAAGATTTGCGGGCCGCTTTGATGCACAGCGCAACTAAAGGCGATTTTCCGTATAGGAGGGCACTGGGGTGGAGTTGCAGTATAGCAGGACTGTGCAGCGCTTCGGCCGCATTGATGACGGCTTTTACTCCTTCGAGGTTGTAGACGTTAAAAGCGCCGATCGCATAACCACTTCTCAAAGCCATGTTCAGCAATTCGCTAGTTGAGGCGAGCATAATAGTACCTACTTTAAAAACTTTTCTGAATGTTGATCATTCTATCAAAGTTTAAGAGCAAGCTCAGCTTATTTTGTGTTTATTTTAATAATTGCGAATTCTTCGGCTACGATTTATCAGAAAATTGGGTTGAAAACCCTGTCCTTGTAGGACGGCTTTTTTCCATTGTTAAGTAAAATAACAAATCC